>JBAZTY010000002.1:0-223457 GCA_041661685.1 Patescibacteria group bacterium
CTGCAGCCTCCCGTAGGAGTCTGGGCAGTGTCTCAGTCCCAGTGAGTGGGGCCATGCTCTCGCACCCCATACCCGTCGTAGCCTTGGTGAGCTATTACCTCACCAACAAGCTGATAGGCCATAGGCTTCTCCTTAAGCGCCGGAGCTTTAATTAAAAGACTTATGTCTTCTAATACCATCGAGTATTATCCTCGCTTTCGCAAGGTTATCCTCGTCTTAAGGGTAAATTGCCAATGTGTTACTCTCCCGTTTGCCATGCCTGTATTGCTACAGACATTCGACTTGCATGCCTTAGACACGCCGCCAGCGTTCATCCTGAGCCAGGATCAAACTCTCTAAAAATTTGATTGACTCTAATTGAAAACTTGCGTTTTCGTATATGATTCCGTTTTAGAAACGGATAAAATTTTTTTTGTTGAATTGATGCTAATTAGCACCAAAATCTAAACCATCACCATGATTGTTTATTATACAGTTTTTAAGGTTCCGAAATAGACAGAAAAAAACAGAGATATAAAACATATCTTGTTTTTCTTTTAATATTCTGTTTTATTTTTAATAACCTTATTTTATACTAATTAAATATCGATGTCAAGCCCCGCTGTCTATAACCCATTTTTGTTTGACTTTTAGCGGATTTTGCGATATAAATATAGTATTAAATTTAGTTAAAAAGACGAACAAATAAAACCATGCGCATTAAATTCCATCGAGTTGAGAGAAAAGAAGTTCCCAGTTTTTCGGCCAATGCCCAAATCAAGGTGCCTGAAGTATTTGTGATTGATGAAAATAATGAAGCCCTGGGCAAGATGTCCACAGAAGAGGCTATGCAAAGAGCGCAAGAAGCTGGTTTCGACCTGGTAGAGGTTAATCCTAAGGCTAATCCCCCGGTAGTCAAGATTGTTAATCTTGGCCAATTGAAGTATGAGCGGGAAAAAATGGCCCATAAGCAGAAAATGCAGCAGAAAAAGACGGAAACTAAGAATATCCGTCTGTCTTTCCGGATCAGCGACCATGATTTGGATATGAGGGTCGCTCAAGCCGAGAAATTCTTATCTAAAGATAATAAGCTTAAAGTAGAACTTATCTTAAGAGGCAGAGAGCGCCAATATCCCCAGAAGGCCGCCGAAATAATTAAGGGATTTGTCGCTAAATTACAGGCTAAGCCGGAAGTCCCGGTGGAAATAGAACAACCCTTGACAAATCAGGGTGGAAGATTTACTATTATATTGATAAATAAAAAGTAATAACCGTTAAATCAGGTATCTGCCTGTTTTTTTAATCTGGAAATATATGCCAAAAATTAAAACCCACAAAGCGACTGTTAAACGCTTTAAGAGAACTGGAAAAGATAATCTGACTCAGCGCAAGCAAGGCCAAGATCATTTTAACGCGCGTGAAACCGGAAACACTACTCGCAGTAAGCGCAAGGATCTTTCCGTCAATAAATGTTTCGTCAAGACTGTAAAGACTTTGACCCCTTACAAATAGATCTTATTTATAATTTGCAATTGAACATATGCCTAGAGTAAAACGCGGAATGACCCATGTTAAAAAGAGACGGAAACTGCATAAAGCAGTTAAAGGCTTTAAATGGGGACGCAAAAATCTGATAAAAGTCGCTAAGACCGCTCTGACTAAAGCTGGGGCTCATGCTTATGTTGACCGCCGCAAGAAAAAGAGAGATATGCGCGGCCTTTGGCAAATCAAGATCAACGCTTTCGTTCGCGAACATGATCTTTCCTATTCCAGATTCATCGGCCTATTAAAAGAAAATAAGATTGAAGTTGATCGCAAGATCTTAGCTGATTTAGCGGTTAACAATAAGGAAGCATTAGCGGCTTTGATCGCTAGAATAAAGAAATAATATGATGTTTGGGATTAAAATAGCTCAAATCGTCGTTTCCATATTACTGATGGTCGCTATTCTCTTACAGAATAGGGGCACTGGTTTAGGCGGAGTCTTCGGCGGAACTGGCGGCGTCTATATGACGAAACGCGGCTTAGAAAAAAAACTCTTTATTGCGACTATAGTTTTAGCCGCAATCTTCATACTCTTATCTTTAGGCGCCTTTATCTTATAGAAACATAAGATTTGTGGATTCATTCAAAAATAAAATCACATCGAACTTCCGACGGGCAAGGGCGACCTGGTCTTTTTTTGGTTTTCTGAAAAAGACTCCGGTCAGCCAGGAAGATATAGACAAGAAATTAGTCTATTCCCTGTCGCCACGCAAGATTCCGACTAGTGATCAGATAAAGCATATCAAGAAATTCCTCAATCCGCGCGAATTCTTGATAGTGAAAATCTGCGCTCTAGTTATATTGGCGAATGCCATCTACTTAGGTGTAGTCTTCATCAAGAAGCATCTGACATATCTGCCCGCTGTCGGCGGCGAATATGTCGAGGGAGTTGTCGGTTATCCGAAGACTATCAACCCTATTTATGCTGTTAATCGGGATATCGATAGCGATTTGAGCCGCCTGATTTATTCAAGTTTGTTCAAGTATGATCAGAATGGTAATTTAGAAGCTGATTTAGCCGAAGCTGTCGATGTGAGCGCTGATGGAAAAGAATATACTATCAAGATAAAGACTGGCGTTAAA
This sequence comes from Patescibacteria group bacterium, assembly GCA_041661685.1. Taxonomy (GTDB): domain Bacteria; phylum Patescibacteriota; class Patescibacteriia; order Patescibacteriales; family UBA12465; genus UBA12465. The sequence continues at coordinate 2,608 of JBAZTY010000002.1, forward strand.
TGGCATAATGGCGCTGATCTGGCTGTCGATGACGTTTTATTCACTTTGAATTTAATTAAGGATCCGTCCTATCGTTCGCCTCTCCGGTCTGCCCTGGCTAACGTTAATGCGGAGAAAGTAGATGAGCAGACGATTAAGTTCTCTTTGTCTGATGCCTATGCGCCTTTCAAGGAGATGCTGACTTTCGGCATCTTGCCAAAGAATCTTTGGGAAAGCATTAATCCTGATTCGGCCGCTTTAGCTGATCTTAATATGAAGCCGATAGGCTCAGGCCCTTATCAGTTCAAGTCCTTGGTTAAGAATAAGAACGGCGAATTGAAAGAATATCGCCTGACGGCGAATAAAACATATTATGGCCAGAAGCCGTATATAACGGATATGACTTTTAAGTTCTTTGTCGATTATCTGGAAGCGGTCAAAGCCTTGAATGATAATCAAGTTGCTGGTTTAAATTATCTTCCCTTTGTGGATCGTAAGGAATTATTAGCCCAGGATTCTTTGAACTTCCATGAATTAGTCCGGCCTCAGATAGTTTCCTTGTTCTTCAATAATAATAAAAATAAAGCTTTGTCGGATAAGGAGACGCGCATCGCGCTCGCTTCCGCATTAGATAAGGATAGTATTATCAATGATATTTTTGCTGGAGTTTATCAGCGAGCCGATGGTCCAATCTTGTCCGGAAATTTCGCCTATAACGAGGCGATAACTAAATATAGTTATTCTCCGGAAACGGCAGCAGCGACCATTAAGAACAAGCCACTGACCGCGGTGCTCACTGTCGTCGACTCTGGATCTAATATTGCTGTCGCTGAGAAGATTAAGGCTGATTGGGAAAAAGCTGGAGTGAAGATAACTATTCGAACGGTTTCTGGCGAGCAAGTAGTGAATGTTGTTAAAGAGCGCGATTTCGAAATTTTACTTTATGGCCAATCAGTCGGCGGCGATCCTGATGTTTATGCTTTCTGGCATTCCAGTCAGATTGGCGTCAAGGGTTTGAACTTAGCCGCTTATAGCAATACCGAAGCGGATCGGCTTCTGGTAGAAGGCCGGACCATTACCGATGTTCAGGAACGTATCGTTAGATATAAGAAATTTCAAGAGATCATAACTAATGACCTGCCGGTCATATTCCTATATTCTCCGACATATACCTATGTCCAAGAGCATCAGCTCATGGGTTTTACCGGCACAGCCATCATCGAGCCGGCCGACCGCCTCAATGGCGTTAGCGACTGGTATCTTAAAACTGATAAAAAGATGAATTGGTAAGCGTCCTCTCCGGATAGCTTGCATTTACATTACTAGACTTATTAAGGGGCATAGTTCCCCACTCAATTAAATATGAATTTTAAAAAAACTCCGCCGGCAAATGATGCCGGCTCGTATGGCGTTCGCGCCAGATCAGGCCAAGCGCCAGCGCCTAGGCCAGCCTTTAAAGCTAGACCGACGGCTCAGTTGCCTTTGCATCGTCCGACTTTTTCGGCTTCGGTTTCCGCTCCACAGCGGCCAGCCTCCCCGATTCAGCCTAGGCCAAATTTTTCTGCGCCCTCAAGACCGAATCAGTCTTCTCAGGCGAGAAATAATTTTTCGTCTCAGTCGAGAGCTCCTTTCCCGGCTCGGCCTAAAGCCGCCGCGCCTATCCAGATTAGAACAGCCGGCAGCGAATCTAGCTTCAAGATTTATCCGCTCGGCGGGCAAGAAGAAGTCGGTCGCAACTGCACTGTTTTCGAATATGATAATGATATTGTCATCCTTGATATGGGCCTGCAGTTTCCTGAAGAAGACATGCCGGGCATCGATTATATTATTCCTAACGTTTCTTGTTTGCGCGGCAAAGAAAAGAATATTCGCGGCGTCATCTTCAGTCACGGTCACCTTGATCATATTGGGGCCGCTCCGATTCTCTTAGAACAATTAGGGAATCCGCCGATCATCGGTATGAAATTGACGTTAGCTATGATTAAGCATCGCCAAGAAGATTATAAGCGCGGTACGACTAAGAACCTCAAGACTATTACGGTTAACTCCGTTAATCAGAAGATTGCTTTAGGTAAGTTCCAGATTAGCTTTTTTCAAGTCGAGCATTCAGTTATTGATGCGGTCGGCGTCATTATCAGTACTCCGCACGGTACCGTCATCCATCCGGGTGATTGGACCATGGAGAATGATCCGATGGAGGGTCTGGTCGTCGGCTATACTCACTTGGCGCAGCTGCCGTCTCCTAAGATTTTGATGTTAGAAAGCTTGGGCGTATCGTATCCGGCTGAACGTGTGCCGGTTAAAGTTACTCTTAATAATCTTGAGAAGCTCATCAGCGAAGCGAAGGGCCGTGTCATTATCGGCACCTTCTCTTCCCAGTTGGAACGTATTACTCAGCTCTTGGCCTATGCCGAAAAGATCGGCAAGAAAGTCGCACTCGACGGCTATAGCATGAAAATGAATGTGCGTATTTCGCAAGAATTAGGTTACATACCGGCTCATAAGAATATTCTTATTCCGGTAGAAGATATCAGCAAATATCCTGACAATCAGGTTATAGTTATCTGCACCGGAGCGCAGGGCGAATCGAATGCTGTCTTTTCTCGCATCGTTAACGGCAATCATCGCTACTTATCGATTAAAAAATCTGACGTTGTCGTATTCTCCTCTTCAGTTATTCCTGGAAATGAGCGGTCTGTCCAGAGAGTTAAGGACCAGGTTTATCGCTTGAGCGATAACGTCATTCATAGCAGTATTATGGATGTCCATTCCGGCGGCCATGCTAATGCCGAAGACATTAAGAATATCTTGAAGCAGATCAAGCCGGATTATTTCTTGCCGGTTTACGCTAATCATTATATGTTGGTGGAAGCTAAGAAGCTGGCTATACGCGAAGGCTTCCGTGAAGATCAAGTTTTCGTTCTTGATAACGGTAATGTCATCAAATTTCAGAGAGGACGCAAGCCGCTGGTTCTCAAGGAAAAGATGAATACTGATTATGTTATGGTCGATGGCTTGGGTGTCGGCGATGTTTCTGAGATAGTGCTACGCGATCGGCGCATGATGGCTGATGACGGCATGATTGTCGTCATCGCGACTATCGATGCTAAGACAGGCGCCATTATCGGCAACCCCGATTTGATTTCTCGTGGTTTCGTCCATATGAAAGAAAATCGCGACTTAATCGAGAAGACTAGGGCTAAGGTTAAGAAGATAGTCAAGGACAAAAATCCGATGACTGCAGCCGATGATGACTATATTAAGAATAAGATCAGGAATGAAATTGGACAATTTTTGTTCGTTACTACCCAGCGCCGTCCCATGGTCTTGCCCGTAATTATTAAAGTTTAATAGTATTTAGCTGATATTAAATAAAAAATCCAAGAAAAATCTTGGGTTTTTTTGTGGTTAAAGTGTGGATAAAAGTATTGACATCGCCTTTGTTATGTGATATAGTAATAAGTCGCTTAGAAAAGACATGTTTTAGAAAAGACCGCTTTAAACGGGTCAGGCACGACAAGCATGGGGATTTTCTTGTTAGGATTTTTCCGGCTTTACGCTCGAAAGTGCCTAAAAGAAATTTTCTTGCCTACCCGTTTAAGTCGGTCTTTTTTATTACCTGAATTTATTATTCGAACAGCCTGTCTTTCCCTACTATTATATTGACCCGATCGCGCAGGATGCCGATTTCGGTCGGAGTATTTATTTCGACAGCGCCATCGACTATCAGCTTCTCGTCCGGATTAGAAATCCTAAAGTTTTTAGCGTTAAGATAGGTGTGGTCCTTCCTCTTTGTCTTAATGACGATATCTAGAAGGCCGTCATGAGGATTTGATCTAATGTCTTCATCCTTATCCTTCAAGAGGTTTATTATCTTTATTTCTCCCCGCTCCATCGTTTCTATAGAATAGTCGCCTATATCTATCCTTGTCCCCAGACTTTGGATAGAGGCCTCATTCAAGAAATAATAGCTGCCAGCCAGGCCTAAATCTATCTTCTCGACGCGGCGCGCTAATAATATATTGCAAGCATCTTCAGGATTCTTAATGCCGAAAGAGGTGGCGATTGAATTATCTTCGCCTATCGGTATTATGCCCAGAAGGGTTTTCTTTTGAAAATCGCCGTAGATATCGTCATCGATGATAGCGCCGATAATCTTGTTGACCGTCTGATTATTGCCGACGGCGACTATAGTTTTCGCGCCTATTCTGATTTCATTCTGAATGGCGGCCTTGATATTCTTTATCCCGGCTAAGCGCAAGATTTTCCCGTTTAAACCCAAATCAGTCAGCCGGATTTCCATCCGATTGATTGTTCTATTGAATTTGCTTTTATTGAGATAGTCGTCGTAAACGTAAACATGCATAATGTTTTTCTTTCTCAACTATTTTTCAGACGGGGTTTCGGTCTCTTCTTTAGTTCTTTCGTTACGCTTATGTTCCTCGGATAACATTATTAATTGCCCATTGATGGAAGCGCCTTTATCTATCGATATCTCTCCGTATTGGATATCGCCGAAGATTTTAGCGGTTTCTCCAATAGACAGATAACCCTTAGCCTTGATATTGCCGCGGACCTCCCCGTTGATAACCGCGCCTTTTGATTCGATGCTAGCCACAACTTTGGCCTGATGCCCGATAAAGACATCTGAGGCCGTCTTCAGGGATCCTTCTAAAGCCCCCTCGATAATGATGTTTCCCTGCCCTTGGAAATTACCTTTCACTTTAATTGATGCGCCGATGATAGTTTCGGCGTCTTTAAATTTTTCTGACTTATTGTCTTTGCTAAACATATTATTTATGTTAAGTAAAAAATAAATATAATTTGCTAAAATAATAGTAAACTGAAGTGATCCTATGCTTATTGTAATTTAATGCCCTTCCTTTGTCAAAGAAAATATGATCATTTAATTGTAAAAACAAAATTATTGTTATAGAATAAAAGCGTCTTGACAGGTCCTTGTAGTTCAATGGATAGAACGAGAATCTCCTAAGTTCTAAATCCCGGTTCGACTCCGGGCGAGGACACATATTTTATTTAATGTTAGCTAAATATTAAGTAAGACTAGCCTAATTTTTAGAAAATGTTCCTTAAGGAACATTTTGGTAGTTCCCTCCTGTATCTTCGCTTATTGTTATTTAGTTATTTTGTCTGTCAGTCATTTAACAATTTAAAAAATAGAAGCCATGGAAAACTCAGTGAAAAGTTCGGTAGTGTTTGTATTGTTGTTTGGTCCAGAAGACTTTGAAGAATTTAGAAGCCTTCTGAGGAATTGTCATCCCTCTAATATTCTAGACAATCCGCAGCGTTTCAAACTTATTGTAGAAACAAGGAAGGGTATTAGAGAAATTTATTTTCGAGATATCTATCGTGTCTCAGAAGAAGGCGGAAGGGTAAAAATCCGTTACAGAATTAGACATAAAGATACTGGGAAAGTAAGTTATTGCCAGATTTCGGCTATAGATAAAAATTTCTTGAAATTTTTCTTTTTACCGTTTTTAGAGCATGAAATTTTTTGTAAAAAAGTTTCTATGATCATCGGAGTGCTTTGCCTGTGGCTAAAAGATTCAGAAAATGAGTTAGGAAAAGCTTTTGAAGCTTTCAAATATTTGGATAGCTTAAAGGTTGAGTGTGTTAAAAAACAGGATTTTGAGGAAGCGGTGAAATGTCGAGAAAAGTCAGTCATCGCTGCTGATCCAATTAATGTGTATATAAAAGAAAGATTGGGACAGGGTTATGATGAGATTATAGATTATATTCTTAAAAATCATAGCGAACTTATGAAAATACCCGAAATGGTATAACTGATGGTCTAAAATGTAGTATCAATGTATGAAGTCAAGTAAATCTATAAAAGGCCGGGAATAATTCTGGTCTTTTTAATTTTATTGGGTTTTTATTTAAGTTTTACCTTCTTGACTTTTATTTATAATCTAGTATTATATAAATATTGCCTATTTTTCAGTGTTTTTCTTAAATTGTTCCTCAAGGAACAATTTTACTGAAAATGTTCCTTGAGGAACAATCTAAAGAGGGCCATTAGCTCAGTTGGCTAGAGCGCTTCCATGGCATGGAAGAGGTCAAGGGTTCAAGTCCCTTATGGTCCACAAATAGAAGAAGATCTCGTATAAGCGAGGTCTTTTTTTGTTTAATAAAAGATAATATCAATTTGATTAACAGGGAACAGCGATAAGTCTAGAATTATGTAGACTTTCCTATATAATTTAGCTAATATTAAATAAATAATTATATTTTTAGAATGTGCACAAACTGTTGGAATCTTTAATTTTTTGGCTAAAATTATTAATTATATGGTCATTTTTTAAAATTTTTCACTCTATTTTTTCATTTGCACAAAAGTTATAAAAACCATATAATTAAGATATAATTTTTATTTCCATAGCTTAAATTTTATGTATGATTTGATTATTATTGGTGCCGGGCCGGCCGGAATGACCGCCGGAATCTATGCTGCTCGGCGTGAGATGAAAACTCTTATTATTGGAGCCGAAGTTGGCGGCCAGATGGTCTGGGCCAGCGAAATTGAGAATTATCCTGGTTTCTCAAAAATCAGTAGTTTCGAGTTGATCGAGAATATGAGGCAGCAGACCGTAGGCGCTGGGGCAGAAATGAAGATTGAAGAAGTTAAGAAGATTGAGCGTAAAGAAGATGGGAACTTCGTTGTCTATACTAGCCGAGACTCTTTCGAATCCCAGACCGTATTAATCGCTATGGGGCTATCTCCGCGTCGCTTAGCCGTTCCGGGAGAAATTGAGTTTAATGGCAAAGGTGTTTCTTATTGCGCTAATTGCGATGGGCCATTCTTTCGAAATAAAATCGTGACTGTCGTTGGAGGAGGGAACGCGGCTCTAGATGCGGCCGAAATCATGTCTAAAATCGCTTCTCAGGTTTATCTTATTCATCGCAATGAAAGCTTCAAAGCTTTTGAAACTTTAGTAGAAGAAGTGAATAGCCGTCCGAATATAAAAATATTTTTTAATTCTGAAATAAAAGCGATATCAGGCGACGGCAAAGTTGAAAAGATAAGAATATTAAACGTTCAAGATAATAAAGAAGAAGAAGTAAAGACGGATGGAGTCTTTATTGAAGTCGGGCGCATCGCTAGCACCGACCTGGCGGCCGACTTCGTCGACAGAAATGATAAGAATCAGATTATCATCAATGAGAAGGGCGAGACTAGGACTCCTGGCCTGTATGCCGCCGGCGATGTCACTAATTGCGAAACCAAGCAGATAACCGTGGCGATAGGCCAAGCGACCATCTCGACTCTTAACGCCTATCAATATCTGCAATTAAAAGGAAATTATCATCTTGCGAAGAAAAAATATTAATATTCTGCTATAATAGAGGGGAAATATAGCTCAGGACGATATTTCTGAATTTTTGAAATATGCCAATGAAAAAAATAAATCTCGTCGCCGCCGACATGGGGTACGGCCATCAGCGCGCGGCTTATCCGCTCATGGATATGAGCGCCGGAGAAATCATCACTATCAATGATTATCCGGGAATAGCCGATTGGGAAGAAAAATATTGGATCAAGAGCTTGCGCTCTTATGAAAAGGTCTCGCGCTTGAAGAAGATTCCTCTTTTTGGATACCTTGTTTTTGAGGTCATGGATGCTTTTCAGAAGATTCGTCCGCTTTATCCTTTCCGTGATTTATCGCGGCCGACTACGCAGCAAAGATATTTTTTTCGTTTCGTTAAAAAGGGTTTAGGAAAGAATTTGATCGAGGAATTGAATCGCGAAGCCTTGCCGTTTGTCACTACATTTTTTGTGGCTGCCTATATCGCGGAGTACCATGGCTATAAGGGTAATATCTATTGCATCATCTGCGACACCGATGCTTCTCGCGCCTGGGCGCCGCTTACTCCGAAAACGAGCCGGACTAAATTTCTAGTACCGAGCGAAAAAGTCAGAGAGAGATTCTTGATGTATGGGGTTAAACCCCAGAATATTATTGTTACTGGTTTTCCGTTGCCTAAAGAGAATATCGGTGCAGAGAAAGAGATATTGGTTAATGATTTAGAGCACCGCGTGGCCTTGCTAGACCAAGGCGGAGTATATCGCGACCATTATAAATCGCTCCTGAAGGCCGTTGCTCCTGACGCCTTGAAAAAAGAGAATCATCCGATTACGATTACTTTTGCTGTCGGTGGAGCGGGAGCTCAGAAAGAAACTGGCGCTTTGATTATGAAGAAATTGGCGCTCGGGATAAGAGAAGGGAAGATTGCTTTGAATTTAGTCGCGGGCAATAGGCCGGAAGTTAAAGATTATTTTGAGAAGGCGGCGGCCGCGAGCGGTTTGCGGATTGGAAAAGGAATAGAGATAATCTTTGCTTCCGATAAGATCGAGTATTTTAAGAAATTCAATGAATGTTTGCATCGGACGGAGATACTCTGGACTAAGCCGTCAGAGCTTTCTTTTTACTGCGCTTTAGGATTGCCGATAATAATATCTACTCCTGTCGGCAGCCAAGAAGATTGGAATCGCGAATGGCTCTTGGCGATGGGGGCCGGAATTGACAGCCTTGATCCGGAGTACGTCGATGAGTGGCTGCCTGATCTCTTAGCTTCTGGACGCTTAGCGCGTGCGGCCGTCGATGGTTTCCTTAATGCGGAACAGATGGGCGTTTACAACATTGAAAAATTATTAAGCCAGAAATAATCTATACCCTATGAATTGGATTGCGGCAGCCCTTTCAGCCTATCTACTGTTAGCGGTCGCTAATTTATTCGATAAGTTTTTAGTCGATAATGTCTTAAAAAACAGCAAGGCTTACGCTTTTTCCGCCTGTCTGCTCGGAGCCTTAATGCTTTTGGCTTCGCCTTGGTTTTTGCAGTGGCCGGGCTGGCCTCTTTTTATTTTTAATATTCTTAACGGAGCTATTTTCGCGATCGCTTTGTGGGCTCTCTATGAAGCTTTGCGCCGCGGCGAGGCCGCCCGCGTTCTCGTCTTTATCGGCGGAATGACGCCTGTATTTTCTCTCCTGTTTTCGCTCTTATTCCTCAAGGAACATTTTTCCATCAATCAATGGCTCGGGATGCTTTTCATAATCATCGGAGTCGCGATCATAATCTTCTTGCCGACCGCGCGCAGTTATTTGGCGAGAGTCCTTAGGAGATTCAGTATAGTTCAAGATATTAAGTCCGGAGGATTGGGTATAGCGCTTATTTCCGCCCTAGCCTATTCCGTTTATTTTTTGAGCACGAAGCAGGCTTATGCCTACCAGCCTTTTGCCAGCGCCTTCATTTGGACCAGGCTCGGGGCCGCTCTTTTTGTCCTATTATTTTTGATTAGACGTGTTGATCGGCGAGCGATTAAGTCTTTATGGCAGAAGTCTGGTCCGAATCGGAATAAGTTCTTAGTCGTTTTTAATCAGGCCTTAGGCGCCACCGGATTTATTCTACAGAATTATGCGATTTATCTAGGATCGGTCGTACTCGTCAACGCCTTGCAAGGAGCGCAATACGCGTTCTTGTTGGTTATCAGTACTATTTTAGCTCTCAGCGCCCCGCGCTTGTTGAAAGAAACCTTTTCCTGGAAGATATTTTTGCAGAAGATGGCTGCCGTCGCTTCCGTGGCCGTCGGTCTTTATTTTATAACTTTTTAATTATGTCTTTTAAGAGTATTAAAAAAGGTGTGAGCCCCGACCTAGATAAGATTGTCGCAGCCAAAGAGAGTAATCGAGCCTTTAGGGAGGCTTTTGTCGCCTGGTATTTTCGCCGGCGCAAGATTTGGCTGGCGAGCTTAGTCCTGGTCGCCGCTTTAGCTTTTTATTTATTGAAGATTGCCGACTATTATCCTGCGAAGATTGATTTGAAGCATCGCCCCGATTTTTTTGGAGTGACTTTCTCGACAAAATTCTGCGGCGACCTAGGGTTAGACTGGCAGGAAGCTTATACGGCCATGCTCGACGAGCTGAAGGTAAAATATGTCAGGATTCCAGTTTATTGGGATGAGATTGAAGCCCAAGAGGGCGTTTATGATTTTTCTAAGTATGATTATCTCCTGGATGAGGGCACAAAACATGGAGTGAAATTCATCATCAGCATCGGTCGGCGCGTTCCTCGCTGGCCCGAATGTCATAATCCGGATTGGATTAATCATCGTGATGACGTAGCCGTACAAGTTGCGACCATGAAGGCTATTAGAACCATCGTTGAAAGATATCGTTCTGATGACAGTGTTGAATATTGGCAGGTCGAAAATGAGCCGTTTTTGGGCACTTTCGGAGTCTGTCCGGAATTAGACCCGGATTTCCTCAAGCAGGAATTCGAGCTGGTAAGATCCTTAGATAGCCGCCAAATTATCATTACTGGGTCAGGCGAGATAGGTTTCTGGAATCGCCAAGCTAAGATAGGCGATATCTTCGGCAGCACGCTCTATCGCATAGTTTATAATTCTTCGTTCGGCTTCATGAAATATCCGTTTCCGACCTTTTATTATGATGTCAAGGCGAAGCTAGCGGGATTGTCGAAAGAACGCCTGATGGTTTTGGAGTTGCAGGCCGAGCCTTGGGTCCCCCATGGCAAGATGATGGATCAGACCAAGGAAGAGATTGATGATACTATGAGTCTGGATCAATTCAAGGCCAATCTGCAATACGCGATTAATCTTGATTTTCGGCGCACTTATATCTGGGGCGTAGAATGGTGGTATTTCCAAAAAAAATACGGCAACCCGGAGTATTGGCGGATTGCCGCAGGATTATTTGAGTAAGCCCGACGTTTCTTCAATTCAATTTAATCGAATCGTTATTAGCTTTCTAGTATTTTTAGAATTTTGTCATTATTATTATCAACCCACTCTTTGAAGGTTTTTAGCGCCGAACCAGAGTGGGTTTTTTCTTTGTCTGCTAGTAGCGACAGATCGAAATTTTCAGAAGTAAGCGCGATGCCTGCTCGGCGGGCGTCGTGAGCGTTACATTTTTGTTCAAAATGATTTTTAGTCGGAACCATTAAGATATCTTTTTGCAGGTAAGCGGCTTCGGCGATTGAATCGAATCCGGCCGTGCTAGCGTAGGCGCGGCAATTAGCTAGATAGCTCATGAATTTTTCTCCATGCAGATGATGGAATACGAGACTGTCGCTCAGGACGGTGGTTTCCGCCTCCGGCTTGTTCCAAAACGCCTCTATTTTTATTTTTGGGTTTTTCTCGCTCCAGATTATTATTTCTTGGCTATAGCCGGCATTCAAGAAATAAGTGAGAATAAAACCTCCGTTGGCTGGCTTTAATATTTTTAAGTCCGGACGTATGAGCGGCGGACAGACGGATAAGTGCTTATAACTCAGATCCTTTTCTTCGGTGAACGATAAGGCTATTTTTTGGCTGTGCCTGGGGGCTGTCAAATGATTATAGAATTTGAATCCGAAACGGTCGCTGAAACGGCTGGCCGGAAATTTAAAGATGTCATGCTCAACGAAGTACTGATGGGCGATGCAGAAAAAGGGGCGCCTATCGCGGTAGAGGCGAGAGTACAGCCCAGCTAAAGGTTCATAAAAATTAATAATAGCTTCTGGGTTTTTTTCGTGTACCACTTTTTTTATTTGTTTGAGGGATCGATAGTAGCGATGAAGTTGCCCGATGGACCTAAGAATACTAGCGGCCATGTTTATTCCGCCGCCGCTCTTATTATTGACAAATTTTGGGCTTGAGATTCGAATAAGCTTGCCTGAAAATTGTTCTTCAAAAAAAGCCGGCAACCCGTAATCGGGATCCGGTCCGGCTATTACCGCCAAGATTTCGTGGCCTCTTTCTTCTAATTTAGCTTTGAGGGCCAGCGCCTGGGTCAGATGACCGCGCCCTTCTCCCTGGACGAAGAATAAATAAGTCATATTGGAGCGGGTAAGGGGAATCGGACCCCTCTCATAAGGTTGGAAACCTTAGGTAATAACCACTATACGATACCCGCCTGCTAGAATATCTTATAAAAAAAACCGCTCAAAGTCAATCGGTCTGATTTTCTATTTAGTGTCCTTAAGAGACAGGGAAAAGCCCAGCCCGAAGAGCATAATTATCGCCATCACCAAAAAAAGGTAATTTAGCGGCCAGAACATGAAGACTAAGATGGATATGCCTGGGCCAATTATATAAGCTAGAGGGGTGGTAATACGGAACATGTTGATATAAGAGACATCTTTAGCTCCGACAGTCTTAAAGAAATAAGTCTCTCTCATCGCTTCAACCAGGGCAGCGCCGATGCGAGAAAAGAAAAGCACAGCCATCCATAGCCAGAAACTAGGAACGCTAATGTAATAGAAAAGAAATAAGGCAATTATGAGGATAATGAAACCAACAGACATCATTTCTTTTTCGCCGATATACTTGTCGGCGATTATTCCGGCCGGTATCTCGACGATTAGAAAAGGAATGAGCATGACCGAAAAGATCGGACCGAGCATTTCCCAGCCCATGTTCAGATTTTGGAAAAGATAGATCGGCAGATAGATGACGGCCGTGCTATAGAATAACTGGAGCAGGAAAGCGACAAAGAATATGCCGCGCATATCTTTGTTATTCCAGATTTTCTTGCAAGATTTTACGACCCCATCTTCCTGATATTTGACATTGTCCTTGAGATTTTTGGCCTGATATAAGAAAATCAGGAAGAAGGGAATGACGAGAAGGCCAGCGATGAGGAAAGATAAGGCATATTCTCCCTTGCCGATAAGATAGGTCGTCATAATCGGGGACAGTATCCAGCCAGCGTTTATGAAGGTGAAATAAATCGTTCGTGTCTTCCCAGTCGAGGCATTAGAAGAGAAGCTTTCGATCAGTACATCCATATTTATCCATATGAGGTTGGAGGTGATTGAAAAAAGGACGATAGAGATAAAAGCAGTTGAAGCATTGGTCGATAGAGTCAATCCGAATAAAGAACTGGCATAGACGACAAGAACGACCTTCGTCAAGAAATAATTAGTCAATTTCTTAATATATTTCGGAAAGACCAGGATAGCGGCTACGGTCGCTATGTTAGCGATTATTAGAAAAAGACTAATGGTATTGAGAGAGATGAATTGCCTCAGGAAATTAGACTGGATATAGGCCGGTAAAGCAGTCGATACGGCTAGAAGCAAGCCTAAGAAATATAAGACTAACAGGCGCTGGCGGTTATTTTTAGATTTTTTTTTTGGAGCGGGCATAGGCGATTGATATTAATGAGACGGCGCCGATAATGATAACCAAGCTTATTATCTGAGGCCAGCGCATTCCGAGAACATAAGGAGTCGTGTCTATCTTGATGGACTCTAATGAGAACCTCAATACAGAGTATAATATCATATAAAGACCGAGCAACCAAGCATAGAATAAGCCTGAAAGTCTTTCCTGTCTTATGGCCCAGACATTAAAGAAGAAGAGAACTAAGAATATCATCAGGCAGCCTAAGCTTTCATAGAGAAAAGTCGGGTGGAAATAAGCATCAGTGATATAAGCCGCCGGGCGATTCAGAATATTTACCGGTATGCCCCAAGGTAAGCTTGTCGGCCGGCCGAATAATTCTTGGTTGAAATAATTTCCCCAGCGGCCGATAGCTTGGCCGAGGGCTAGTCCCGGCGCTAAGAGAGCGGATAATTTTAAGAAGTCGATGCCTTTTTTTCGTGAAAACAGCCAGACGATGATCAGCCCGGCAATGATAGCTCCGTGTATGGCCAGGCCGCCTTGCCAGATCGCTATGATCCTCGAGGGATGCGCTATATAATAAGGAAGCTCTAGGCCGACATCGTAAAGGCGCGCGCCGGCCAGGCCGCCGAGGATAAGCCAGAAAGACAGATCAAAGATGGTATCTTGAGAAATCTTATAATACCTGGCTAGATAAAAAGTTATCAAGAGGGCCGCTACCATTCCGATGACCAGGCAAAGGCCATACCAATGAATGGCTATCGGCCCGAGGTTAAAAAATATGGCAGTTGGCTGAAAAGTGTGGAGAAAGTTAATCATGATTAAATTTTAGCAATTTTAGCCGCCGCTCGCAACTTGTTTGGTTTATAAAAAACAGGCATAAGCCTGTTTCTGTGTGGTGCGGACGGAGGGACTCGAACCCTCAAGAGTTGCCTCGCTAGCTCCTAAGGCTAGTGCGTCTACCAGTTTCGCCACGTCCGCATTGATCTCGATTATTTTCATATTAAATGATTATTCTTATAAAGTAAAGTTTGTGTTATAATGGAAATATAAAATAAAATTAAGCTATCAATATGCTAAAAAATAAATTCGTTCATTTTTTTAAGGAGCTGACTATCAAAGACGTGCCGACAGTCGGCGGCAAAAATGCCTCGCTTGGCGAAATGTATGGCCATCTTACCAAAAAAGGAGTCAAAATTCCTAATGGTTTCGCGACCACTGCTTCGGCTTATCATTATTTTCTAGATTCGACCGGATTGAAAGTAAAGATCAAGGAAATATTGAAAGGATTAGACACTAAAGATGTTAAAGATTTAATGAAGCGCGGAGAAGCAATTAGAAAACTGATCATCGCCACGGAAATGCCGCAAGATTTCCGAGAAGCGATTCTTAAAGCTTATCGAGAATTGTCCGTTAGCTATAAAGCGAAGAATATCCATGTGGCCGTCCGCTCTAGCGCGACTGCCGAAGATTTGCCAGACGCATCTTTCGCCGGGCAGCAAGAAACCTATCTTAATGTTTCCGGAGAAAAAGATTTATTATTAGCGGTCCGAAAATGTATCGCGTCATTATTCACTAATCGTGCTATCTCTTATCGGGTCGACAAGAAATTCGATCATTTCTCTATCGGCTTATCGGTCGGCGTTCAGAAGATGGTTCGTTCCGATTTAGGATCATCCGGCGTCATGTTTACGATTGACACCGAATCCGGCTTTAAAAATGCAGTACTCATCAACTCGATTTTCGGGCTAGGCGAGAATATTGTCCAGGGTCACGTCACTCCGGATGAGTTTTATGTCTTCAAGCCAACCGGCGCGATAATTTCTAAGAACTTATCCAAGAAGAATATCAAGATGATTTATGACCTGAAGGGAAAGAATCCAGTTAAGAATGTTTCTATTCCCGCAGCTGATCAGATCAAGCCCTCTTTGACCGATAAGCAGGTCTTGCAGCTGGCTAAATGGGGCATGTTGATTGAGGAACATTATAAGCGTCCGATGGATATCGAATTCGCGGTCGACGGTCAGACTGGCGACACCTATATAACGCAGGCGAGACCGGAGACGGTTCAGAGCCTGAAGCCCGTAAATATCATAGAAAATTATAAATTATCCAAGAAGGGCAAAGTGATAGTTTCCGGCCAGAGCGTTGGTAGCAAGATTGGCGCCGGCGCTGTCAATCGGATGATGGATGTCGCGAATATCAATAAATTTAAGCCGGGCCAAGTCTTAGTCACTGACATGACCGATCCTGATTGGGAGCCGATCATGAAGATCGCTTCTGCCATCGTGACCGATAAGGGCGGCCGCACTTGCCACGCCGCTATTGTCTCCCGTGAACTCGGCATCCCTTGCGTCGTCGGGACCGGAAATGGTTCGATAAAGATCAAAAGCGGCCAGGCAGTAACGGTGGATTGTTCTGCCGGCGAGGCTGGGTTCGTCTACGAAGGCAAGTTGCCGTTCAAGGTGAACACTACTGACGTCAAAAACATGAAGCGTCCAAAAACTAAAATCATGATGAACGTTGGCGAGCCGGATATGGCTTTCACTAATTCTTTCATCCCTAATGACGGCGTCGGTTTAGCGCGCCTCGAATTCATTATTAATAATTACATCAAGATTCATCCGTTAGCTCTTATCGGCTATAAATCCTTGAAAGACCAGAAGCTGAAGAAGCAGATTGACGAACTGACTAGCGGTTATAGTGATAAGGCTCAATATTTTGTCGATCGTCTAGCTCAAGGCGTAGCCACTATCTGTGCGGCTTATTATCCGAAAGATGTGATCGTCCGCCTAAGCGACTTCAAGACTAATGAATACGCTAATCTTATCGGCGGAGCGGCCTATGAACCGATTGAATCCAATCCAATGATTGGTTGGCGCGGCGCCAGCCGTTATTACTCGCCTCTTTTCTTGCCGGCTTTCCGTTTGGAATGCCAGGCGATTAAGAAAATCAGGGATGAGATGGGCCTGAAGAACTTAAAAGTCATGGTGCCTTTCTGCCGGACGATCGAAGAGGGCAAGCGCGTTCAGGAAATCATGGCTGAGAACGGCCTGCGCCGCGGCCAGAACGGTTTAGAAATATACGTTATGGCGGAAATACCGGCAAATATTATTTTAGCCGATAAGTTCTGTCATATTTTTGATGGTTTCTCTATTGGTTCTAACGATTTGACTCAGCTTACTTTAGGAATCGATCGCGATTCCGGGGATAGCCTGCATGTTGCCGGAGTTTCTAACGAAAAGAATGAAGCCGTTAAGATATTGATCCGCCAGCTCATCAAGGTAGCCAAGAAATATCGCCGCAAGGTCGGCATCTGCGGCCAAGGCCCGAGCGATTTCCCGGATTTCGCCGAGTTCTTGGTCGAAGAGGGAATCGACAGCATCTCTTTGAATCCGGACACGGTTATTGCCACGACTTTAGCGATAACCAAGAGAGAAAAGGAGATCCGCCGCAGCCGCGGGTTCTTAAGCCTATTTTTCTAAGAGGCTATTTAAATATCGGATAAGGACTAAATAAAAAACGCTCCGGTTCCCCGGGGCGTTTTTATATGTGAATTGAAAATTATTCGATTACTTCGACGACCTGAATCTTAGCTACCTTGACTCCGAACTGGACGGCATCGTGTCTGTCCACCATCCAGATATCAACGCGGCTAGGATGCTTCTTGTTCATACGATCGCGGACGACGAAGACTCTATCTCCGAAAAGTTCCGGAATCTGGACCTTAGTGCCGAACTTCAAGAAGTTAGCGGCGATAGTGTCCTCTACTCCGCTCTCGCAGACGTTATAGCCGTTAGCCGTGATACAGGGAGAGTCGTCGGTCTGTCCAGCTTCAGAATTATAAGCGGTAATAGTATGGGTGCTAGTTCGAACAACTTTGATATTTGTAGAAGAAGCAACCGCCTCAGCTACCGGCAAAGTGGCTCGAAGAATGGCCGGGGTCGTCAATTTAGCGGCCTCCTCACCCATTTTAGACTCTTTGACCATAGAATCATTGGTAATAATGATATCAGAGTCATTGGTCTGGGCATTAGCCTTACTGACAGCCTCATCGGCGAGTGCTGGAGCGAAGAATAAAGCGAATTGAAAGATACAAGCGATGATTACCAGCAGAACAATGTTCTGCTTTCTACTCAGAGGGACGATTTCTTGAGCCATTTTTTGTAGTATTTTCATATTTGTTTAATATTAGCCAATTAAAAAATCCCGACTATATCATAGGAAAGATATTAAAGCAGGGATTTTCTTGACCAATTACTTTAGCACGGTTGAATAAAAAAGTCAAGACTTTGCTGTGGATAATACTTGACGCATTTTATTATTTATGCTATTATATTTAGATAGTTAAATAAGCAGGACTATCAAAAAAGAGAGCGTTTTCGCTCCTTAACAACCGAATATAAACCATAAAAAATAGAACCCATGAAGAAATTTGTAGTTTTACTAGCGATGGTAGCTATAGTAGCTAGCAATGCTTTTGGTCAGACCAAACAAGAATCAAGGCAGATCAACGCCTTAGAAAAAGAAATCAAAAAAACCTTTAAGGAAATTGACGTCTTGACTAAGGACAGTCTGACTATCCACCGGGCTGATACTTATCACCTGACTTATGTCAGAAATGAGATTAGCCGCAAGAAACAGCAAATCGCGGACTTACAAAAATATCGCGATAATCTCTTCTTAAGTTTTACTCTTACTCGTGAAGTTCCCAAAGAAGCTTCGCGTCGGGAGATTAAGCTTCGCCAAAGGGGTAATTACTTAAGGAGACAAGAATTAGTTATTGAAAAAGTAGAAGCTAATCTTTCTTCCGTCGATCCTTCTAATTTGTCTGCGACTAAGGGTGGCTATAAAGTGATTGTGGCTAATGATTATGTCATGACAGTAACTTTTATAATTACCTCCATTGATGGTGGTGAAAATAAGACTGTCGTTATTGATCCTTTCAAGAAGATTAATATTTATCTGGTTCCAGGTAAATACTCAGTAGCTACTTTAAATGGATCATCTCAATCATGCGCTGATAGTCAGATAACTATTAATGGCAGCACCCATGTCTTTAAAGGGGAAGAATGTTTCAACTTTATCTACATGCCTCGTTTCTAGATTGGGCCGCAAAGTTCTTAAAATTTTAAAGACAAAACAAAAAGGAGTATTTATTCAATACTCCTTTTAATTTTATTTTTATAGATTGATTCTTATCCGCCAGTTTGCACCTGCGGGGTGGATCCGCCGCTGAAAGGCAGATACTTGAAGACGAAGTAAGTAATCGAGTAAGCGGCTAGAACGATGACTAGACCAATAATTGCAGTCTTAATCGCTGCCTGGGCTTTTTTCACCGCCTCTTCATTGCCTCCCGACACCATCCAGCGGAAACCGGCTAAGATGAGTAGTACTAGAAAGATTATGCCGAGGAAGCCAAGGACGATTCGGATAATCTTGGAGACTAGAACGCGAATATCAACCTGTCCGAAATTGGCCTGTTGCGCCACGATAGCAGTTATGCTGTCCAAACTGCCTTCGCCCGTGGCGTTGGTTATAAGTTGGGCAGAGGCGACTTTAAGAAAAAGAAGCGGCGCGATTATCAGGATCAGCGAAGTGATGATTATTTTTTTCATATTTAGTTGCCTAATAATATAAATCTTTTGAAGATGAAGCCCCAAAGGCTATAAGCGGAAATAGCGACAACTAGGCCGATAATCGCTTGTTTGATAGTGCTTTTAGCTTTCTTGATACTTTCTTCATTTCCATTAGCCGTCATCCAATTATATCCGGCGATAATAATGAGGATTAAAAATGTTATGCCCAGGAACCCAACGAAGGCGCCGACGACAGTACCGATAATCTTCGGAGTTGAGGCGATGCTAGCATCAGTCTGATAACCGCCTTCTCCGGCGACGGTCGTGAGCTTATCCATTATTTTTGACGGCCCGGCTGGCGGTGGCGGAGTCGTCTGGGCTAAGGCTAGCCCAGGAAGAATAGAGAAGACGCTTAAGGCGAGGAAATAGAGGATTGATTTGATTTCTTTTTTCATATCGTTTAGTTATTTCGTTACGAGAGTCCTTACTAACAGAGCGCTGAATCCCGAGCTCAAAGCATAGGCCATGAGTATTAGGACTAACCCGATCATTAGGTTTTTGATGGTTGTCTTAGATTTCTTAACTTTTTCTTCGTTGCCAGCCGCTTGCATCCAGTCGCTGCCGGCCAGGAAAGCCAGGACTATGAAAATTGTTCCTATAAATGAGAGGATTATGCGGACAACCGCGCTAATGCGGTTTTCTAAAGTAGTTTCTGTGTCGTATTCCGTAGCCGCGGCCGTAGTTTTGATATTATCAATATATTCTTGCTGTTTGGCGCTATTCAATAGGGCGGCTTGAACCGGAATAGCCGATAAGATGAGAAATGAGAACAAAAATATTATTCCGGCCTTTTTCATAGATTATTGCCAAAAATAATTTATTAAGAAATAGCTTAAGGCGTAAGCCGAAAGGGTTATTATCAGCCCGACAAGAGCGTTCATAATCGAGCCCTCTGCTTTTTTGACTTTTTCTTCGTTGCCGCGAGCTGTCATCCAGGTAAAGCCCCCATAAATGACTAGTCCGAAGAAAAGTATGCCGATAAAGCTCAATAAGGTATAGATAATGCGGCTGATTACGCTTTCCAGGGTAGTCGCACTAGTGCCAATATCATACCCGGCGGTTCCAGCCGCCGCGCCTAAGCCGCTCTGATCCTTGAAATTATAGGTCTGTCCTACTTGAGCAGCCAGAGCGGAGCCAGAAAAGAAAAGAAATAAGCCGGTTATTAAGAGAGACGGGATTATTTTTTTAGAAATAAGCTTTTTCATTATTGTAGAAGATTGTTGCCCAAGAAGGCCGTTAAGGCATAGGCGGAAAAGACCACGATAATGCCGATGATGGCGTTTATCAGAAGTCCTTTCGCTTTAGAAATCTGCTGTTCGTTGCCACTGGCGGTCATCCAGAGGATACCGGCGTAAATCATTAGGATAAAGAAAAGGACGCCGACGAAAGAAAGGGCGACGCTGATGATTTGGCCGACTTTGGTCGCGAGGAAATTATCGCTAGGATTGGCCCGGTCGTTATCATAAGCCGCGACTTTTTCAGCGGATTCGTTGAGCCCCGTCATCGGGTTATCGGTTATCTGCGCCAACGCCTGATTTAAGGAAAAAGAAAGCGAGACGAAGGCTAAGACAAAAATAAGAAAGATTTTTTTTATCATAAAGAGGCTAATTATTCACTGTTCTGAACCAAAAAACGATTTTGATCCAGGACAGTGATTCCCATCAGAAAGATGAGAATCACGTATTTTAACTAGTTTACAGCATTCATGAGAGAGTTGATGATGAAGGTAGCGATTGCCCATGATGATAAGATGATCACCAAGCCAATGACGCCAGCACCTAACAACTTCTTAGCTTCTCCGGTCTTCTCTTCGTTGCCTCCGGCGGTCATCCACTTGAAGCCTCCTAGTAAGACGATGCCGACAGCGATTACACCCAAGAACCCTAAAGCCATATTGATGATACGGCCGATAACGGTTCTCGGATCGGTGCTGGACAAAGAATTGTTCAGGCCGTTGCTAACCGCGTTCAATCCTGGGTCGAACTGGGCGTGAGCCGTCAAAGCAAAAGCCGGGACGACTAAGAACGCTAGAATAGCCAAGGAGATTAAATGTTTAGAAATATTTTTCATAAATTCACCACCTTTCTAGTTTTTTGATATTTTTTAATTTTACATCTTTAATTTTAGCATATTATTTATAACAAGACAAATAAATCGAGGCATGGTAAAATAGGAGAGGATTAGCTTATTTTAGCCTATTTTATGAAAAAAATTCTGGAAAAAAATAATTTTTCTTTGATTTTGTGGGCTTTTTTCTATTTTTTCATATTCGCCCTGCTTTTGAGATGGTCTTTTGGGTATTTAGACCCGGATTTGGGCTGGCACTTAAAAGTCGGAGAGGAAATCGCTCAAACCATGTCAATGCCGGAGGCCAACCACTATAATTATACTTTTACCGGTAATTGGGTTGATCATGAATGGTTGAGTAATCTGGTGGCCTTTGAAGTTTACGGTCATCAAGGCTATATTGCTTTGTCTATTCTGTTTGCTTTGCTTATCGTTAGCGTTTTAGTCATCTTGAATATCTGGACGCGGCGCGTTTATCCGGCTATTTCGCCTTTTTTTATCATTATTTTTCAACTTTTCGGGGTTATCGCTTCTTCGCCGCATTTTGGGGTGAGAATGCAAGAAAGCGGCTTATTCTTTTTAGTCCTGATTCTAATCATCATCTATCATTATAATAAGCATAAAGATTGGAGACCTCTTTTGGCGCTTGTTCCAATCATGTATTTCTGGGCTTGTTTGCATGGCAGCTTTCTGATTGGCCTGGCAATATTCTTTATCTGGGCAGGAGTGAAGATTGTGGAAAAGATAATTTATCGTTATTTTAATAAAGATTGGCTGGATTTTTCTAACATTTTAAAAAGCCGGGAAATATTAGTCTTTTCCGGCGCGGCCTTGGTGTCTTTTTCCGCCACTCTTATTACTCCATATAAATTGAAGCTGTATTCCTTCCTCGGCGGCTACAAAGATAGTTTTTATGTTTGGCATATCCAGGAATGGCGCTCGCAATTCCTTCACCCTTTCCAATATGAGCAGCTATTGTATTTAGCTCTAGTCTTGTTAGGGGTTATCTTCTATATATATTATAGCCACGGAGCTAAGAGGTCTTGGCGTCTTGATTTATGGACTCTAGTTCTTTTCGTTTTCTTTATTTTCTTGAGCTTTAAGTCGCGCCGCCATTTTCCGTTGATGTTTGTGGCGACCTTCGTACCTTTGGTAGGGATTTTTAGTTCGTTATTCAAGACGGATAATCACAGAGAAAAACCCGAATCGTTTTGGGCTTTAAAAACCTGGCTGAAATGGTATTTGGTTATCTGCTTATTCTTGGCGACGCTCTTGCAATTAGTCTCGACTAATTTTACCATTGATCCTTTCTCATCCTTCCGCCGCGATTATCCGGTGGGAGCGGTTGAATATTTAAAAGCGCATCCGCAATATGACCAAATGCGTCTATTCAATGATTATGGCTGGGGCGGCTATCTTATTTGGACGCTGCCCGGGCGCCAACTTTTTATCGATGGACGCTTGCCGCAAGTAGCTTATAAGGATAAGACATTTTTGGAAGAATATTTCGAATTTTTCAAGAAAGATGCTAAAATCTCTGAAAAGATGGCTGATTACAATATCGGTTTAGTGCTGATGCCGGTTAAGGATGAGGAAACAAGAGCGAAAAGATGGGAACAGATATTTTTTGGGCTCAGCGGCCAGAATCTAGCCAGTCATAATTATCTGCGCGATTATCTGGCCGCTGCTGGCGATTGGCAAGCGGTTTACTACGACGGGACAGCTATAATCTATAAGAAGATTAAATGATATGTTAGTTGATTTTTGTTTACCAACAAAGAATGAGGCTCTTATTTTAGAAAGCAGCTTAAATAAGCTGCTAGCTTATTGTGGCCAAGCCGGATTTAATTTTTCTTGGCGCATCGTCGTGGTTATTAATGGCTCTAATGATGCATCGACGGAAATCGTGCGGGATTTTAAGCGACGTTTTCCTGATAAGATAGACTTTATCGAAGTGGTTGAGTCTGGCCGCGGCCGCGCCCTGAAAAGATATTGGTCGGACAGCGCCGCCGACGTTTTCAGTTATATGGATTGCGATTTAGCGGTTTCTTTGGATAACCTGCCGGCTTTAATAAGGCCATTAGTTAATAATGAGGCCGATTTAGCCATTGGTTCACGGCTGTCCGCCGGAGCGGCGACTAAGCGATCGTTATTTAGAGAAATAGTTTCCCAATCCTACAATCTATTATCTCGTTTTTTGCTCGGACATGATTTGTCTGATCTGCAATGCGGCTTCAAGGCGGTCCGTCGAGAGACGTTTCAAGCGTTGGAAAAATATTTAGTCGATGATTTTTGGTTTTTTGATACCGAGCTGGCTATCCTAGCGCTGCGTTCCGGCTTTCAGATTAGGGAGGTGCCGGTAGACTGGCGGGAAAATCGCTATCAGCGCCGTCCGAGCACGGTCAAAGTCTTTCGCGACAGCTTGGATTTTATAAAAAATTCGCTGGTTCTCAGGCGGAGATTGAAGAAAATAGATTTTTCGATCATCAGTAAAGATCAGAAGATATCTTTATAATGCTTGAGGCTGGCTAGGCTGGCGGCGCGATCAGCTGTAATCGTAATTAGGTCTAGGCGAACAGAATTTAGATCATTTCCGCTTTGGAGGCAATAAGCGATAACGGCGCGCTTAAGATTCCTCACTTGTCTGGTGGCCAGAGGAATATCCAGACCGTCGATTTCATTCTTGGCGCGCGTCTTTACCTCGAAAAATATCAGCTGCCCGTCTTTCTCAGCGATGATATCTAACTCTAGATGCTGGAATCGATAGTTCGAGGCGATGATTGTATATCCCGATTCTTCTAAATATTTTTTGGCGATCGCTTCTCCGCGGTCGCCGATTTTTTTATTTTCAGTCATATAAATAAATAACCCCTTGAAAGAAGGGGTTATTTTATCGGTTGTTTCAATGTTGCTAGAGACGGTTATTTAGGGATGTATTTTTTCAAATTTTCTTCTTGCTCTCTTTCTTTCTTCTTTTGAGGAATAGCTTTTAGACTGATGATGACAGGGATGATCCAGGCGATCATCATTAATACCCAAAGTCCTAGCCAGAAACGAGCTGATAAGAAAGGCACGCCTTCATAGTTAAAGAATAAGAATAGGAGCCCGATGATGGCATTGGCAAGGCAGAAAGCGTATAAGCGCTTGAAGAAGCCGCGGTAGATTCCGCCTCGGCTCTTAATGATAGCGATTAGCAAGGCCGCCGCCGCCAGGGCGACTACTAGAGTAATAAATGATTTTTGCGCCAGCGGCACGAAAGCTTCAGGCGTCAGATTGAACCAATAGTCCAGGGTTAATAGATTTTTCATATTTATAATTTAGTTAAGACTAATCCGTAATGATAAGGGCCGGCCTCGAATTCTTCCACGATATTCAAGCCGATTTTAGGTATGGCCGACCTCAATGATTCCAGTTTGACTCGTCTTTCCGGCGCCGGGCCTAGAGGCAAGTCCATATTCTTCCATTCAATGACTAATAATTTTCCGCCTCTTTTTAGAAGACGTATTGATTCGCGCAGTATCTCGATTTTTTTCTCTGATTGATGAAGGACGTTTATCAATAAGGCGCTATCTAGGCTGCTAGTTTCAATAGCGGCGGCCTTAAATACTTCCAGATTGCTCCAAATCGGGATCACTTGCGGCATATTATTCTTCTTGGCCTCTTTCGTTATTTCTTCCAGGGTCGGTTTCAGAATATCAACGGCGTAAACCTTGCCTTGACGCCCGACTAGGCGCGCGAGCGGGAAGACAAAAAAGCCGAAATTACCGCAGCCTAACTCCGCTACCTGCTGTTTCTCGTCTATGCCTATTTTACTCAAAATGCTGTTGATGTCAAATAGGGCGCTTTTTCTTATTTCTGGCATATATCTTTAACGTTAATTTTATTCGACTAATATTTGGCGAGTTATCGATTGTTCGCGGCTATATTTTTTCTTGGCGCTGATAGTGATGCTATTCAAGCCTTTCTTGAGATTGATCGTCTGGGAAAATATTCCTTTATTGTTGTTCAGAACGATTTCGCCATTAATCCGTACCTCCGCTTCCAGCTCTGTCTGGCCGCTGATAGTCATCGAATTGGCGCTAGTCAGGATATTTTTATCAGGTTGGATTATTGTGAGGTCGGGGGCCGTGACTATATTCTTGAAGTAGAAGATCAGATAGAGGAAACAGATGAGGACGGCTCCGGAAGTCAGGACATTTTTGATTATCTTGGGCCAGACTAAGAGCCGATGGCTCTTTAATACTTTTTGTGAGAAGGGATTAACGTTCTCTTCTCCGAATATCTTTTCATCAAGATCTTTAATTAGTTCTTTCGGTTTCAGGCCCAGGAATGAGGCGTATTCTCTCAAGAAATTTTTGCCGTATAATCCGGCCGGCAGTTTATCGAATCGCTCGTCTTCCATGGCCATCAAGTATTCGGCGCGGATTTTCAGCTTTCTGGCAATCGGTTCGATATTCAGATTAAGGGCGCGCCTCGCCCGGCGGAGTTTTTCTCCGACAGTATCTTCCAGGGCTAATTTTTTCGGAGTAAAGGCTATCATCTTGGCGATTATTGCACTTGCGGCACAGCTATTTTTCCGCTCCAGGTCAGGCCCATCGATCCCAGAACGAATTGAATTATTAGATAACTGGAGAAGACGATAATAAGCCCGATGATAGCGGCGACGATTATTTTCTTAGCTTGCGATATTTTTTCACTGCCGCCTCCGGAAATAAGGAAGAGGACGCCGCCGTAGATAAACATGACGAGCGTGAGCGATCCGACCATGCCTAAGATCCATTTCGAGGCATTAATAGCCAGTACGATAAAATCATTAATTTCGTAATTGCCGCAATAAGTCGCATCGCCAGCCGAGCAGGCCGGTCCGCTCGCTGCCGGCACTAGACCCTGCCCGTAAGCTAGCGAGATGTTGAAAACGAATAGACCTAAGAAAATCGCGGTGATGATATTTTTTT
The DNA here is from genome assembly GCA_041661685.1 of Patescibacteria group bacterium. Lineage (GTDB taxonomy): Bacteria > Patescibacteriota > Patescibacteriia > Patescibacteriales > UBA12465 > UBA12465. The sequence continues at coordinate 28,395 of JBAZTY010000002.1, forward strand.
TAGACATAAGGATTCATTTGCTTATTTAGAAGACTCTTATTAGTTGACGGTCTGTTGGATCTTAGAGACGGCGTTATTAATTACGTCTTGGATTCTTTCGCCGGTATTATTGACGACCGCGTCGATCATTTCTTTAAAGGCGTCTTCAGCCGCTTGGGCATTCTTGCCTTTATACCAGCTTTTGGCCGTCAGGACTTGGTCGGCGAAGACGCCGATTTCGTCGCTTGTTCTTTGAGAGGCGACTAAAGAGCGCAGAGCCGTCGGTTTTTTGGTTTTTTCCAGATAGTTCTTAGCTTGTTCTTCCTTGGTTATGAACTGGATAAAGTCCCAAGCCTCGTTTTGATGAGTGCTTTTCTTAGACACGACCTCTACCCAATAGTTAGCAAAGTTCACATTAGTCGGCGGGTTGCCCTCGATCTGAGGCAGCTTGGCGATGGAGAAATTAAGTTTCGGGGCCTGTGTCTTGATGGTCGGCAAGTCGAAAGAATAGCCGAAATAGATAGCCAGCTTCCCGCTAGTGAACATCTCTAAGGAATTTGGCAACCCGTTATTCCAAGCATAGGACTCTTTTCCGGAATTAGAGAAATCAGTATAGAAGCGTAAGGCCTCTAACCCAGGATTATAGCCAGTATCTTTCGAGGCCGGCGGAACGAGATTAAATAAGACTTGGGTGCCGTCCATCATCACGGCGCCATTCTGCATCATAAGGACGGATAAGATATCGCTAAAGCGGTTGATATTGGAAGATCCGCCCAAAGCTACTCCGGATTGGATCAGCTCTTTTTTCGTATCTTGTTTAGTCAGCTTTTTAATATCCTGCAAGAATTCTTTATTCCAGTATGGCGGAGCTTGGCTGATGCCGGCGTTATTGAATAAATCCTTGTTATAGAACATCGCTAAGGTGTCGACTGATAAAGGCAGGCCATAGACTTTGCCGTCGTCGGAAATAACGTCATAACCGACCGCGTCGACGAAATTATCCCTTATTTCTTTGAGAGTCGGGCTATTAGTCGTCCGCAGCTCGATCGTCGTTTCTTTTTTGAGAGTTCCTGAAACTACCGAGTAAGGTATGGTAATCGTCGCCGGCATCGTGACTATCTTAGATTCATATCCTTTTATCCAGGTATTATGAATGGAAAATATGTCTGGTCCGCGGTCTTCCGCCAAAGCGTTGAGAAGCGCGTTTTCATATTCTTCGTAGCGCAGTTTTCGATATTCGATAGTGATATGAGGATGAAGGGCTTTGTATTTGGCGATTATCTCTTGAAAAGCGTCGCTGTCATCGAAGACGCGCCAATAAGTCAGGGTGATCGGCGTCATGGCCGCTTGAGTCTGCGCGCTGGGAGTTTTACAGCCGAAACCGGCGCTGAGAAGGAAAACCGCTAATAGAGAGAGAACTGTTAATTTTTTGAACATATGAATAATTTTATTTTGCTGGTTATATTATAGCAAAAAATAAGCATATGTTCCAATTGGCCCGGGCGCTAATCTGACCTCGGCCGATATTGCAAAGCTTCGGCGATATGCTCTGACAAAACATATTTTTCTTGGCTGAGATCCGCGATGGTGCGGGCTATCTTCATGATTTTGAAATAGGAACGAGCCGACAGCTTCAGCTTGTCGCTGGCTTCATTAAGCAGAGACTCCCCGCCTTTATCTAGGGAGCAGAAAGCCTTGATGAGCGGGCCGGGAATCTCGGCGTTGGTCAGGAGATGATGATCCTTAAAGCGTTGCGCCTGTATTTTTCTGGCCATTTCTATTTTTTTCTGGATATCGTCGGAAGAGAAATTATTAGTGAAATCATTATTTTTTTCATCCAGTTTTTTCCAAGAAACCCTGTCGACAGCGACATGAAGATCAATGCGATCCATTATCGGTCCCGACAGGCGACGTCTGTAGGCAGCGATTTGATTTTCTGTACAATGGCAGGCGCGGTCTTTAGTTCCATAATAGCCGCAAGGGCAAGGATTCATGGCTGCTAGCAGCGTGAAACGAGCGGGAAATCTCAGGCTTTTAGATGAGCGGCTGATATTAATAAACCCTTCTTCTAGGGGTTGACGCAGATTTTCTAGGACCGAACGCGAGAATTCCGGAAATTCATCCAGGAATAAAACACCTCGATGAGCTAGGGATATTTCTCCTGGATGTGGATAAGCCCCTCCGCCTATCAAGGAATGAGCGGAAGCGCTGTGATGAGGCGAACGAAAAGGCCGGCGATTAATGATAGCGGCATCTTTTAATTCTCCAGCGGCGCTGTATATTTTAGTTATTTCTAATTTTTCGGAAAAATTCAAATCCGGCAGGATACCAGACATAGCGCTAGCGAGCATGGTCTTGCCTGATCCCGGGGGTCCGCATAATAAAAGATTGTGTCCTCCGGCCGCGGCGATTTCTAGCGCGCGCTTGGCTTTTTCTTGCCCCTTGATGTCGCTTAAGTTAAAATGACGGATGTTTTGTTCTGATTTAGTAATTATCGGGGGCTGAAATTCAGAAATTAATGATTTATCCTGGAGGTGCTCGGTTATTTGCCGTAAGCTTGTAACCGGAAAGATTATCAGACCGCCAATGAGGCTAGCTTCGATGGCGTTATTTTCGGGCACGAATAAGGTCGTCAGGCCCACTTGCTTAGCCGCTATCGCCATTGATAAAACGCCGTTTATCGGACGCACTTCGCCACTCAAAGATAATTCTCCGACCAGAATAGCTTTTGAAACACCAGCAGAAAATTTATTATTAAGCGCTAAGATGCTGATAGCTATCGGCAGATCATAAGCCGGACCGCGCTTTCTTAAATCAGCGGGGGCGAGGTTAACGGTAATTTTGCGGCGAGGGAAAGGGAGGCCGCAATTACGCAAGGCGCTCCGGACGCGTTCTTTTGATTCAGACACAGCCGTGTCAGGCAGTCCGACAATAGTTATTAGGCCGAAATCGCCGCCGCCGGCATCAGCCTCGACCGCGATTATCTTGGCCTCAAGGCCGTCGAGGGCGGCTGACCAGATTCTTGTAGGCATATTTTTATAAAGTTATTTTTTATTCAGTTTAACAAAAAGGCCATCCTTGATTAGGATGGTCTTATGTTAGAATATGGCGGCTTAAGGAAAATTAAATTTTTTCTAAATAATGATTAGGTTCAGGTATTATCGCGGCGATAAATCTTTAGCGTCCGGCGAGATTAATCTCGTCTAGCTTGACGCTGAGGAGCTTACTGACTCCGTCCGCTTCCATAGTCACTCCGTAGAGGATGCTGGCCTTGCGCATGCAGGCGCGGTTATGAGTGATAACGATGAATTGTGTCTTATTGGATAAGTCGTCAAGAATGCTGGCCAAGCGTTCGGAATTCGCTTCATCAAGCGCGGCGTCGACTTCGTCGAGGACGACGAAAGGCGAAGGATTGGCGCTGATGATGGCGCAGATAAGCGCGATGGCCGTCAAAGCGCGTTCGCCTCCGGACAGCATCGTGACTGTTTGGATCTTTTTGCCCGGAGGAGTAGCCTGGATTTCGATGCCGGCCAGGCCGACAGCGTTATGCTTTTTGAGGAATTTTATTTTTTTCAATTTTTCGTCCGTCTGGCTCTTTATTTCCACCTCAGCCGGAGTTAGGCCGCTTATTTCCGCTTTAGCGGCGGGGATGTTCTTCGCTTCTTCTTTTTCAAGATCTTCTGTCATGACTTTGGATATTTTGGCATTGCCGCCGCTGAAGAGGATTTTAAAATATTCATTAAATTTCTCGGAGATGACCTTGAACTCGGCATCGAAGCGGTCCTTGATATTCAAGTCCAGTTCGTAAATTATCTCCTCTAAAGACTTGATGGCGTTGTCGAGATCTTCGACTTGGCCGCTCAGGAAATCATAGCGTTCTTTGGTTTCTTGATATTCTTTCTCTGCTTCCGGATCAATGCCGCCGATTTGTTCTAACTGGTTCTTATTATTGGATAGGCGTTTCTGCAAAAGATTAACATCAATAGCCGCTTCAGCCGTGCGATAATCTTTAATTTCGGAAATATCCAATTCCTCGCCGCGGATATTAGCCTCCAAGTCTTCCAGTCTCGTTTCTTGGCGGGTCGCCTCAATCTTCAAGCCGTTAAGCTGATCAGAAATATCATTCACTTCTGCCTGGAGCGCTTGGATATTTTTCTGGCATTCGAACATCTGGGTTTTTTCCTTATCTTTTTCGCGGTTAAGCTCTTCGAGCTTATCTTCTATTTCTTTTATTTCAGCGTTCAGGCCGGTTAATTTTTCATTGATCTCTTTTTTCTCGACTTCGATGCCGCTAGCATCGAATTTAATCTGGCTCTTGGAGATCTTAGTTTTGATATCTTCAATTTCTTTTTCGCTCTGGATTTTCTTGGCGCGCAGCATACGCAAACGCTCGTCTATGGCCGAAGCCTTAAGGCGATAGTCCTGAATCTTGGATAAAGCCGCCTGCCTCTTCTCATTCAGTTCCGCCAGGCGGTCATTTTTGGCTAATTCAGTCGTCTCTTTTTCTAAAATTATTATTTTTTTATTTATTTCAGATTTTTCATTCTCGATCTTAGAAGCGTCGAATTTTATCTGGGCTTTGTCGAGCTTGGCTTTAATGTCGATTATCTCTCGGCTAGTCTGCTTCTCCTTGTCTTCCAGTAAACGCAAGCGCTCATTAACTGAAGACAGGCGTAATCTTTCGTCATTCAAGCGGTTATTAGCTTCTTGACGCTCTTCAGTCAGGGAGATAATTTCCGTCTGAATATCTTTTATTCGCTGGATATCGTCGCCATGGCCGCCGGAGATAAGCGCTTGGATCTTGCCTTTAAATTCAGCTTTAGCAGAGGCGATCATCTTCTTTATCTTTTCTAAATCGCTTTCATGGCCGATGGTATCTAATTGTTTTAGGAATTCATCGATGACGCGGCTGATTTCTTCGTTCTGATTACCAGCCGTGCTCTCTTTTTTCAGTTCTTTATTAATAGTCTCTATTTCCGCATTTAAGTGGCCCAGTTTTTCCTGGATAGCGCTCAGCTTGTTTTCCAGATCTATCTTTTCGGCCTGATTATTTTCCGAACGGAGGCGTTCAATCTCCCGAGACAGCTCGTCGAGTTCTTTAGTTAGCTCTTCGTTCTTATTGTTTAGCCAAGAAACATCGAACTGCCCCTGGATTTCCAGATTTGCTTCGAGCACAGCTTCTAACTTAGATATCTGCCGCAGATATTGATCTTTTTCCGCGTTCAGCTGATTTATTTTTCTCCTAATATCATTAGCTTTCTCTATTTCTTGATTAATGAAGTGTAACTCCTCATTAAGAGCCGTCTCATCTTTAGAAGAATTATTTTTTTCGTTAGCGGCAATCTCAGAATTCATGTTTTCCAATTCAGCGCTTAATTCTCCTTGCTTGTTATTCAGCCAGGAGACGTCGAACTGCCCTTGCGATTCTAATTGGACTTCTAATTCCGCTTGGAGCTTGGCTAGCTGTTTCAGATATTGATTTTTTCTGGCTTCTAAATCCTTGAGGCGCGGAGTCAATTCATTTATTTCTCGGAAATTATCAGTATTTCTGATTTTGTTCAGTTCTTCATTAAGTTTATCTAATTTTTTTTCGCGTTCCAGCTTCAATCTCTCGCTTTCTAAGAAGCGAGCATTGAAAGAATCGAGCTTCTTATTGATATCCTGCCAGAGATAGCCATAATAATTTAATTGGTCGCCTTTCAATTCTGATTCTATTTCGCCGCGGCGTTTTAATTTTTCGACTTGGCGAGTCAAGCTCTTGAGACGCGGCTTAATTTCTGAAAGCAGCATGTCGACTTGCTGAAGATTTTCATAACTATTCTCTAACTTATTCAGAGCGGAATCGCGCTTGATCTGGAATTGCTTGACGCCGGTCGCTTCGTCGAAGAAATCTTTCCTATCAGCGGCTGAAGAGCTCAAGAAATTTTCGACCATGCCTTGGCCGATGACGCTATAGGTTTTCTGTCCGAAATTGGCTTTAGCCAGAAGCATCTGGATATCAGCTAACCGGACGCGGTTGTTATTTAATAAATATTCGCTTTCGCCGCTCCGATAGAGGCGGCGGGTGATGACGATTTCGCCGCAGCTGGCAATCAACTGATCAAGATCGCTTTCTTTTTCAATCGTTTCGGGGGCGTCAGCTTTATTTTTAAGAGCTTCGGCATTATTCAAATATAAAGACACCTCGGCTAGGCTGAGCTGGCTTTTCTGGTCGGAGCCGGAAAAGATGATATCTTCGCTTTTTTTACCGCGCAAGGTCTTCAGGCTTTGTTCGCCTAAGGCCCAGCGGACGGCATCGGCGACGTTTGATTTTCCGGAACCGTTCGGACCGACGATCGCCGTCAGGCCTCTTTTCTGTTTATCGATCAATCCGGAGAAGATGAGCTTATTCTTATGAGCAAAGGATTTAAAACCCTGAACTTCCAGTTTTTCTAGATACATTTGTTTTCTTGGATTATTTTGTATACTATATATCATAGACAATAATAACGAAAAAGTAAAAAGAATCATTATGATCATCTCTTTGAGCGGAGCCCCGGGTTCAGGCAAGAGTACAGTCGCGCAGATGTTGGCCGAGAAATTAGGCTGGCAGCGCTATTATATGGGAAGAATTTGGAGGGAAATGGCCAGTAAACACGGAGTGGACGTGATGGCTTACAGTAAATTAAATGAAAGTAGCCCCGATAAGGACAAAGAGGTTGATGAATATCAAAGAGAATTGGGCAAGGATAAAGATAATTTTGTCATAGAAGGAAGAACTTCTTGGTATTTTATCCCCCATTCTTTTAAGATATTTTTAGATGTTGATTCAGAGGAGGGAGCAAAACGTATTTTTGGCGCTGTGCAACATAAAAATAGCCGAAACGAAGGTGATAATTTGGCTACATGGCAAGATGTTTTGGCTAGTAATAAAGAAAGAACCGCCAGTGACAACGGACGTTATTTAAAATATTATGGCATTGATGTAACTAATAGAAACAACTATGATTTCTATCTGGACACGACAGACCTGACCCCTGATCAAGTTTTTTCTTTGGTTTTAAAAGCGGTTCAGGAAAGGCTTGACAATAAGAAAAATTAATTATAATATTAGACAAGATTTGCCTTATTAATAAGCATTCAAAAAACGAGATCTAATCAATCTCGTTTATATAATTATCAACAATATGGTTGAGACCAAATTAGAACTCAAACCCGGGATGACCGTCAGAGTTCATCAGAAGATTAAAGAATTGAATTCTAAGGGAGAGGAAAAAGAGAGAATTCAGTATTTCGAAGGCATGATTATCGCCCGCAAGCACAATAAGGAGGCTGGGGCGACTATTACGGTCAGAAAGATGTCCGAAGGTATCGGCGTGGAGAAGATCTTTCCGCTGAATCTGCCTACTATCACCAAGATCGAAATCAAGAAAGAAGCCGCTGTCAAGCGCGCTAAGCTTTATTATCTCCGCGATGGCTATAAGAAAAAATTGAAAGAGAAGGTCGTTAAGTAATTAACGGCTTTTTCCGTCGGGCGAATGGTGAAACTGGTAGACACGCAAGCTTGAGGTGCTTGTGGCCGCAAGGCTGTGGAGGTTCAAGTCCTCTTTCGCCCACCAGACGCTCAGATACCGTGGCGCTAAGCGCCAAGAGGGCGCATAGCTCAGCTGGTTAGAGCACTTCGTTTACACCGAAGGGGTCCAGGGTTCGAATCCTTGTGCGCCCACAAAGTTAAAATAACGACCCGAAGAGGTCGTTATTTTAATTTCTGTCGGTACGACAGGGATTCGAAGTTTATGCCTGTTTTCGTCGTCATTGACAAAATCTAAATTTAGTAGTATAATATAATTAACCTATATTAGTTAAAAATAGGCTAAAAAGGACGTTAACAAAAAAATAACCAAAACGATATTATTCATGAAAACAAACCGTAAACCTGACGGCTTGAGAGCCCATGCGGCTTTCGTCGTCGTGATGATTTTATTGTCGATCTTCTCCTTATTTTCCTGTTCCAGCTGCGATGATCCCTATGAGCCGCCCCCAGTTGTTCTGGTAAAGCCAGCGGTGATAATTAAGGACGTCATTAGCGTCGACACTACTAATGCTGTTATTGCAGCGTCGGTCATCCCGAATGAGAAAGATACTTACATTTCTTTCGAGATTAAGAAAAAAACCAGTGTTGACTGGGAAGTTATCCTTTTATCCGAAACCTACAGCGGTCAAAGTTCGATTGATCTAAGTTACGATCTCTCGGATTTACAAAAGAACACCGTATATGTTTTCAGGATTAAAGCTTCTAACGAAGCCGGGGACACCATTAGCGACATCAAGGAATTTTTCACTTACGCGGTAGCTGACTACGATGGCAATCTGTATCACGCGGTTACCATAGGCACCCAGACTTGGCTAAGAGAGAACCTTGAGGCTACTCATTACGCCAATGGCGATCCCATCCCCAATATAATTGATCCTGATGCCTGGGAAACTCTGACTGTTGGAAATTATTGTTATTACAATAACGACCCTGAGCTCGGAGAAGTCTATGGCGCGTTGTATAATCATTATGCCGCCGTTGACCCTAGAGGTTTCATTGTCGGTTGGCACACCCCGACAACTTACGAGTTTGTCACCTTGGATAATTTTCTGGGTCACTACTGGCTCTCAGGACCGGCCTTAATGGAAGCGGGTTTAGCCCATTGGATTAGTCCGGCTATACCCGGGAATAACAGCACAGGATTTACCGCGTTACCGAATGGAGGTTTTGCTCATGACCCCATAACTCTTAAATTTGTTTTTATGAATTTAAGAGAAGACGCTATATGGTGGAGCGCCACGACGGTTGGGCCTCTAGATGCTTATCTGGTGGACATTGACCACCACAATTCCTGGTTAGCCATTGGGGGCTATTACCCGAGAAACATCGCGGCTGGCATTAGGTTGTTAAAGAATTAGGATATCAAAGGGCGCTTAAAATAAGCGTCCTTTTTTCTTGGGGATAAATAGCATTGTCGATTTAATGGAAAAATGGTATTATCTTATTAGAGTTAATTTTAAAAAATATGCTCAAATCTCAATTTTTAAAAAGTATGAAATCATTCGTCTTGCGTTTCAAATTTGTGAGCCTGGCCATCCTAGCAATCTTGATTCTTATTCCGGTGGTAGTTTTTGCGCTTAATAACCCGCTTACCGGTTATGATGTTCAACAAAACGCGCTGAGTATGCCTGTATTCTTCATGGACAACGCTACGACTGTGCATGCTACCGGAGTCTGTATTAATAACATTACCGGCGATAGCCGAACCGACTCGTCTCATATAGTCGGTATCGATTATTTCGTTCCGACTAAGACGTCTACTGAATTTGCTAATTTTTCCGCTTTTAAAAATTCTACTTATCTCATTCCTGTGGCCTGTTACGGAGACCTCATCTGTTCGCCTCTTATCGGCGAAAATTGCGCCAACGACCCTCTGGATTGTGGCACCTGCGTCTATACCGGGGGGCCTTGCGATTATGACGAAGTCTGCGATCAAGACGAGGGACAGGATTGCACAGATTGCGACGCTTATTGCGATAATGACTGTATCTGCGAAGATCATGATGTTTTTATATCCGATTGCCTTGATTGCTATCCTTATACAAACTGCGGCAGCGCCTTTAGTGGTTGCTGGTGCGGCGACGGATACTGCGACGGATACTGCGAAGATTATGGTTCTTGCGCTCAAGACTGCCCCTTCGGCACCTAATCGCGGCCAACGGCTTTAAAAAATAATCATTCAAAATATGAACAAGAAATATCTCAAGCTCTCTATCCAAATAATTTTTATCCTACTAGTTCTCGTCCTGGCCGCCTATTTATTAAACAAAAGACTGGGCAACCGCCTGTTTGGTTCATGGATAGGCAATAACGCCCCGACTGCTAGTACCACTAAGGATATTATGACGGATAAAGAGAAGCTCTCTCTCGGGCTTTATCATCTCGGTAACTTTGAGGTGATTTCCCGGAATGAATTAGGAGTACCCACTTCTTATATTCTTCTTGGGGTAGAAGAGCCGAAGCCTATAGCTACGGACATTATGAGCGATGCCGATAAGATTAATAAAAGATTGGCCACTAGCACCAATATCCAAGTCTTGAAGAGAGACGATTCCGGTCGGATTGTCGAGTATCGGATTATGAGAACCGCTACGGATACGATTGAAAAGTATTAGAACAACAAGATTAATCAGATTTGATAAATAAAAAACCTCTCTAAAAAGAGGTTTTTTGTTAGCGGGATATTTTGGCGTTCGAATGCTAGATTAATACGGGTTTTCTCGTAGCTTAAACTTGAAGGCGACGAGGCACGCGATTGGATGCAGAATATATGTGAGCAGAATGGCTAGAATGGCGAAGAGGGGTTCGATATAATGCAGGGATGTAAAAACTATTCCTAAAAGAAGCATATAGTCGCCATGATCGATAATCGGTAAAAACTCTCCGCTTTTCAGATGCATTCGTCTCTTAATGAAGCTTCCGAGCAGGTTGCCGACGTAGACTATAACCGGGATGCTGGCCCAGATTATCGTTGCGGTTGCCGAGTATACAGCCAGGCTTATCGCCAGGCAGAATATTAGTCCGATGATATTTACTGAATCGCCTATCAGCCGTTCTCCGCGAAAATTAGTTTTGAAATCGAGAGGATAATTAAGGTGCTTAAAGTCAGGCGCGTATCTCTTGACCACGTATAAAAGATTCAAAGAGATGTTGGCGCTCCAGGCGATGAAGAAATAGGTGAAGAAATTAGTAAATGTTAGAACTACCATAAAATATCGGGTTTATAAGCAGATAGTCGTTAAGGCCATTTTTAGTAAGCTCTCCGTTCAGGATGGTTACTGTTTCCAGCAGACAAGGATTAAGGAGAATTCTCATATCTGTCTGCCATCTTTCTCCGTAGCCCGAAGAGGTTCCGTTTATTATCATGATGTTTTCCGTGGCCGCTAAGGCATTCTTGGCGAGAGGCTCTTTCGTAATTAGAGTAATGGAGAATTTAGGGCGCGGTTTACTTTTTGTGCAATTAATTCCCGGGGCGCCGATCGGCAGATAACTGACGTTCTTACGGAGGCTCTTGGCTAATTGCCTGATGGATTGGGGCTGTTTGGTTATTAATATTTTTGTTTCTTGGCTCTGCTCATCGTAAAAATAGGCTTCGCTTCCCGCCGGTAACATTATAGAGGAATAGTCGCGGATTTCTCGGTTGCCGATGCCAAAGGCTTGCCAGCTCGCCATAAAAAATAGGAAAAGCAGGAATAATATCCATGATTTTATTTTTTTTTCGCTGCCATAAAGAACCAGCGTATATAATAATATCAGAGCGGCGAGAGCGGCGATAGTCCCGCGGCCGCCGAGACTAAAAAAATTGATTGCTAGAAAAAACGCGCCTATTATCGGACCGATGATATAGTAATAATAAGCGAGCGGCGCTTTTTTCTCTCTCAGTATGAAAATAATGACAAAGATCAGGCTTATGATAGAGCCGCGATCGAATGCCCCTCCGTCTAGCGAGGTTTTAATTAAAGAAAAAGAGATTAGAGCATAGCCGAAAATTAGAAATGCCTTTTGTCTTGTGCTCTTGTCATCCAGTAATTTTTTAAAAGAGGTCGTAAAATATAGCACCGCCTGCAGCAGCAGGATGATTAGCAATAGGGATCCAAAAAGGAGAATCCAGCCGGGAATGATGCCTAAATAAGCGCCGCCAGCGTCGGTCATTGGGAATTTTATCTTGTCGAAATAGGAGAATATTTGGGCTATGGCCGCTTTAGCGATATGAGTATGCTGGAGGGATGAACAAGAAATTTCTCCATTACGGCCGGTCACAAAAAAAGTCGTCAACGGGAGCTTATTGGCGAGAACATGAAAAATATGAAGCCCTAGCCCGTAAAGATACATTATAAGCAGGCTAAGGCCGAACCATTTCCATTTTAGCGCCTTGAAGCTACGACCTCTCAGAGAAAGATAGAGGGTAATCAGAAACAAGAGATACAGGATAAAGAGGATGGTTTTTATCTCGCTGCGGCCGCCGGCAAAAATATTGACGAATGAATGGATTATATCGAATAGCATAATTTATTATAATATTATCACATCCTCGGGTATTTACAAAAAATAACATTGTCGGTTCAAGGATTTGATGGTATAATCTCGTTATAATCCAATCTTCTAAAAAAGTATTTAATTTAAAAATATGAACAGAAGAATCATCAAGCTGTTGGTTATCCTGGTTTTATTGCTGTTTCTTTTAGTTTTAGGTTTTTATTCTTTTAGTTATTTTAAAGCTCAGAAGCTCGTTAATAGTCAAGCTGCCAATGAGGCCGTGATGATGCCAGCTGGGGCCAACGCCTCGACCGAGATAATGACTGAGGCTGAGAAAAAAGCCCTCGGTCTTAATCTGAGAGTTAGTTTTGAAGTCGTTTCTAGAGATAACGATGGGCGGGTAGCTTCCTATAAGAGCGTTGGCGCAATTGCGGCGCAGCCTGTTGGCTTGGAGTGGATGGCTGATGCCGACAAGATTCGGCGGCGTATGGCGACCAGCACGAGAGTCCAGGTTTTAGAGAGAGATAACGCCGGAGAAATAACGGCTTTCAAGATAATCCAGAGCGACGCGGATATAGTGCAAGCCTATTAGATCTTTGGCTTCAATAAAATATTTTAGAAAATGAAAAGGAGCTGAATATTTATTTCAGCCCCTGTTTTAATAACTTTAATTGAATTAAAATTTTTTCGCCGCTTTTCTTCTGGCGACATAATTTGCAATGATTGATCTTAAAATAATAATTCTTAAGATCTTCATCGCCAGCAAGAATTATTTCCGGAAAAGCTCCTAATATTCCCATGGTCCTAATGAACGCTTGTGCGCTGTTTAGGGGTATTTCGGAAATATGGCCGCAATCGCAACGATAACGGCTGACGCTCGTTATCAGCTTAAATGGGGCCAAGAGCTCTGGTTCGATAGAACCGTCTTCTTGTGCTTGATTCAATTTTTAGTTTTTAAGGTGGATACTAATAACTTTTATATTATCTATTTTGGTAATTTTCTATCAAAGCCTGGGTGATCATTTCTGAGAATTTTTCTATTTTTTCATCAAAGAAATTCTTATCGAAATTTTCATTATTTTGGCTCGGATCATACTTTTCTCGGTCGTATTGGCCGACGCTTATTAAGACGTCAGCCCGAGCCGTATTTTTATTGGAATTTCCAGTTAGATCTATGGTAGCCATGGCTAATTCCTGGCCGTTCTCTTTGTCATATAATTTAAAGAAACCATCGACGCCATGGACGACATCGAGATGGGTTCCGCCGGTAGCGGTAAAGAATTTCAGAATATACTTGTCTTCAAAACGCTCTTTCACCTTCTTGTATAGAGCGCCACTGAAAAATCGGCTCGGTCTTTCGGGGTTTCCTAGTTGAGACTGTTCTACTAGCTTTACAGAATTCTTATAATCAATATACTTATGCTTGTCCGCTAGATCTAGGGCGTTTTCGAATTCTTTCTGGGCAGCCTCTTTAATCATCATTCTGCGTTCAAACTGATTTTCCGAGGAAATAGCCTTCACTTCATTCTCTTTGTGTAAAAAATCGTAAGCTAATTCTTTATACTTGACGCCGTCAACCTCGCCGATAAATTCTGACTCTAAACGCGTCCCGGTATTTTCCGGGGAAGAGCAGCCCCTTTCTATCTTATTAATGGCGAAACTGTTGAACATATTATTTTTCAGCTTTTAGAGTCTTTATGATTAAAATTACCACCCCTAGACTTATCATAGCGTCAGCTAGGTTAAAGACTGTAAAATAACGGAGCTCTAAATAGTCGACGACATAGCCGTAAACCAGTCTATCTTGTATATTACTTATAGCACCAAATAATATAATTGTCAATATAATAATAGTGTTTTTGCGCTCAGATAGGCCTAAATTTTGACTTTTTTTGCTTAATATTAAATAAAAAATATAATAAATCAGGCCGAATATTATTAAAATTACAGTAATATTTAATAAAATACCGCTAAAAGGCAGAGAAAATGAGATATAGGGGTTGGGGGTGAAGCGAAAAACGAACCAGTCGCCGATCAGTTTAAAATAAGTTTCTGAATCAAGGCCTTGAGCTAATATTTTTAGGTAACGGTCGGTCATAAAAAATATAGCTATACCAAAGGAAATAGCTATATTTTGGAGCTTTATTTTTGAGATCAGTTTATTCATTTTCTTGAAGCTCGGTCTTGCAGTTAACGCAAGAATTAGCTGTCGGGCGCGCTAAGAGGCGCTTAGGCGCAATCGGGTTGCCACAGTATTTGCAGGTTCCGTAAGTGCCGTCCTTGATGCGTCCCAGAGTCTTATCAATATCCTCCAGGCTCTTTTCTAGAACCTTTTCAGTCATGATATCAGTAGAATAATCAGTGATTTCCTGAGCGTTTTCATCCGGCTTATCCCCATATTCCGGGAATTTAGCGTTCAGATCGTCAGCCTCATGAGAATCTTGGCGGGATAGGCCGCTCAAGTCATCCACAATCGTTTTTCTCTTGGCTAAGAGCTGAGTTTCTATCTCTTTGATTGTCTTAGCGTCTAGTTCTTTGTCCATATTAGTATAAATTAAAAAAGCCATCTAATAGCCATTTTTACTGATTTAATTATAGCGAATATTGCTAGTTCTGGCAAGGTTTTTCGGGGTTTTAGCAGATTGGTTGGAGTTTTGACAAGATGAAATCTTTTTGCTATGATTTTCCTGTGGCTGAATGAAAATGGCCATTTTTTAAGACCTTGGAGTGGTAGCTCAGTTGGTTAGAGCGTCTGCCTGTCACGCAGAAGGTCGCGGGTTCGAGCCCCGTCCATTCCGCTAATAAAATAAACCTGCCCTGCGGCAGGTTTATTTTATTTTTGTTGAAAAGGGCGGGGCGAGAAAGGCGAAGGCGATGCGCACTCGTGCGCCGCCGAGCCCGGGTAGTGAGACTTTATACTACTTGACGCTTTACTTGTCTACCAGCTTCATTTTGAACTAGTTCCATTTTGGAACTAGTTGCTTTCTTGGATAATTCCCTTTCTTTAAGTAATATTATCTATGAATAATGTTCAACAAAATTTTTAAAATTATCTACATCATTTTTAGAACCTAGTACATGAATTTGTTCTGGTTCGAATACGCCAATTTGAGTTTGGAACGACCATCCATTTTCAGTCCTTTCGTCAATGTCTGGAACATTTAAAACAATAAATCCATCCCCTTTATAATTTGATATTTGTTGATATGTTTCTTTTATTAAATCATATTCAGATAATTCTTTATAATCATCTAAATCTAATCTTAATGGATTTTTTAAATTAATTAAGCTAGAGATAGTTTCTCTTGCCCCAGTTTTATTATCATTAAAGCTTCTTGTTTTTCCATAAGTATCAGCTAATCCCTTATCTGGTGTAAAAAATATACCAAGAGCAGATATTACATCCTCATTATAATCTGGATTCATTGATTTTTCTTTTTTTAAAAAAATAGCCTCTTTTTGTTTTCCATGATAAACAATATCTTTTAACTCACTTTCAGGAAATATTGTATCTAAATATTCAGAATATTGTTCCTTTGTCCCAATTTGTACAAGTTCCGGGTTTTGTTCAAAAACAAAATCAACCCCTTCTTTCATCCTAGGTTTTTCTATCTTGTTTTCTGAAGTTATGTTGGAAAATTTTTCCATATTAGGGATGATTAAATTTTAAATCTTAATAACATAAAAAATAACGATTTTATAGCCGCTATTTTTTGTTTGTGCCCCCAGGGGGAATCGAACCCTCATCTTGAGCTCCGGAAGCTCACGTTCTATCCGTTGAACTATGGAGACGCATCAGCTGAATTTTTAGAAAACAGCTTGCCCTTCCATCTCTTTCGGCTTCTTGATGTCCATTATCTTTAAGACCGTTGGGGCGATATCCTGCAGGCCGATATCTTTCTTAATCCTTATTTTCTTCAGCTCCTGGTCACCCGAGACTATTATCAGCGGGACGGGATTAATGGTGTGGCTAGTAGCGAATTTAGGCGTCTTATCTTCAGCATTGCCGTGATCGGCAAATATCAGACTCGTATAGCCATTAGCTAACCCGGCGGTTACTATTTCTCCGGTAGCCTTATCGACAGCCTCCAGCCCCTTGATTATAGCCGTGGCCTTACCGGTATGCCCGACCATATCGCCATTGACTAGGTTAACGACCGCAAAATCATATTTTTTCTTTTTTAATTCTGCGACTAAGCGCCTGGCGATAGCTGGTGCGCTCATTTCCGGCTTGAGATCATAGGTCGCGACACGCGGAGACTTTATCAATATTCGTTCTTCTCCAGTATATGGAGTCTCTTTCTGCCCGTTGAAGAAGAAGGTTACATGGGCATATTTTTCGGTCTCGCTGATGCGCAGCTGCTTATATTTATGATTGGATATGACTTCGCCGAGCAGATTTTTAAGAGCGATGTCGGGAAAAGCGGCCGGCGCTTCCATCGGCCGGTAATATTCGGTCATGGCGACAAATTTTACATTAAGTTTTTTTCGCTTAAAGCCGATAAACTTATTTTCGACGATAGCTTGGGTTAATTGTCTCGGCCTATCGGTGCGGAAGTTGAAAAAGATGACGCCATCATTCTTTTGGAATCCTTCATATCCGCAGTCGTGTCCCGGTTTTATGAATTCATCCCCGACTCCTTGGCTATGAGATTGTTTTATATAAGAAAAGGCGGACGAGAAAGCTTCTCCCTGGCCGAGAGCGATGCAATCATAAGCCAGCTTAGTGCGATTCCAGCGCTTATCCCGATCCATGGCATAATAACGGCCGCTGACAGTAGCGATTTTGCCAAAGCCGACCGATTTTAATTTTTTCTCTAAAGCTTTGAGATGTTTTAGACTCTCGGTTATCGGCGCGTCGCGGCCATCGGTGATGACGTGGATAAGGACATTCTTGAATCTTTTTTTTGCGCATAGATCAAGCAAAGCGAAAAGATGCTTGATGTGGCTGTGGACGCCTTGATTTTGGAGTAAGCCGATGAGGTGAAGGGAAGTGTTCTTCTTTTTGCAGCTGTCGATGACGTCCAAGAATACCGTATTCTTGAAGAATTTTCCAGTAGCGATTGCGGCATCGATGCGCATCATAGTCTGAAAGATGATGCGGCCGCTGCCGATAGTGATATGGCCCACTTCTGAGTTTCCTTGATAGCCGGCCGGAAGGCCGACGGCTGGACCGCTGCATTGTAATAGGCCGTGCGGATAATTCTTCCAATAGTAATCATTATTCTTGACGTCGGCCTGAGCGATAGCGTTCTTATCCTTATTGGCTCGATAGCCCCAGCCGTCTCTGATTATTAGTATGACCGGATTTTTAGCTTTCATATCTTGTATCAATTAATTCTTTTATCCATTTAATAAAATTATATGTTAATAAGGCTTGATTTACAAGGGCGACCCTAGTTGACAGAATATCTCGATTAGACTATAATATATTACGTTTACCAACCGCTCGGTCGGTAAAAGATGCAAGCGATAATTATGATTAAAAAACAAAAAAATAAGCTGATGCCGACGCGCGCCAAAATCATCGCCATGGCCAAAAAGACTTTTGCCAAGAATGGCTACGAATTGGCGTCCATGCATCTGATTGCCGACCAGGTCGGCATTAATAAATCTTCCCTTTATTATTTTTTTAAGAATAAGGAAGATTTATTCGCTACTGTGACGCTGGATGTTTGGCAGAAGCTTTCTGACTCGGCTATCAGCAATATGAAACGTGATAACGGAAAAAACGGCCGGCAGATTTGCAGTCGAATATGCCAGGATTTTATCAGTATATCTTTAACGGCTGGAATTTCCGCCATTCGCATGGAAATGCCGAAAAATAGCCATCCCTTCTTTAAGCAAGTATTAAAGATGATTTACGAAACACATGAGCAGAGCCTGAAGTTCTTAAAGAGATATAACGTCAAGGACCCGCGGATTGCGCAAACTATAATTTTTAATAATCTCCATTCTTATGTCATCGGCGCGTATATGGGAAAACCTCAGCCGCCCGTGAAACAGTATTGCGATTATCTCGCTTCTTTATTAATAAAACCGATAAATAACTAAATTAATTATGAAATTTTCAGTAAAAAAACATTCCAATATAATCATCATCATTACGGTTGCCGTCGTGATTGTCGCTGCTATGGCGACTCGCCTGGCCAGGAATAAAGCCGTCCAGTCATCGGAAGTCAGTTTCCAGCCGTCCGTGGAGTTGCTGGCCGTCCGTGATTATTCGCAGAATTCTCGGGCGATTTCCGCCAATGGCACCGTAGAATCTTTGCAGCAGGTTGATATAAAAAGTGAAGCCGGCGGCAAGCTTACTCAGGTTCTCGTTAAGATTGGCGATAAGGTTCGGGCCGGGCAGGTTTTAATGACCGTTGACCAGCGCGATGCGGCCGCGGCTTTAACTTCGGCGCAGGGGTCTTTTACTCAGGCGCAAGCGAATTATGACAGTATTTTGGCCGGAGCGACGGATAAAGATGTTGCCACTAACCAAGCGGCGGTCGAAGTGGTTTCTACTTCCCTCGCTAATGCCAGGCAAGATCTGTTGAATGAGGTTGTCCGGGCTAAGAGCGAAGCCGAGACGGTCGTTCTGACTAATACTAATAATCTTTTCAATAATCCGCAATCATCTTCTCCGAAGTTCGTTATCGCTGATACGGTCCAATGGAACGGACAGACCGACAGTATAGAAAGCAAGAGAGTGGCGATAAACGGCCTATGGGAACAATGGCAGGCAGAGGTTTCTTCTGCTTCAGTAAACAATATCGAAGAAAAAACCGCAGCTTCTTTAGAACACCTCTCTTTTATAAGCGGGTATCTCGGCGATATCATAACCACTCTGTCGACGTATACTATCAGCAGCTCTGATGCCGCGAAAGCGGTTGTCGCCAGCGATCAAGCTATAGTTGTCGGAGCCAAGACTAAGATTGATGCGTTAATTACGACTATCAATAATTATAACCAGGCCGTTAAAAGCTCGGAGTCGTCGCTTAATCAGGCGTCCGCCTCTCTGGCTTTGAAGCAAGCTCCGGCCAAAGCGACCGATATCAAATCCGCCCAGGCGCAAGTATTAATCGCTCAAAGCCGCTGGCAAGCCGCTCAAGCCGCTTATGAAAAAACTGCGATCAAAACCCCTTTTAGCGGGATAATCACGGCTTTGCCGGTAAAATATAGCGACTTCATCACTTCTGGGCAAAAAGTAGCCTCCGTAGTCAATGAGGAAAGCGGCCTGCAAGTAAAAGTTTTTGTCAGCGGCGCCGACTTGCCGTTGATTTCTAATAATATCCCTGTCCAGATTGGCGAAGCTCAAATTGCCGGAATCGTTACTAATTTTGCTCCGAGCGTTGATGCGACGACGCGGACGGCCGAAGTCAATATCGCTGTTTCCGATCCGGAAAAATCCGGCTTGATAATTGGACAGAATGTTTCTGTAGATATTCTTGGGACCGACGGCGCCGCTGTTTCCAACTCTTATATAATTCCGATTCAATCCGTGCGGTTTACTGATGGGAAAGCGGTCGTTTATATAATAGATGGCGATCAAAAAGCGCAGGAAGTTGCCGTTACAGCCGGACAGGTCAGCGGAGAAAATGTTGAAATTACCAGCGGACTGGCTGATGATATGAAGATAGCCGCGAATGCTTATGATATTTCAGCCGGCCAAAAAATCCAGATAATCGGCGCTGATCAAAATTAATTAATTTTTTATGCAAGATCAAAAACAAAAAAGCTCCGAACAGCTTTATCTGGGGAAGCTGGATTTTGAACCGCAATTGAAAAAAAGCTGGATGAATTATTTTGTCAGTAATTTCCGGTCGGTTGTCTTGATTATCCTGCTCTTATCCGCCGCCGGCTTATATGCTTTTTTTGCGCTGCCGCGAGAATCCTATCCGGAAGTAGAAATTCCTATCGCCGTGGTGGTCACTACTTTGCCGGGAGCTTCTCCTGAAGATGTCGAAGAACTGGTGACTAAAAAGATAGAAACACAGATTGCCGGGCTCAAGGATCTGGATAAAGTGACCTCGAATTCTTCCAATTCTGTTTCCAGTATCACCGTAGAATTCAGCACCAAGGCCGACATGTCGGAATCCATCCGCAGCCTGCGCGATAAGGTAGCTAGCGCCAAAGTTGATCTGCCCGCCGATGCCAACGAATCTATCGTTAAGGAAATATCGCTTGATGATCAGCCGGTCTTAGAAGTAGCTATTACCGGTCCTTATGACGGTTTCACGATGTATAAATATGCCGAGACACTTGAAGACGAAATGAAAAAGATTTCCGGTATTCGCGAGGTGAACATTTCCGGCGGAGACGAGAAAGAATATCAGGTCGCTTATCATCCTGATAAATTATTGGCTTACGGCGTTTCGGCTAATCAAGCCAATGCCGCTATCGCCGCCGCTAATATTACTATTCCGGCCGGTACGTTTGATGCGGAAAAATATCAATATTCTATCAAGACAGATTCGCGGGTGTACTCGGCGGCCGCTATCGCTAAGATTCCCGCTAGTTATACCGCTGATGGGCGGGTAATAGCTATCGGCGATCTAGCCGATGTCACGGTCGCTACTATCAAGAAAAGCACCTTGGCGAGATTGTCGACCGGCGGCTCCGAGCCTGGCAATGCTATCACGCTGTCAGCCGTTAAGCGTACCGGGGCTTCAATCCTGGAAGTCGTCGATCAGACCAAGAGCACGATCGACGCGACGGTAAAAACTTTCAATGCCGGGGTTAATTATGAGATTACCCAAGACGGCGCTGAAGAAGTGAACAAAAGTTTCAATCAGTTAGAGCATGATATGCTGCTGACTCTCCTGTTGGTATTCGGCGTTCTTTTCCTTATCGTCGGCCCTAAGGAAGCTTTGATTGCCGGGTTATCTATCCCGTTGATATTTTTCGGCACTTTTTTCGTCTTGCTGAATCTCAATATATCTTTGAATTTCATTTCTCTCTTTTCTCTTATTTTGGCTTTAGGCCTCTTGGTGGACGACGCTATCGTGGTGGTTTCCGCTACCAAGCAATATCTGCGTACCGGCAGGTTTACTCCGGAGGAAGCCGTGCTTTTAGTGCTTAAAGATTTTCGAGTCGTGCTGGCCACCACCACCCTAGTCACTATTTGGGCTTTCTTGCCGCTACTTACTTCTACCGGGATAATCGGGCAATTCATCAAAGCTTTGCCGATAACAGTCTCAGTGACTTTAGCTATTTCATTTTTGGTGGCCTTAACGATCAACGCTCCTTTAGCGGCGATATTGGAACGCGTCCGCCTGACAAAAAAATTATTTTATCTTTTGGAAGGATTAATGATTTTAACCATCGGCATATTGATTTATGCTGGCGGTTGGATTTGCTATGCGATTGCCGCCGTGACCCTTATTATTGGAATATTAGCAGCTCGGTGGTATGAAGGTGCCGGCAAGGACAAATTAGAGGCTAACGGAGAGCTCGTCATCCGGGAACGGAAAGATGATCAGCTTATCAAGGATAATGTTAAACATTTGGAAGACCACGACAGCGCCAGCTTTAAGAGCCGGATAATGCACGGCATCTTGCAATTAGATAGGCTTCTGCCTCTCTATGAACGTTATCTGCGCCAGCTTCTGGCTACGAAGAAGAAGCGGGTGGCGGCCGTCGTGGTTACTGTCGCCGCACTCATCTTTGCCGTATTGTTGCCGATTACTGGTATTGTCAGAAGCGAATTTTTTCCAGTGGAAGATACCGACTATATTTACATAGATATCACCGCCCCCACCGGACTTACTTTGGCGGAAACAGACAAGATCGTGCAGCAAGTGGAGCAGAGAATGCTCAGGTATGAGGAAATTGCCAAGTTCACGACCGTTACTGGCGCGGTCAGTTCGCAATCCCAGAACTCCGCAGCTGACAATACGGCCGCTATCAGCATTACGCTCAAGCCCGAGAAAGAAAGAGGAAAAGAATCTTTCTATCTGATGGATATGATGCGCCAAGATTTAAGCGATATCAAAAGCGCTAAGATCGAGGTTTCGGCCGCCAGTGGCGGAATGCCGTCCGGCGCGGCCTTCCAAGCGCAGGTCAGCGGCGACGATCTCGCGGTTCTCGGAAAAATAGCCGCTGATTTGCAGAGCCAGCTGGTCCAGATACCAGGCGTAGTTAGTCCTAATATTTCTTTGAAGGACACTGCTCCGCAATATACTTTCAAACTTGATCCGGTTAAGCTGGCGCAGAATAATCTTAATTCTTCTTATGTCGGTTCAGTTTTGCGTATGGCTTTAGCTGGCACGGAGATCAGCAGCATTATCGAAGATAATAAGGAGGTGAAGATAATCGCCACGTTTGCCTCGGAAAATATTCCCAATCTGACTTCTATACAGAATTTACAGATCGTCAATGCGTCCGGGCGTCCGGTGTTCTTAAAAGATTTGGCCACTATAGAATTAAATCCTGGCGTGAGTAAGATCGAACATATTGATCAGAAGCGTACTGTTGTTTTGACGGCGAACGTCAATATTCAGACTAACTCTACCTTGGTTTTGGCTGACTTCCAGAAACGTATCGCTAGCTATCAGTTCCCGCAAGGTTATTCTATTTCTTACGGGGGGGAGAATGAACAGAGCCAGGAATCCCAGCAATCGATCATGATCGCCATGGCTATCGCTATCATACTAATAATGATTACTTTGGTCATCCAGTTCAATTCTTTCCGCAAGATGTTCATCGTATTGGCAGCCATCCCGATGTCCCTTATCGGGGTATTTATCGGCCTGGGGTTGGCTGGCGTGACTCTGAGCTTCCCGGGGCTGATTGGAGTCTTGGCATTATTCGGCATCGTAGTGAAGAACGCAATCATGCTGGTAGACAAGATCGATCTTAATCTGAAAAGCGGTATCGGATTTCTAGATTCTATAGTCGATGCCGGGAAGTCTCGCTTGGAAGCTATCTTCATCACTTCTATCTGCACTATCTTCGGGCTATTGCCGATCACGCTGTCCAATCCGGTCTGGGTCTCCCTAGGAAGCGTAATTATTTTCGGCCTCGCTCTTTCTTCTTTTATGACGCTTTTTATGGTTCCGGTGCTGTTTTATATGGGCGTCCCCAAGGAAGACAAATAATTTAATCCGATCTTGTTATGAAATAAAAAACAACCCGGCTAGGGTTGTTTTTAATGGGGATACATATCGGCAGCTTTCTATTTATCAAATTTTAAATGATATTCTTTAGGCGCGGATTCGCGCTCGACTATCTCTTTCCATCCCGAGTCTATGTCTGAAACCCTCTTGATCTTTCCCTCATGCCGGCAGAGCGGATCGACTATCCGCGATTTGCAGAATATCCTAGATTCATAATCATCTTTGTCGTTTTTGAAACCGACTTTATTATTCATCTTATCGAACAGCAATTCCAATTTTTGATCAGTGGATAGATGCGATTTTATCTTTGCTAACACTTCCTCATCGGTCGTATATAAGTCATTCTCGGTTATATATCCCTGTTTAAGCGCATAACGCAAGCAATCCCCGACAGTCTTCATCATAGCGGCCGTCGGCAGGCCGGCGTAATAGACGCTGTTAAGCTTCCAGAAAAGTTCGGCATATTTTTTGGCGCTAGCAAAATCTTTGAAGATCCAGCGGTTATTTTCAGTCTCTAGATTATCAAGAAAATATTGTCCGTCTTCGATTTCCTTGAAGACAATCGCCCCTCTCAGGGAATAATCGATCCGGTCAGCGCATAAGTCCGGCAATTTCGTTTCTTTAAGGGGGAAGTTGGCATCATCGATTATGAAGTCAGGGCTAAAGTTATATTTTTTGAGAATTTCCGGAATCTCTGATTGTTTGATGAAGTCTGCAAAGATATTGTCTTGATGATTATGCTCTTTCTGCGAGCCGGCATCGAGGACATAATCTATGCAATGAGAAAAAGCCGCATGAGAGGCGTCATGAATCAGTCCGGCAATCTGTTCTTCAAGCGTTGCTCCAAATTTTTTTAAAAGTAGGTAAACGCCCAGGGAATGTTCAAAACGAGAGTGGGCGCAGCCGGGAACGTGAGGTTCAAAATATCCGCCTTGATCAATCCCTTTCAATCTCTGAATGGTCGGGCAGGCGATCAGCTCCAGTATGACCGGTTCATCTATCTCAATATTGCCGTATAATCTGTCTTCGTAAAGCATAATTATTAGTCAGTCTTCCAGTCTTGCGGAGACGAGAGGATTCGAACCCCTGATACCCTTTCGGGTATACCGCATTTCGAGTGCGGCGCATTCAACCAGCTCTGCCACGTCTCCTTTTGTATGAAAATTATTTCATCAGCGCCATTATCGAGAATGTCAGGATCACTAAGACGAATAAGCTCAGGCCGGTATAGATTAGGAGCTTTACGCCTTCCTTTTTCTGACCGTCCAGATAGAGCATGATCGGCCTTCCCAAGACCAAGCCGCTGGTTACTAAGGCGGAGAGGACGAATAACAGCAGGACGGCGACGGGCGTGATGGCGGTATCCTTTTCGCCGAAGATTTTTGAGCCATGATTCATTATCAGCGACACCAGAAAGACATAGACGGCGACGCCCAAGGAATTCAGGATCGCGATCATTATTAATTTAGAATTTTTCATATGATTTATGAATAGTTATTAAAATCTTTTAACTTGTTTGCGCTGCGGCCTTTCGTCTTTCTCGGTCAAGCGCTTCAATTTCTCAACTTCTTCCTTGCTGAGATAAGTCCAAGTGCCTTCTTTCAGTATCCCTATGCCTAGGCCCGCTAGGCCGATTCTTTGCAGATCGATGACTTTGAGGCCGATCCAGTCGAACATGCGCCGGATCTGCCGCTTCTTTCCTTCCGTTAAGGTTATTATAAAAACGCGATCTTGTAAATATTTGACGCTCTTGATTCGAGCGGTGCCGTCGCCCTCGCCGATATCGATGCCTTTCATGAGCTTATTCATCACCGCTTGCGGGCTCTTAACTTCCTCGCGGACCTTAACCTCATACATTTTTTCATGCTGGAACTTAGGATGCGCTAGGCGCTGAGCCAGGTCGCCGTCGTTAGTCAATAGGATCAATCCATGGCTGTCTTTATCCAGGCGCCCAACCGTAAATAGGCGTTCTGGAATATCAATAAGATCAAAGATATTTTTTTCTCCTTTGAAGCTTTTGTTGGTACAAGTATAATCTAGCGGCTTATTGAGTTTTATATAAATCTTCTTTTCCGGGCCGGGCAGGCTTTTCCCCTTGATAGTGATATTGTCTTTTTCCGGATCGGCTTGATCGCCGATGGTCGCCATCTCGCCGTTAACGCGGACGAAGCTGGCGCGTATCAGTTCGTCGGCTTTGCGCCGGGAACAATATCCGCTCGTGGCGATCGCTTTCTGCAGGATCATTTTCATATTATTTTTTGTTCATTCGATGAATTAGGTCTAGGGCCGCGCCCAAGGCGAGCATTATCCAGAACATGGCGGCTAAATCATTCTTGAAATAAGGCACATCTACCGATCCGTGGACGATAATCGCTATCATAGCCGCGAATAATCCGAGAGCGATATATTTATCCGTGTCTTTTTCTTTTTTTAATTTTTGGCTCACTCTAAAAGTTAAAAATAGATATTTCCCGATTATCCAGATAAATAGCAAAGCGCCGGCTAGACCCAGTTCGCTCCAGAAATTTAAGAAGATGTTATGGGGATAGAGATAAATTTCGGTCGGCTGCCAATACTTGGCGCGCATCTCGGCGCTAGCCCGCAGCTGAGCGTCGAAGTCGGGAAGATTATCGCTGTTATAGAAAATACCTTCCTGGTGATACGGCTTGATAGCCGCTTGATAGCCGCTTAAGCCCGCGCCGCTGATAAGGCGGGAGTCATTCAACATCTTTAAAGTTTCTTTCCATTGCTGCTGGCGGATGCTGCCGGATAAGTCGCTTAAAGTTGCTTTTTCAATGATCAGATTTCTGGCCGGAGCATAAGCATACGCGCCGCCGCCGATGAGCAGAGCCAACCCCAGGACCGCTATTCTGGATTTCTTGCCGGCGAATAATCCGAAGATGAAGAAGCCGGCGGCTAGACCGATCAAAGCGCCTTCAGATTTGGCGAAATAGATAGCCAAGATCGAAATTATTATAGTCAGGACTAAGAATATCTTCTTTTCTCTGTCATGAAACAATACTCCATCTTCCCAGTTCAGGGAAGCTAGCCAGCCGCTCATGATTATCACGAGAGGAGCGAGGTATAGGCCGACGGCATTAGGATAACCGAAGAAAGAGACGACGCGCCGCGTTTCTGTTGCCGCCCAAAAAGGATTGGAGATAAATAATCCGGTAACCTGCTGGAAGACGGCGAAGAGGGAAACGGCGGCGGCGGAGATAGCAAAAGCGCCCAGTATCCTTAGCCAACTCTTCTTATCTTGGAAGACATTGAATAATAAGATGAAAAGCAGAGCCGGTTCAAAGAAGTAGGCTTTCCAGATTCCCAGAGCGCTAGCGCTCCAGCCAGCCGTGCCGACAGCGTAGAGAGAAATGAGCAGCATCAAGATTATTTCTATTGAGTAGGGATAATTCATTCGAGCGCCTTTATCTCTTATGAGTTTTTTTAATCCAGGGATGAAGAATTTGAAGAACCAGGCGCCGAAAGCTACAAAAATAATTATTTCTAGAAAAGTCAGCGGCAGTCCGAAGATATTGAAGCGGATGAGATAGGTCGGCAGAGCGGCGATAATAACCAAAACTGCCCAATCTAGCCGGGTTAAGGCTAGACCTAGGAAGAGGATAGCAGCAATGATGATCATTAGTGTCATATACGCTTATTATATCATCAGGAGCTTAAACAAACAAAAGCTGCCTGACTAAAAAACCGCTCCCGTTCGGGAGCAGTTTTTGAGTATGTTTAGTTGGCTCTTTCGACGTATTCTCCGGTATCGGTATTGATGCGGATCATGTCGCCTTCGTCGATAAACATCGGGACATTAATCTTGGCGCCAGTCTCGATCTCTACCTGTTTATTGACGTTGCCGGCAGAATTGCCTTTTACTCCCGGAGGAGCGCTGACGACTTTGAAATCCATCTTGATAGGCAGACTGATAGAAACCGGACGGCTCTCGAAATATAAGACATCGACATCGACGCCTTCTTTCAAGAATTGAGCCGGTTCGCCGATTTCTTCCAGGGGCAGATTAAACTGTTCAAAGCTGATATTGTCCATGAAGTAGGCTTCTTCTTTATCCTTGTACATGAAGTTAGCTTTCTTGGTTTCGGTTTCCGCCTCTTCAGCCTTTTCCGCTCCTTGGTAAGTCCTCTCGAGGATATTGCCGTTAATAAGATTGCGGCATTTTATCTTTAAGACTGCGCCGCCGCGACCCATCTTATGATGATCGGTCTTGATGATGATGAACGGCTCGCTGTTGACTTTAATGACCTTACCGGTCTTAATCTCGTTAAAATTCAACATAAGTTTTAGAAGCTAGTTTATTTATGAGTCGCGGACAAGAGCGCCATGACGCGGGAGCGTTTGACGGCCTCGGATAATTTTCTCTGGTGCCAAGCGCAAACGCCAGTGCGGGCGCCCGGGAGTATCTTCATGTAGAAGTTGACGAAGCGGCGTAAAGTGCGAGTATCTTTATAGTCAACTTCGAGATTGTTGACGCAGAAATAACATTCTTTAGTTTTTTTGTTAGTCATAATTTTATTATTTTATTTAGAAGGGGATATTCTCGACGCGGATCTCTTCGTCATCCATCGGTTCTTCCGGAATCTCGATCACCGGTTCACTGGCATTATTGCCGGCTCTCGGGGCGCTGAAATTTCCATCGGTTGATCCGCCTTTGGTATCCAGCATAATCATATTATCGGCGACGATTTCCGTGCGATAGCGCTTAACGCCATCTTGTCCGGTCCAATCAGTCGTCTGCAGTCTGCCTTCGATATAGACTTTGGAGCCCTTATGGAGATACTTGGAGCAGATTTCGGCGAGCTTGCGCCAGGCAATGATATTATGGAATTCGGTTTTTTTCTGCTGCTGGCCGCCCTGGTCAGTCCAGACTAAGTTAGTCGCGACTGAAAACGAAGCGACGCTCTGACCGGAAGGAGTATTTCTTAATTCCGGATCGCGAGTCAAATTTCCGATAATCATGGCTTTGTTTAAGTTCATATTTTTGGACTAGTCCTCAAGCGAGGACTAAATTATTAAATTAAATCTTTGGCACTAAGAATGCCTTCTAATTTTTCGTCCAAATCTTTCAACTCCGCTCTCTTATCGCTCTTGTCGCTGACCTTAGAAGCGGTTGAAGACGGGGACGCGGTTTTTATTTTTTCTTCCTGCTTCTTGCTGTCAGCGGCTTTTTTAGAATCGATTTTCGCGCGGATCTTCGCTTCCTTAGCGAGCGCTTCAGCAGATTTCGCCTTCTTGACGACAATCTGATGGCGCAAGACATCGGTAGATAAGCGAAGGGCAGTATCGATCTTAGCCAGATTTTTCCCTTCTAGATCAAATTCAAACAAGCTGTAATACCCGAAGGCATTATGTTTTATCTCGTAAGCCAGGCGTTTCTTGCCCCAATACTCACGTAAAGTGACGTTGCCGCCATTGTCAGCGATAATCTTTTCGACGCTCGCGCTGACGGTCTTAGCTTCATCGTCCGTGAATCTGTTCGGGAGGATGAAAAGCACCTCGTAATGGGTTGCCCCAGTTGTTTTGGTTTTTGACATAGTTATTATAGTCTTAGGATATTGAAAATTATTTAAAGTTTTTTTAAATAATTTGTTTATACCCGCTTATTAAATAAAATCCCAAGTATTCTTACATAACTTGGGTTAAGAAGAATACCTTTAATTCCGTCTATTATTAGCGGAATTATCCGAGCATTAAAGCCGGGATATGGGAAAGATATTAGTAAATATTAACTTATGAAAGTAATTTATCATAAAGCCGCTAAAATTACAAGAGTCGTCAGGAGCGGCTATACTTATTCTTAAAACTATTATATTGTTATATTATGAAATATTTCTTCGTTCTCGGAACTAATTCCGCCCTGTCCGCCGCCGAACTGGCAGCCGTGATGGATTTTAATGAACCGCGCCTCTTGGCAACGGATTTTTTAGTCGTAGATTCGCCGCGAGAGATAAATGCCGAGAATCTGATCAAACGCCTAGGAGGCACGATCAAGATTGGCCGAATTGAGGCGGAAATAAAATCCGGAGACGACAAGAATCTCGAGGCTGTATTGAGAAAGATGGCACTGGCGCGCCGCCAGGCCGGGACCGGTAGCAAATTTAATTTTGGTTTTTCCGATTATGGCAAGAGGGCGTTCAATAAGAAGGACTTGGGTTTGAAATTAAAAAAATATTTCAGTGAAGAAAACGTCAGCTCGCGTTTCGTCATCAGCCGAGAGAAGACCCTGTCCAGCGTCGTCGTCGCTCAGAATAAGCTCTTGAAGAATGGCATCGAGATAATTCTGGCCGGAGATGGAGATAATATCATTATCGGCGAAACCTTAGCGGTTCAGCCTTTCAAAGATTTGTCTTTACGCGACTTCGGCCGGCCGGCGCGCGATGATATGAGCGGCATGCTGCCGCCGAAACTGGCACAGATTATGATTAATCTAGCTCAGGTTGACGATCTGAACGCCGTTTTGATTGATCCGTTTTGTGGTTCAGGCACTGTTATAAGTGAAGCGGTCATGATGGGGTATAAGCATTTATTCGCTTCAGATATATCCGCAAAAGCGGTTGAAGATACGCGTCGTAACGTTAATTGGACCAAGGAACTATATAAGATTGAAGAGGTTAAGCTTAAGCTATTCGTCAAGAACACTTTAGATCTTTCTAAATTCATCAAAGGTGATTCTGTGGAAGCAATCATCACCGAGCCCTATCTAGGTCCCCAGAGAGGTCTGATCGCCTTCAAGACGGTTATCAGCAATCTTGAAGAGCTTTATTCCGGGTCATTAAAGGAGTTCCACAAGGTTTTACAATCAGGCGGCCGCGTCGTTATGATCTGGCCGATGTTCTACGGGCAGCGCCCCATGACTCCGGATTATTCCGGCTTCAAGCTGCTTAATATGATTCCGGAAAGTTTGAGAGAGAGCGAATTCATCAAGAAACATAATCGTGAAACTATAATCTACGGCCGCCCGGGTCAGAAAGTCTATCGCGAGATAGCTGTGCTCGAGAAGATCTAGATAGTTAAGAATCTTGGAGTTATCGAATATGGGCAAATAAAAAAGAGCTTCTTTTTAGGAGCTCTTTTAATAGTCTACGGTTGTTTTCCAAATTACGCCTTGTTCGGTGCAGCGGCATTTTTCTTTAAACCAGAATTTTCCGAAATCAATCAAGGCGCTGTTTAAGACGGGAATTAGTGCCGCATCATAAAATTCGCTTAACTCTTGCGCTGTCGCAATAGCCTTTTTTTTCTCATAATCTCCGCGTTTGAAAACAACAGAACAGAATTTTCCCCAGACCGATATTTTAGAGCCGGAAAATTTTTTCTGATACTTTCACAGCCAGTGGTAATAGTTAGTGACCAGAGAATCTTCTTTAGCGACCAGCTCTCTGTATTTTTCATATGATGGCCGGTAGTCGTCTTTGAAGTAACGAGAATCAAAAGTTTTAGCTTTCTCGAAAATATTCAATAGTCTTTTGTCGCCAGCGAGATATTCTCTCGGGGTCTTTTTTCTAGAATCTCGTGAAAAACCGCCGTGTTCTCTCAATAACTTTTGGTTTATTTTTGAGTATTCTTCATCACTTTGGGAAAATATTGGCGAAGATAAGAGAAAAGATAATAACAGTATGATTATGGGCTTCATAGGTATGATATTTTTTGGTTTTAATGAACGAATGACGCTAAATCAATAATTTTGCGTTCTCGTTACTTTATCATATTAGATGAATATTGTCAATAAATAAAAAAAGAGCCAAGCTGGCTCTTTTTATCGATATATTAGTCTAATTTTATCTATTTATTAGGAAATTAGCGACGTCTCCGTCTTGGAAGATATAATCTTTGCCTTCAGTCCTGATAAGTCCTAACTCCTTAGCCTTGGCTTCGCTGCCGCATTCGACGAACTTTTCCCAATTAATGACCTCGGCCCTGATGAATCCTTTGATGAAGTCGGTATGGATGACGCCAGCTGCTTGCGGCGCTTTAGTGCCTTTCTTTATGGTCCAGGCTCTAGTTTCATCTGCTCCGGTCGTAAAGAAGGTTTCGAGACCTAGAGTATCATAGGCGCTCCTGATTAGCTTATCTAGGCCGCTCTGTTCTAATCCCAGCTCTTTAATGTATTCTATCTGGTCTTCTTCTGGAAGATTGGCAATTTCTTCTTCTAGTTTCACGTTAACTTTAATAACGGATTCTTTTGTCCCCGGAAGAACATCTCCGGAATGCCCCTCGTCGATATTTAAGAGATAGATCATCGGCTTGATGGTCAGGAGATTCAGGGTTTTGACGAAAATTATCTCTTCATCATCAAAAGTCATCTCTCGAGCTGCCTTTCCGGCAGCCAGATGTTCAAATATTTTTTCTAGGATCTTATTATTAGCAATAATTTCTTTGTCGCCGCTTTTAGCTTCCCGGCGGCTCTTGTCCAAACGTTTCTCGATAGTAGATAAATCGGCTAATATCAGCTCCGTATTGATAGTTTCTTTATCGCTAGCCGGATTAACGCGCCCTTCGACATGAATAACATTCTCATCCTTAAAATCACGAACTACCTCGCAGATAGCGTCGCATTCTCTAATATGAGCTAAAAATTTGTTGCCAAGGCCCTCTCCTTTGGAGGCTCCAGCGACTAGGCCGGCAATATCAACGAATTCAATCGTAGTCGGGATGACCTTGGCTGGTTTTGAGACAGCCGCGAGCTTATCTAAGCGAAAATCAGGGACTTTGACGACCCCGACATTAGGATCAATGGTGCAGAAAGGGTAATTAGCCGCTTCTACGCCCTTTTTAGTTAAGATATTGAACAAGGTAGACTTGCCAACGTTCGGCAGGCCGACGATTCCGATTGATAATGACATAGGTTTGTATATGTATCGCCAGTATAGCGATAATTTTGTTTTTTGCCAACTAGACTGGTTTTTGAAAAAAAAGAGACCCAGATGGGCCCCTCTTTATATAAAAATGAATATAAATAATAGGCCGTCTCTGAGTCTCATCCCCAATTTGATAATCTTTTCTTTTTTTGATTATGTTTTATCGAGGATTTTGGCTCTTTGCTAACTTAAGCGCGTTTATTACCATCTTCTAGCAAATTTATTTTTATTTTAATTATTTTTGCTAATTTTTGATAAGATTTAGTAAAAATTTCTTTTTTGATTTTTATTAGATCTCATAGTTTTATATTAGCACTATGATTTGCTCAGAATTTTATCGATCATGTTAGCTCTGATCGTGATAAATGAAGATAGTTAATGAACTTATATTTATTATAGCACTTTTAAATATAGGGGTCAAATATAGTAGACTTAAAGCCAATGTTTTTAATGTTTTTGCTAATATTTAATTAAATATTATTATTTTAACTTTTTAAGTCCAGGGTATTTTAGACTTAAATTGTGAGTTTATACACATAAAACACAAGTTATCCACAGTTTTAGGGTATATTGAGGGCATAATTCTTTTAACAAAAATAATATCCTGTTCAGGATATTATTTAGTGAGGCTTGGGTGGGAGTCGAACCCACGAATGACAGTTTTGCAAACTGTAGCGTTAGACCACTTCGCCACCAAGCCGGGATATTTGGCCAACTGCTATAGAAATAGCCGTTGGTTTCAACATTTGAATTCTAGCTTATCTTTTTTTAGTTGTAAACAGTTTTATCTTTTCGTCTGCAGGAATATCAAGTTTTTTGAGCAGCGCTTCTTTCTCTGGGCCGTCCGCCATTATTTCAGCCTGGCCGTAGTCCCGAATTTTTATAGGAATAAGCTCTATCTCTTCCCAGCCGTTGTTCTTCCAGCTTAACTTAGCTGCTAATCCTTGGCTGGTTTCTGATGACCACATCTGATCAAAGATAAGATTGCCGAGAGAATAGATAATCGGCTTGCCTTGGTATGATTCCCATGTCTGCGGCCAATGCGGATGATGGCCGATGACCAAGTCGGCGCCGGTTTCTATGGCCGCGTGGGCGAAAGCAACTTGCTGTTTATTCGGTTTAGTCGTGTATTCTTCACCGGCATGCATCATTACTATAATTACGTCAGCCTTCGTCTTTAAGTCCTGAATATCCGTCCCCATCTTATTGATATCCATACTAGCGATGCCGGAGCGTTTGGATGTGGCGATCGAATTATCTTCTGGATAGGCATAATCCAGAAAGCCGAATCGCTTATTCTCGATAGTGAATATCTCCGGTTTGTGCGCCGTTTCTTCGCTCTCTCCAGCTCCGATTGTTCTTATTTTAGCCATAGACAATACTTCCTGCGTTTTTGCCAAGCCTTTCGCGCCTTGATTCATGATATGGTTGTTAGCTAAAGCAGCGAGGTCTATGCCAGATTCTGTAAGCCCGACAATAGCTTCGGGATTAGCTTTAAACATGAAAGAGCCGGTCGGCACGAAATAATCTTTAGATTCTAAGAAAGGCGACTCGAGATTTATTATTGTCAAATCAGCGGAACTTAGGAAATCGGCAATTTTAATGAATGGCCAAGAATAGTCTTTATTTTTTTCTATCTTGTCATTGACGTGCCGGGAAAGCATCACGTCGCCGCCAAAGATGAGAGTGATTGGGCGGGGTTCTGGCACTGGCAGTTTTTGTCCGTTGTCAGGGTCGCGCTTTATGGAGGAAGGGAAAATATCCGATATCGTGCGGCTGATAGAATCAGGAGCGGCCGGAGAAACCGCTATCCGGAACAAGAAAAATATCGCTAATACTGAAAGAATGGCGACTGAAATGATGATTATGATCTTTTTGATTTTGCTATCCATTATTATATTATAGCATTAAATCTAGGGTTTTGCTGGCAAAACTAAGAATAAGGAGTTAGATTGACAATATTTAAAAAAATATATAAAATAATCTTGCGATTTGAGGTCCCTTCGTCTAGTGGTTAGGACGTCAGGTTTTCATCCTGTTAACAGGGGTTCGATTCCCCTAGGGACTACATAATAAAAAACCCTGCTTATACGGCAGAGTTTTTTTGTGAACACTTATTTTTTTATTTTTTCGCTTCAGCTAGTTCTCTTTGACGATCACTTAGCCAATTATCCCAAGTGGCGAGATATTGCGGAAAACTCAATTTATTCTCCACAATATGATTAAGCCATTTTTCGGCTTTAGGGATATCACTCTTTAGGGCATTTCTGAAACCTTTAGTATCGGCAAAGCCAAATTTTTCTTGCAATTCAGCTTGTGCTTCTTCTTTAGTCCGATGCTCCATTTTTTCCAAACTTCCATCGCTCTTTAATTGCTTATAAAGTTCGATATCTTTTTGGCGGTCGCTTAACCAGGAATCCCAGGTGGATGCGTATTGAGGAAAACTTTCCTTGTTTTCTACAATGTAATTTAGCCATTCTTCAGCTAATTCAATTTTGCCTTGTTGTAAGGCCAACTGAAAGTCTGAAGTTTTTCTCAGCCCAAATTTTTCGATTAATTCTTGCTGAGCCTCTTCTTTAGTCCTTTTTGTTTCCATCTTTTCCTCCGGTTTTTGTTGATTTATAAAAGAATTTTCACTTGATTTGTTTCCAAATAATCCCATAGTTTTGTAATTAAGTTTATTTATCGAACTATATTGTTATTTTAACATAAATTGACCGAAAAGTAAACCTATCTTATCTTATCCAAAACTTCCGCCCACCTCTCAATTTCCCCAATAATCTCGTCAAAATTTTGAGAAATATCAGACTTTAAGACTACATAATAAAAAATACTCAACATTTGTTGGGTATTTTTTAATAAAATTAAATTTCGGCAAAAAATTAATGACTTTTCTGCAAATATTTAAAAATATTTTCCGCTGCTATTGCTCCCTCCGAACAGGCGGTAATAATTTGCCTAAAAGAATTTGAATTAGTGGTTATGTCCCCGGCCGCCCAAACACCTTCTCGGCTAGTAGCCTGATTTTCTTTAGTTGCTATATAATGCCCTTCATCCGTTTCTAAAGATAGTTGATTAATTAAATCTAAATCTGGCTCAGAGCCAACCTCGACAAAGACGCCATCGACGCTTAATTCATTTTTGCCAGCAAAGGGTTTATCTAATTTTAAACCAGTCAGCTTTTCGACGCCAAGCAGTTCGGTAATTTGAGTATTATAAATAACGCTAATATTTTTATTCGAATTAACCTGATCTATCCAGGCTGTTTCTCCGCGCAAAGAATCGCCTCTGTAAATCTGATAAACTTTATGAGCCACTCGAGCTAAATATAAGGAGGCGGTGTTAGCACTATCGCTGCCGCCGACCACAGCCACTGTTTTATCTTTATAAAACAGCGCATCACAAGTTGCGCAATAAGAAACACCCCTGCCTATCAAATTTTTTTCATTGGGCAAATCTAAATGCCGGTGTTTCGTTCCAGTGGCCAGCAGCACAGTCTTAGCTTTAATAATTTCATTATTAGACAAAGTAATATTGTATAGCCCGCCAAGCTGTTTAATAGAATTGACCCTGGAGATTTTTTGCGGCACTTCTAAGGCGTTAACTTGATTAGCCATTTTTTGGCTTAAGTCCATTCCGGAAATTTCCGTTTCTGACGGGAAATTACAAATTTTATGAGATGATGTCATCAGACCGCCCGGAAGATCGCCGATTAATGCCTGATTAATTTTATAACGAGCCGCATAAATTGCCGCTGTCATGCCTGCCGGCCCATTACCAATAATACACAAGTCGTATTGTTCCGCCTCTTTGTTATCGGCGCTTAGTTTCAAACTACTTTCACCGCACAATTTTTCCAAAATATTTTCAAGTTCTTTTTCTTCGATATCGCCGGATAAACGCTCGTTAATTAATTGCCCTGACTTAAAAAATAAAATTGTGGGCGAGCCGCTAACCCCCAAAGATATAGCCAGTTCTCGATGCTGTTGGCGAAATATCTTTATAAATTTAACAGATGGGAATGATTTAGACATTTTTTCATATACCGGCGCTAATTTTTCACAGGGCGGGCATTCGTCAGAAAAGAAATCTACAGCCAAAATAGGCCAAGTTTTTTTTAAAGATTCCAATTCAATATCTGATTCTAGATAAGTAATTTCCATATTTTTTATTTTCAATTATTAAATTTTTTAGCTAACCAAAATGAACTTGGTATTTGAATCAAATAGGCCAGGATTACAACTATAACCGCTAGGCTATAATCGGAATTTTGATAAATCAATGAGGTGGCTAAGCCCAGGGCTAAAGTTATATAGCGCAAATAAGTGCCCCAGGCTATCGCCCGGCCGTCAGCTCCTTCGGTGTATTTATAGAGCATTAACGAAATTATCAGGCTCGCAACGTAAAATATTACTAACGGTATCAGGGCTTTTATTAATAAGTCCGGGCGTTCAAAAATTATTTTGTTCTGCTTAATCCCCATTAAGGCAAACAGCATAAATATTAAACCAAGATTGCTAAAGGCAGCAAATTTTTGTTTTATAAGTATCAAAGTATTATTGTCAGATTTTTTTTTAAGATACTCCTGAGTAAGATATGCCAACAGCAGGGGAATAATTATAATTATTAGAATCGGTAAAGCGATTTTTAGCGGACTGACGCGACCGGAACCATCGAACAAGCAATTTACCGCCCCTTTTGTTACTGGGTCTAAAACACAAGATTGCGTGCTTGGCTGGCTCGGAATAATCGTTAATTTATTGATAGCTATTGTTAAATAGAAGGGAACTAATGCGACTGCTGCCAGCAAATTAGCGAAAACAATGCCAACCGTTAGGGGCATATTTGCTTTTGATTTATAAGCCCAAGTAGTTACCATCCCTCCTCCGGGCAGGATTGATAAAAGAATCAAGCCAAGCCAGAGCATCGGCTCATGCGCCAAGAACAACCAGCCAATAAGAACGGCGAGCAAGGGCGCGACCAGAAAATTAATTATAATTGAGAAAAATATTAATTTTTTAAAATGGCCTATTTCTTTTATCTTAGCAAAGTCTAGGGGGACTAAAGACGGATAAATCATTATTAGAGCGGCTAAAGCGCAAAGAGCCGGAGTAAAATTATAACCGCCCGTTATTTTAAGTAATAATAAACCCAGCAACATCGCCGATAAAATCAACCAAAATAAATATTTTTGGACAAATTGTTTAACCATCTTTTCATTGTAAATATTTGTCTAATTGATTTAAATTTTTAGCTAAGGAGTCTTTATCCAGGCGATAAACAACTTTAAGCCCGCGTTTTTCCGGGATAATAAGCTTAGCATCCCTTAAAACTTTAAGATGATGAGAAACTAAGTTCTGCGGCCGGTCTAATTTTTTCCAAAGATCGCCGACGCAACACTCCGTTTTTAAATGATTTAAAATCATTAATCTAGTAGAGTCGCCTATTGTTTTCGTGAAAGTTAATAAATCTTTTTTCATAGTATATCAATTTATATTGATATAGTATAGCATAATTAAAACTTAGTCAAGGGAACTAAGTTTTAATTAACTTTCCATAGAATTATTTTATAAGGTGAGAACAATTATTTTTTCCATAGATTCTATTCATGCACCCCTGGCGAGAAAAAACATCATTTAAGCCAATCGCATCAACTAAATATCCGGCCATAATTATAGCGGCCGCAAATCCAATTATAATTATTTTAAAGTTTATTTTATAAGAAAAATCATATTTACGGATCAGCCACAGTCCTATTATTAATCCTAAAATAGCCGATACTACCGCCCACCAAGGAAAACTCGCTAATAATTGTTCGAAGCGATATTGCCCCATCGGACCATGCGAACGCAGAGAAAATCTAATAAGACCAAAAAGAAAAACAGAACTCAGAGTTGATAGTATCAAACTAACAAAAACTAAAACCGAACCAATAATGAAATATAGCTTGGGGCGCATTTTTAATTTTCCGTGGCGAATTTCGCCCATTATACTATCGGTAATATTTTTTAATTCTTTTGGCATATATGTTTAATTAGTATTTTTGCCCGGCTGATGCGGGTTGCGATTGTTCCCATTGGTAATCTTAAGATATCGCTTATTTCCTTGTAAGATTTTTCGTCGATATAATATAAACGGAGCGGCTCCGCGTATAATAAAGGCATTTTAGCAAAACATTTTTCAACTTTGGCAATAAGTTCTTGCTTGGCAAAATTTAACTCCAGATCTTCTTCGCTTTTAAAATCTATTTTTTCTAAAATTGGCACCTCTCTTTGATATTTTTTAGCGATATTGATGGCTTCATTATGGACAATGCGATAAATCCAGCTGGAAAATTTCTTTTTTGTATTAAAACCTCGTAAATTTATAAAAGCCTTTATAAAAGATTCCTGAACAATATCAGCGGCCCTATCTTCATCTCGAATTAAATTAGCAGCATAGCGTAAAAGTTTTTCTTGATATCTTTCAATAATCACAGCATAAAGCTCCTGATCTTCCGATCGGACGCGTTCTATAATTTCTTCATCGGAGAGCAAGTTATTTTCACTCATAATATCAATTATAACAAATCATGCCTAATAACACTCCAAGCCCCGAATTAATCAGGGCTTGGCGTATAATTAAACTTTAGCGTCTTAACGATTCATTCCTTGGCCGGCACCCATTCTGCCAGCGCCTTTACCGCCGCCATTCTGCAATCCGCAACCTGAACCCGAGCCGTTATTCAAACCTAGCCCAAGATCTTGGCGAATTTTTTGTGCCTCTGCTGTCTTGCCCTGTTCTGCTAAATCATGAGCTTCGGCAAATTTAGCAAAATTATCTTCATTGACAACCTGCATAACTCGGCCATTTCCTGTCATAAGATTTTTCCAAGCATTATAATCTTTATTCTCAAATGCTTGCTCCATCGCAGTATGACGATCCGCTGAATAATTCGGTCCTTTAACAGTTGGGTCGCCCTGATAAGCGAAAACGGCACTTGCAGATAGACCAGTAATACCAATTATAGCTAAAGCACCTAAGCCTAATGTAGTTTTTTTCATATATTTTATAATTTAATAATTTATAGCTATTTCCGACCTTTCACCTCTAATACAAAGCCGAAGGCTATTTTCTTTCATAGCCCGCCATTTCAAACCGGCGGAAACGGCTACCCGTTAGATAATTCTATTTTAGAATAATATTAAACAAATAGCCGGTAAATATAATTCCTAGCCCAACTATAGAAGCAAAGATAATAATGAGCTTAGTCTTCATGACCTTTTTTAAAATCATAAACTCCGGCAATGATAGAGCTGTT
The DNA here is from genome assembly GCA_041661685.1 of Patescibacteria group bacterium. GTDB lineage: Bacteria > Patescibacteriota > Patescibacteriia > Patescibacteriales > UBA12465 > UBA12465. Next base: position 67,701 of record JBAZTY010000002.1, read on the forward strand.
ACGGCCATCATGAAAGCTAAGGTTGTGCCCATGGCCACACCCTTCTCGGTTAAGGCGCTAACTAGGGGGATGACTCCGGCGGCGTTAGAATAAAGCGGAATACCGATCAGGGTCGCCAGCGGTACGGCATACCATTTATCCGCTCCGGCGTACTTCGCTAAAAAATCAGCCGGGACATAGCCATGAATCCAGGCGCCGAGACCGACGCCGATAATAATATACAGCCAGACTTTCTTAACAATATCTAAAGCATAATTTAAAGCGTAGGTTATTCTTTCAGGTTGGCCTATTTTTGCTTCCGCGGCCGCTTGGTCTTTTAATTTAGTTTGCCAGACAAAATCAGCTACTAGATGTTCAACTTTCATGCGGCCAATAATTAAACCAGAAACAATGGCGATAATTAAACCGCTTAAAATATAGAGTAAAGATATCTTCCAGCCGAATAAACCGAAGAGTAGAACTAAGGCCACTTCATTAATCATCGGCGAGGCTATTAAAAAAGAAAATGTTACACTAAGCGGCACACCTGCTTCCACAAAGCCTAAAAATAAAGGCACGGCCGAGCAAGAACAAAAGGGAGTGATTATTCCCAGCAGGGAAGCTAAAATGTGGCCGGTTAGTTTATTCTTTTTTGCTAAAAACAAACGAATTTTCTCTGGCGGCAGATAAGTGCGAATATAAGAAACGATAGAGACGATAAAAAACAGCAAAATAAATATTTTGAGCGTATCAAAAATAAAAAAGTTAATCGCGCTAGCTAAAAGCGTTGACGGCGTGATGCTCAGGACCGAATAAGTTAGCCAGTCGGCTAATAGTTGAATAGGGTAAAACACATGATTAACCGCGGGCGCAGCTAGCACAGCTATCTATCATGTCATCGTCAGCATACTTATGGGCAGACAGGATGATTTCTTTGATTTTTTTTAAATCAGGCAAGGAACCGGCCAGCATCGTTTGTCCATTAACCGTCAAAACCGGGGACGACATAACTCCCAAAGCGATGATCTTTTGGATATCAGTTGTATATTCAACTTCCACTTTTAAATTTAATTCTGCTGCCGCTTTTTTAGTTAATTCGAATAACTTTTTACAAGTCGGGCAGCCGGAGCCCAAAACTTGAATCGAGGTGATTTGCTTATTCATATTTTTTTAAGAAATTAGTTAATGATAGATTATATTTTTTAAATATTATCGGATTTATAGAATAGTAATTCTTCTTCCACTCTTGCCTGATTTTAAGTAAGTTAAAATCTAGCATGATCTTTAGATGGCTAGAAACCAGATTTTGGGACAGATTGAGATTGGGGTAGATTTCACAGACGCAGCGCTCCCCGTTTTTCAACAAGCACAAAATTCTTAAACGGTTATCGTCGCCGATGATTCTAAGGAATTTAGCCAGATCGGCGAATTCGCCCGTTAGTTTTTTATTTGTACAGCATTTTGCTTTCATACGTATATAATCAATTTATATTGATATGATACTTTATTTTTTAAAAAAGGTCAAATGGTAAGATTCCTATCAAATTTTAGACGGATAATAAAAAAGGCTTGCAACATGTGTCGCAAGCCTTTGATTCTTAAAGATCACCACTTAGTGTAATCATTCTCTTTTTCTAGGAGTTTTACTAAGCGTGCTTTGTTGATTGTGAAGGCCTTCATATTATCAGTCGTGTGAACGAGAATAAAGACCGTTGAATTTATTAGATCGCCGCCAGTGACCGAAACCTTTATGAAGAATATTCCGAAAGGAACTTTCATCGATTTTGAAGATTCGCCGCTGCCTATTGAAATAGGATTTTTTGAACCTGGTTCCGAGAAGATCTTATATCCATCGGTATCACGGTCCAAGCGAAAGACTATCTTCATGTCTTTTTCGTTCGGTCCTTTTTCTTCAGACATTATTTTAATGTCCTGATCGGTTATTCGGCACTCTGTTTCTCCTGGGTTTATCCTTTTTCGGATTTCGGCATAACGCCAGATGAATTGTGCATCGCCGTCTTCTTTGATTATAACGCCAAGCACTAAATCTTTGTCTCTCGGAGGAGCGGGAATATAAGCTATCGAGTCTTTGCCGAAAAACTCTGTCCCCTTTCCTATCATCGAAATGACTTTAAAATGGATGCTCCCTTTGTAAACAAATTTTATCTGCCCGGATGGCAGACTGACAACTTGAGAATTCTGTCCGTCGTTAGGATTGATTAGAATTAAATTGTTTTGCGGAACAGCTTTGGTAACGGAAAACTTGTTCATGCCATCCAAAGTTTCACATTTAATAAAGACAGCTTGGCTGGCGACAGAGAAAGCCTGCACGCCGCTGTTCATGATCGTGAACTGCTGATTGTTGATAGTTACCTTCAGTGTCTGACCAAAATTGTTAGACACTCTTAATTGACCGAAAGCAACGCCTAGGCTGCATATGATCAATATCGCCGAAGTAAAAATGATTTTTTTCATCTATACGTTATTGGTTTTAAGTTCTTGTTTTAAGTTTTTAAAGAAAATATCATTAAGACTACCATTAAAGATAATCAAAATATTGTATCAATAAATCAATTATTTGTCAAGAATAAATGGGCTCGAAGAGAATGATCGTCGTCAAGTAATAAATTAGGCTGAAAAAAGCTTCTTTTTTACGGTTTTTTGTGCTATAATTGCTTAATAAATACATTTCTTATGAAAAATAAGGTAAAAACTCGCAAGACTGTCGGCCTGGCGCTCGGTTCTGGAGGATTCAGAGGCTTCGTTCATATCGGCGTCCTTAAATCCCTAATCAAGCGTGGTATCCCGATTGATTATTTAAGCGGCGCCAGTATCGGCGCTTGGGTCGCGGCTTATTATGCTGCATTCCATGATATCAAAAAAATGGAGATTGAATTGGCAGCGAACCCGGCTGATAATTTGCCGATGCTTTTTGATTTCAGTCTGACCGGTGGCTTCATCGGTGGCGATAAGGTTAATGGCGTATTGGAAAAAAGTCTGAAACATTATACTTTTTCAAAGTTGAAAACACCTTTAAGTATAGTCGCCACTGATCTAGTTAGTGGCCAGCCCTATATCTTCACTAGCGGTGACGTCGCTCGCGCGGTTCGCGCTAGTATTTCTGTCCCGCTGGTTTTTAAGCCGCTGCCTCATAAAGGGAAATTATGCGTCGATGGTGGACTTAGCAATCCGGTCCCTTGCCAGCTAGTTAGAGACATGGGCGCGGATATTGTTATCGGCGTTAATCTATACCATAAGAATGAATTCGTGGATAGGAAATTTACGATGCCGACAGTAATTTTGAGAAGCACGCGCATCGCCCTTCATAACCTGGCTAAGGCCGATATCAAGCTAGCTGATATCGTCATTAGTCCGGATGCTTCGAGTATCGTCAAAGAAGAGGGATTTCAGAAATATTTTACTAAAGAGATAGTTGATAATCTTATTAAAATTGGCGAACAGGCGACGAATAGGGCGATTCCTAAGATTAAAAAATTATTGGCCCAGTAGGCTATTATGAGATACCAATTATATACAACTTCTCACAAAGCCTGGGACGCTATGTTTAAGGCGATGTCTCTGGCGCAGAAATCCATCTATATAGAGATGTATATTTTTTTGGGCGACACGCAGAAGACTCATAATTTTCTCAAACTCTTAAGAGAGAAGGCGCGAGCCGGCGTCGAAGTCGTGATTATCGCCGACGCTTATGGCAGCAATTCTTTAAAACCGGAAGCAATCGCGGAAATGCGCGCGGCCGGAGCGGAATTTATCTATTTTTCTCATTGGTTCCGGCATACGCATCGAAAGATAGTCATTATTGATAATAAAGTTGCGCTGCTGGGCGGCGTCAATATCGAGGAGAAGACGCGTAACTGGCGCGACTTGCAGATTAAACTCCAAGGCAAGATTGTTAAACCGCTTTTGAAATCTTTCGCCTATGCTTATGAGATGACTGGCGGCAAGAAAGAATCCGTCCTCAGGTATAGCCGCTTGCCTCTCGTCCAGAAGATAAAATCCTGGATAACTGATAATCTAGCCATCACTGTTGGAGGTTATCATCTTAACGAGTATTACAAGAAGAAGATTATTGGCGCGAAAGAATCAATTCAGATGGTCACTCCCTATCTCTTGCCGCCGCGTTGGATGTTGGCCTTGTTAGATGACGCCTGTCGCCGCGGCGTCGAAGTCGAGATACTCATACCGGATGATACCGATGTTAAGCCTTTGAATAAGGTCAATTATCTTAATTCTTGCCGGATGGCGGCCTATGGCGTCAAGTTTTATCTCTTGCCGGTCATGAATCACGCCAAGATAATGCTGATAGACAGATCTGAAGGCGTGATTGGCTCTCAGAATATGGATGTCTTATCCTTTAATTGGAATATCGAGGCAGGCATATTTTTTCAGCAGAAGCAGCTCGTGGCCGATATGGAGAAGATCATCGAGCATTGGAAAAAAGAGTCGGTTCCTTTCGAGGCGGCGGGCAAGAAGATCAAATGGCGCGACCGCGTCTTAATCGCGATACTCAAGATTTTCTATCCGATATTCTAGGTTTTTCAGTTTGATATTTTAAGACTTTTTTGAACAAGCTTGTCCGTTCCGAGATAGGCTTGTTTTTTTTAGTCTTTTCGGCTATAATGAACCTATTAATTTTTTAATATCCTCGAATAACATGGCCGAGAATCTTATTAAGATAAGAGGGGCGCGAACCAATAACTTGAAGAATATTAATTTAGATATTCCACGCGATCAGCTGGTAGTGATCACCGGCTTATCCGGTTCGGGAAAATCTTCTTTAGCTTTCGATACTATCTATGCGGAGGGTCAGCGCCGCTATGTCGAGTCCTTGTCTTCTTACGCGCGCCAATTCGTCGGCTTGATGGATAAGCCAGACGTGGATCTGATTGAAGGGCTGTCTCCGGCTATTTCTATCGATCAGCGCACAGTCGGCCATAATCCGCGCTCGACCGTGGGAACAATCACAGAAATCTATGATTACTTGCGCTTGCTTTATGCCCGCGCCGGCCAGCCTTATTGCCCGCATTGCCAGGTAAAATTGAAGAAAGCGGCCGAGGAGAAGAAGACGGCTAAGACTGTCCGCGGCCGAGAGATAAAATCAGCGCGGATGGAGAGATATTTTTTGTGTCCAGAATGCGATTATCGCCGTCTAGAATTAGAGCCGCGCGATTTTTCTTTTAACTCCGGTCATGGCGCCTGTTTGGTTTGCGGCGGTCTGGGAATTAAATCGGAAATTGATCCGGAACTCGTTTTCAATAATAATCTAAGTATTCTCGAAGGGGCGATCAAGTCCCTATCGCACGCGAATCTCAGCGTCAGCGGCTTGCTCGGAGAATTAGAATCCCTGGCCGAGCGCCATTGCTTCAGTTTGCGTCCGGCAATCAAGGATCTTGATAGTGCTCATAAGGAGCTGGTGCTCAAGGGCGATGATAAATTCGGCGGATTGTTAGCCGCTTTAGAAGAAAAATATCAAGAAACGAAATCAAGCTTTGTTAAGCAGGAGATCGAGAAAGTCATGCGCACGGCGCTATGCCCGGCTTGCCAGGGCGCGCGTTTAAAGCCAGAATCTCTGCTCGTCAAAATAAACGGCTTATCAATCATTGAAGTGACTGATAAGAGCATTAAGTCTCTAGTCGAGCTTTTAAATAATTGGCTGAAGAGTCCTGCGACTTTAAACGGCGGGGCAAAGATCGCCGAACCGATAATCCGGGAGATGATTAAGAATCTAGAGTTCTTAGCGAATGTCGGGCTTGATTATCTAACGCTCAGCCGCGCCGCCTCGACTCTTTCCGGCGGTGAAGCGCAGCGTATCCGCTTAGCCTCGCAAGTCGGCTCGACTTTGAGCGGGGTATTATATGTATTAGATGAACCTTCAATCGGATTGCATCAGCGCGATAATGACAAGCTCATTCATACGCTTAAAGAACTGCGCGATAACGGCAATACTGTCATCGTCGTCGAGCACGACGCTTCGACTATGGTCGCGGCCGATTGGCTTATTGATATCGGTCCCGGCGCTGGAGATTTCGGCGGCAATGTCTTATTCGCCGGCAAGCCGGCTGACATAAAAGATTGCGCCCCGTCTCTGACCGGCGCTTATCTGTCCGGGCGTAAAGAGATCAAGATGCCGAAGATGTTCAGGAAAGGGAATGGCAAGTCTATTAAGATCATGGGCGCGACTGAACATAACTTGAAGAATATTGATATTGATATCCCCCTCGGAAAATTAGTGGCGATTACCGGCGTTTCCGGCAGCGGCAAGTCTACCTTGATGAATGATATCTTGGCTAACGCTCTGACCAGGAAATTTTATCGCGCTAAGACCGAACCGGGAGCGCATAAGGCTTTGACTGGCTTAGAATCGATAGATAAAGTCATCGATATCGACCAGTCGCCGATAGGGCGCACGCCGCGTTCTAATCCCGCGACTTACACCGGATTATTTACTTATATCCGTGATCTTTTTGCTGACTTGCCAGAGGCGCGCGTCAAAGGTCTCAGTGCGGGGCATTTTTCTTTCAATGTTCCGGGCGGCCGTTGCGAGAATTGTTCCGGCGACGGCGTTATCAAGGTAGAGATGCAATTCCTCTCCGATGTCTATTTGACTTGCGACGTCTGCGGCGGCAAGAAATTCCAGCCGAAGGTTCTCGAAGTTTTGTATAAAGGCAAGAATATTTATGAGATTCTGGAAATGACTATCGAAGAAGCGAAAGAATTCTTCAGGGATCATTCCGCTATCAGCCAGAAATTGAAGACTTTAGATGAAGTCGGCTTGGGCTATATCAAACTCGGCCAAAGCGCCACGACTTTCTCCGGCGGTGAAGCGCAACGCATCAAACTGGCGACGGAATTATCGCGCCGCGCGACTGGGAAGACCTTGTATATATTGGATGAACCGACGACCGGTTTGCATTTCGCCGATATTGATCGCTTATTGAAAGTTCTGAATATGCTAGTTGATCAAGGAAACACCGTTTTAATCATTGAGCATAATCTCGATGTGATTAAATCAGTCGACTGGATCATCGACATGGGGCCGGAAGGCGGCGATGCTGGCGGCTATCTCGTCGGAGCGGGCACTCCTCCGGAAATCGCTAAGATTGCTAAGAGTTATACGGGCAAGTATCTGAAGAACGTGATTTAGGCCGGAGGGAATAAAACTTTATTGGATACTAAATCTAAATACAAAAAAGCCATTCTTATGAATGGCTTTTTAGTAATGACGCGCGGTAGTTTATTTTAAATCAGCGATTATTTTTAAATCTAATTTTTTAGTGGTTGTGTCTAAAACGGCGAAAGTCGCCTGATGGAAGACTCCGGCGACGTTTCCGGGATTAGCGATTATCGTGTCGCCATCATGCTCGAGCCAGGGTTTATGAGTATGTCCGTAGAAAACAAAATCCGGCGACGCGGCCGCGAGCTTGAAGACTTTTTTTGTCTTCTCCGGCTCATGGCAGAAGCCGATACGGAGTCCGCCGATCTCTCTCAATCCGATGGCGCCGCTATATTTGATGTTTTTATATTGGCTCAGCTCTTTCTCTTCGTAGAGCTCCATATTTCCGCCAACTAAAAAAATCTCGCCGGAGAAATTAGCGGCGAGATAGTCTATGGTTTCTAGGTTAGTCATGTCGCCGCAGGCGATCATCTTTTCTACTCCGTGTTCAGAGCACCATCTCAGGCATTTCTCTAGGTTAGCGATATTGTCATGGATATCGGAAGCGATCGCGATTGTCATAATCAGTTCTGGTTATCGGCTATTTTTTGCCTCTTAATTTTATCTCGTAAGCCATCTGTTCCAGTTTTCTCAGATGACCGCGCGCCTGATCATATTTGGTGCGCAGGTATCCGGTCATGTCGAAATCGATGAGCTGAGACATGATATCTTCGGCGCCCTTCTTGATCTTCGCTACCTCGGCGAATTTTCCGGCCGCCGCTTGGTTAGTGGCATAACGGACCAATTCTCCGACTAGGTCGCAGATGCCGCCGAGATAGCCTTCATAATCGAGCTGCAATTCCGGAGTGGCCCCGATCTTCTTATTCTTAATGACAGTATAGAAAGTTTTTCCTTCCAGGTATTCCTCTACGCCTGCCTTATAGGCGCCCTCTCGGTTCAATCTTTCTTGGCCGAAGCGCGCGGCCAGATTCTTGAGATTCTTTTCGTTCTCTTCCAGCTTAGCCGCGGCTGTCTTGAAATCCTGGCGCTGCAGGGCGAAGATGGTCTTTTTGGCTTCGAAGAGGATATTATTGGAAGCGCTGATAATCTGCCGGCGCTGTGATTCATTAGCTTGGTAGTCTTTCCGAAGCTGCTCTAAGAATTCTTTATTGATCATAATATTTTTTATTGCGCAATTAAATTATTAGACTACTCTGAATACTTCATCAAGACTCGTCTCGCCGTTCAACGCTTTAAGAACGCCGTCTTGGAGCATGGTAATCATGCCGTTATCAATAGCTGCCTTCTCGATGTCGGTATCGGTGACATTTTCCGTCTGGATCAGTTTCTGGATGGTCGGAACCATGGTGATAGTTTCGTATAAGCCGAGCCGCCCCTTATAGCCTATCTGGCCGCATTTCGGGCAGCCGACTCCGGTATAGAAGACCAGGCTGGAAGGAATAGAAACTTTCGGATTCTTGATGGAGGCTAAAATGCCTTGGACGCGCTGCATTTCTTCGGGTTTCAGGTCGACGGTTTTCTTGCAGTAAGGGCAAAGCTTGCGGACTAAGCGCTGGCCGATAGTGAATTCGATCGAATTAGCCAGGGTCTGGCGATCGACGCCAAGCCCGACGAAACGGGAGATGGCTCCGGCCGCCGAATTGGCGTGGATAGTCGATAGGACTAAGTGGCCGGTCATGGAAGCCTCGATAGCGATCTTGGCGGTCTCGTCATCGCGGATTTCTCCGATCATCATGATATTCGGATTCTGGCGCAGGAGAGAGCGCATCGCGGAGACGAAAGTGTAGCCGCGTTCTTCGTCAATCTGAGTCTGCATGACGCCAGCTAATTGATATTCGATTGGATCTTCAACCGTGATTATCTTGACGTCCGGCTTGTTTAATTTATTCAAGATGCTATAAAGGGTCGTGGTTTTGCCGCTGCCGGTCGGACCAGTAGTAATAATGATGCCGCGCGTCTTCTTCATCGCTTCTTGCAGAGCAGTAAAAGCGACGGAAGTTATGCCGAGCTTATTCATGTCGAGATTGGCCGCCGAGGTCGAGAGCAGACGGATAACGATGGTTTCGCCGTAGCCGCCGGAGATTATAGATAAGCGGCAGTCAATCTTATGGTCGGGCAAGTAGATAGCGAAGCGGCCGTCGAAAGTCGCGCGCCGGACATTAGTCGGAGCGCCGGCTAAAATTTTTATTTCTGATAATAAAGGCAGATAGCTGGTTTTCGGCAGATTGAGAATATCGTGCATGACGCCATCGATACGGAAGCGGACTTTGACGTCATGCTCTGTCGGTTCGATATGGATATCGCCGGCATCGCTAATAGAGCCGAGCGCCATGATTAGATTTATCAGTTTGCCCGTCGGTATCTCCTTGACGGCTTGAGAAATGCCACTGATATTATGGCTTAATTCTTCCGCCTCCTGGAATTCCTCCGCCTTGATTTTCACGCCGCGGCCGATAGTCTGGGAAATGACGATATTATATAATTCATCGATATAGCCGAAGTCGCCGATGACGCGATAGACTTCCTCGACGGAAGTTATGCCCTCGAGCGTTTTTAGGATGCCGTCTTGGAGCATGGTGATCATGCCGTCTTCGATGGCCTGTTGCAAGATTTTAAAAGAAGGCGCTTGATCGATAGTTAATTGTTTGATCCGGTCATTCATCGTGAATATTTCATAGATGCCGGTCCGGCCTTTATAGCCGATATAATTGCATTCGCTGCAGCCCGGTCCGACCTTGTATATCATCGGCAGAGTAGCGGGTACGCTAACTCCGGCCTTGGGAGATAAGACCGCTAATATCTTATTGACTTGTTCGGTTTCAGCTTCTTCCATATGATGCTCCAGCCGGCAATGCGGGCAGAGTTTTCTGACTAAGCGCTGGCCGATAATGACATTGATAGCCGGAGCCAGGAAATATGGTTTAACGCCGATATCGATGAAACGCGGGATAGAGCTGGCGGCGTCGTTAGTATGCATGGTAGTCAGGACGAGATGGCCGGTCAGGGAAGCTTGGATAGCGATTTCCGCGGTTTCTAGATCGCGAATTTCTCCAACCATGACGATATTAGGATCTTGGCGCAGGATAGAGCGCAGGCCGTCGGAAAAAGTATAGCCGCGTTTTTCGTCGACTTGGCTCTGGTTGATGCCTTCAAGCTGATATTCAACCGGGTCTTCAAGTGTGATTATTTTAGTGCCCGGCTGGTTTAATTTATTCAGGGCGGCGTATAAAGTAGTCGTCTTGCCGCTGCCGGTCGGACCGACCGTCGCTATTAATCCGTTCGGCTTAGCTATTTCTCTTAATAGCAGGGGCATAATTTCCGTCCGGATACCTAAGCTTTCAAATTCGAGAGCGGTTGCGGTTGAGTCGAGTAAACGCATCACGACGCTTTCTCCGTGCGCGGTCGGCAAGAAAGAGCAACGGACATCGATCTTCTTATTAGAAAGATAGATTGTATAGCGTCCGTCTTGCGGCTTATTCTCGATATTTATCTTGACGCGAGAAAGGATTTTCAAGCGGGCGATAATCTTGTCCCATTTTTCTCGGCTGATGATAGCCGCTTCTTGGAGGACGCCGTCAATTCTGATTCTGATAGCGACGCCATGCTCTTCAGCTTCAATATGGACGTCGCTGCCGCCGACTTTCAAGGCGGTCGCGAGTATCAGCGTGATGATGTCGGTGATATTTACTTCATTGATCTTCTCATTCAAGCTCTTGTAGCTGCTGATAGCTTCTTTGAATTTTTCTAGGTTCTCTTCGGTTATCTCGACGCCGCTTTCATATTTCTTAGTTTTGGGCAGAGATTTATAGGCGTCAATTCCTATAGCTAGACTGGTGGCCGAGACTAGATATAATTTTGTGCTGGCGAAATATTGATCGCCGAGGCGGGCCAGTTCTTCTTTTACTTCAGTCGTCGGGCTGACGCAGCCGAGACGGATATTTTTGCCGTCGTAATAAAAACAGATAGCGCCGATTTCCTTAGCCCTCTCTTCCTGGATGAGCGACAAGGCCTCGGGGCTGATTGGAAAACCGGTCAGATTGACATAATCAAGGCCGAGCTGGCCGGCCGCCTGCTTGGTCTCTTTTTCGATTTCTTTTTCTTTTATCTCTCCCTGCTTTTTAGCAAAACGACCGGCGACGCTTTCTTCGTCATCGGTCGGATTGATTAAATTTTCAATAGAAGCGAGATCACTCATAGATTTTAATGGATGCGATTATTTTCAGGGAGCGCGCTTCCGAATTTAGCGCTTGAAGAGGCGTTCCAGCTTCGCGACGCCGCCATTTTCTTTCAGATGCAAGAACAGGTTGGTCCAAGAAGCAGTCTGGAAGGTTGTCAGGACAGAGCCAAAAATGACGACGAGCGCTATCGCGATGAAGAGTATTAGAATCATCAGCCAGTAAAGGTTGAATACCAGGCTTAATAAGAATAACGGCAACAGGAATAAAGCTAAGATTATGAGCGCTACGCCGCTGAAGAGGAAATTGATCAGGAATAGGATTACGGCCATCTCTAAGCTGATAAGCCAATTATTCTTGAACATTCTCGTGCCATGCTCTAGGGAGGCGACGAGAGATTTATTCTCGATAACCTTATACGCGATAGTATATTTAATGAGGAGCGATAAGCTCATGGCTACGGGAATGAAAATGACGAAAATGAAGATATAGAAAGCGAATAAGAGAGAGGAATCACTGACAGTCATGAAAAGGAGAGGGAGGCCGACAATGAAGAAAGCGAAGTAAATCAGAATCTTTACGAAGATATTCAAGCCTAACACCGGCCAGAAGTAGCGATGGCCTTCGCTCAGGCTATCGCGGATGCTTAATCCCTCCGGCTTCTTCTTGGCGGTCAAAAGCTTCTTGAGGCTGCCGACTAAAGCGGCCTGGGAGCTTACCGCCATCCAGATGAAGAATACTAATAAGATAGCGGTGATGAGCAATATTGAAAAAGCGTTCAGGATAGTCCAGAAATCCTGATGGAGCAAGTTCACCAGTCCGAGAAAGAAATTCTTTAAGACATCGCCGATGGTTAAAATGCTTCCCATTCTCATATAAGAGCCCTCGATCGGATTCTGGCCGAGGTTTTGAGTCACTACTTGGTATTCCCAAGAGCCGCTACCGGCTACTAGTGAGGCGAATAGTCCGAGGAACCACAGATATTTGTGTTCCCAGGTAGTCGCCCAAGCTTGTTTTAGAAGGTTTCTGTACGAAAACATAAGGTTAAAAATTAATTGAAAAATTTAAAAAAGTCTGATACTATTATAACATAATTCCTTAATTAATACCAAGAATTAACCCCTATATATGTCAAGAGTTATTACAGACAAGAAGCTCGTGAAAGAATTATTGACTAGAGGCGTAGAGAAGATCTACCCTAGCTATGAGATTTTGGAAAAGAAGCTGTTAAGCGGCGATAGAATCCGCCTTTATTGCGGTTATGATCCGACCGCCTCGTCTTTGCATGTCGGCAACGCTATCTCTATTAATAAATTGGGGCAATTTCAGGCTTTAGGGCATGAAGTGATCTTTTTAATCGGCGATTTCACCGGGATTATCGGTGATCCGACTGATAAGAAGGCGGCCCGCAAGCAATTGACGCGTGAAGAAGTGCTTGTTAACGCTACTCATTATCAGGAACAGGCTTCGGCTTACTTGAAATTCGATGGAGAAAATCCGGCGAAGATAATGTATAACAGCGAATGGAATGACAAGCTGGGTTTCCGCGATCTGATAGAATTAGCCTCTAATTTCACTGTCCAGCAGATGATTCAACGCGATATGTTCCAAGAAAGATTAAAGGAAGAGAAGCCAATTTATCTTCACGAGTTCATGTATCCGTTGACTCAGGCTTATGATAGCGTGGCTATGGATGTCGATCTGGAAATCGGCGGCAATGACCAGATGTTTAATATGATGTGCGGCCGCGATCTACTGCGAACGCTGAAGAATAAAGAGAAATCGGTCCTAACCATGAAGCTCTTGGCCGATGAAAGCGGCAAAAAAATGGGTAAGACCGAAGGCAATGTCGTCTTTTTGGATGAAGCGGCTAATGATATATATGGCAAGGTCATGTCTTGGCCGGACGGAACTATCGTTTCTGCTTTTGAGCTATGCACTAATATACCCTGGGATGAGATTGGGAAAATTGATGCCGAGCTGAAAACTGGCAAAGCAAATCCGCGCGATTTTAAGATGCGGCTCGCTTTCGAGATTGCTAAGATTAATCGCGGCCAGGAAGCGGCCGAGAAAGCTCAGGATAATTTCGTGAATACTATCCAGAAGAAAGAGATACCGGTGGAAATCGCAGCCTATACGGCCGTTAAGAAGCAGAATGCTCTCGTCGATCTGCTGGTGGAGGCTAAGCTGGTTAAAAGCAAGACTGAAGCGCGACAGAAGATTGAAGAAGGGGCGATCAAGATTAAACCGGAAAAGACCGGCCGGAAGGATGCCGGCGAGATGATAGTTATAAAAGACGTCAAGTATGAAATAAACTTTAATGCCGATATAGATTCGGTCATAATTCAGAAGGGTAAGTTCACTTTTATACGAGTTAGCCTATAAATGCGCGTACGGATGCTTATGAATATATATATATTGGAAGAACTTAAAGAAACGATTGTTTCCGCCTTGAAATTAGAAAAGGCTAATTTTTCTTATCCGCCGAAACCAGAGTTGGGAGATTTGAGTCTGGCGTGTTTTGAGCCGGCGCAGAAGAGCCAGCAGAATCCAGCCGAATTCGCGGCTGATTTGGCGGCGACGCTGAAGGATAATCAGGAGCTCCAAAAATATTTTTCCGACATTAAAGCTGCCGGGCCCTATCTTAATTTTTTCATTTCTCCGGCATATTTAGCCGCTTCAGTCATCGAAACGGTCAAGAAAGCTAAAATCGCCTACGGATCTAATCGCACCGGAGCGGATAGGCAAGTGATGATCGAATATTCTAACGGCAATACTCACAAGGAATATCATGTCGGCCATCTGCGCAATATTTCCTATGGCGACGCGATTAATCATCTATTGGACGCTAACGGCTATCGCTCTATCCCGGTTTCTTATATTAATGATTTCGGCATCCATATCGCCAAGACTATTTGGAATTGGCAGAAGAATCCAGAGTATCAGTCTAGCTCGGAAGCGAAGAAGGAGGATAAAGGCTATCTGTTAGGCAAATGCTATTCCGAAGCGAGCCGATTATTAGAAGACAATCCGGAGGGCAAGGCGGAAGTCGCTCAGATCATGAAAGAAATAGAAAGCCGCTCGGGAGCGAGTTATGAGTTATGGAAAAAGACGAGAGAGTGGAGTATCGAATATTTTTCTTCCATATATAAGGAGCTGGGAATAAGCTTCAGTGAGATATTTTATGAGAGCGAGGTTATAGATAGCGGCTTGAAATTAGTCGAAGAACTGAAGACGAAAGGGATTTTGCGTTTGAGCGAGGGTGCGCTGATTGCCGATCTAGAAAAATATGAACTTGGCGTCCTGCCGATTATCCGTTCTGACGGAACAGCGCTCTATCCGGTCGCTGACTTGAGCTTAGCTTCGGAAAAATTTAAGAAATATGATCTGTCCCGCTCTATCTATGTCGTCGACATTCGCCAGAGCCTATATTTCAAACAGCTGTTTAAGATCATTAGTCTCATGGGCTATGATCAATCTCTGGTTCATCTGACTTATGATTTCGTGACGCTGCCGGAAGGCATGATGTCTTCGCGCACTGGCAATGTTATAACCTATAAGGAATTGCGCGATAAGCTTTTTGCCAGGCTGTCGGAAGAAACTAGCCTCCGTCATCAAGATTGGACGGCTAACCGGATAAAAGCAGTGGCTATGACTTTGACGGTGGCGACGATTAAGTTCGAGATGCTGAAAGTCAGCGCCGATAAGATAATCACTTTCAATATCGAAGAGGCGGCGCGCTTCGACGGCTATACGGCTTGTTATTTGCAATATGGTTATGCTAGATTGAAGAGTATCGTTCGTAAGGAAGGCTTCAGCTTTGGCGCTGCCGATCTAAATCAGCTGAAAGAGCCGAAAGAAAAAGAATTATTGATCAAGATGGCAAAATATCCGGAAGTAATCGCTCAAGCCGGTGCCAAGTATAACCCGAGCGAGGTCACCAAATACTTATTCGAACTAGTTCAGCTTTTCAGTGATTACTATCATGAGATCAATATTTTGAAAGCGGAGTCGAAGATCAGGAAAGCTCGTTTGGCCCTGATTAAAGCTTTGGCGCAAATCTTGCATAACGGTTTTGATATCTTGGGGATCGAAGCGCTGGAAGAGATGTAAAGATAATGGATGGCCTATATAAAATAGCAGCATAAAATATATGAAGAAAAATGCGGCCGACAATTCGATGGACAAAATAATTTCTCTCTGCAAGCGGCGTGGGTTCGTCTTTCCGTCTTCGGAGATTTATGACGGCTTTGCGGCGGTTTATGATTTTGGCCCCTACGGAGTGGAGTTGGCGAATAATATCAAGAAGGAATGGTGGAAGGCGATGACGCAGCTACGCGACGATATTGTCGGGCTGGATGCGGCGATTTTTATGAGCCCGAAGATCTGGGAGGCCTCCGGGCATGTCAAAGGCTTTTCCGATCCGCTGACCGAATGCCGTAAATGTCATGCGCGCCTGCGGCTCGACACTCTCCTGGAAGAAGCAGGCATATTTGCCGATGAAAAGATGACCGAAGAGGAAATCAATATAATCTTTGAGGCCAATCGGGATAAGATAAAATGTCCGAATTGCGGCGCTAATGATTTTACTCCCGGCCGCAAGTTCAACCTGCTGGTCCAATCCAATCTCGGAAATTTCACCAGCGACTGGACTAAGGAGCCGACCTATTTGCGCGGCGAGACCTGCCAGGGTATCTACGTTAATTATAAGAATGTTCTCGATTCGGCCCGGGTGAAGATGCCTTTCGGCATCGCCCAGATTGGTAAAGCTTTCCGCAATGAGATCACGGCGCGCCAGTTCATCTTCCGGACGCGCGAATTCGAACAGATGGAGATGCAGTATTTCGTTAAGCCCGGCGATGATATGAAATATTTCGAGGAATGGAAAGAGGCGCGCTGGCAATTCTATCTGGGCTTAGGAATAAATCCGGAGAATCTGAAATGGCATAAGCACGAGAATCTGGTCTTTTACGCGAAAGAAGCTTACGATATCGAATATAATTATCCGTTCGGCTTCAAGGAGTTAGAAGGCGTTCATGCTCGCGGCGATTATGATCTGACGCAGCATACGAAACATTCCGGAGTAGACTTGAATTATCTGGATCCGGCGACGAACGAGAAATTCACGCCGCACGTCGTCGAGACTTCCGCTGGCGTCGGCCGTACTTTCCTAGCGGTCTTAGTTGAAGCTTATAAGGAAGAAGAATTAGCAGGCGAGACGAGGATAGTGCTCAAGCTTATTCCGAAACTCGCGCCGATAAAAATCGCTGTCTTTCCTCTTTTGAAGAATAAACCGGAATTAGTCGGTAAAGCGCGCGAGATCTTTGATCAGCTCAAGCTGAATTGGCGCTGCGAGTTTGATGATAATGGCAATATCGGCAAGCGTTATCGCCGCCAAGATGAGATTGGTACCCCTTATTGCCTGACGGTCGATTTCGATACTCTGGAAAATTCGGAAGTGACGGTGCGCGATCGCGATACTATGCAACAAGAGAGAATCAAGATATCGGATTTGGAAAATTTTTTCCGCTCTCGGATATAAAACGCTAGCGGAGAAGCTCTTGTGAAGAGAAAAAAATAAAAAATCCGTCGCTCTCGGAATCGAGCGGCGGATTTTTTTGTCAGAAAGCGGAAAAACTATTGCTACTTGTTCTAATAAGTTATATAATTAAGATAAGAAGAAGATTTTAAAAAATTAAAATAAATAAATCCAATTTATTTAAGAGAGGGGGTGATATTATGAAAAAGAAAGCTGCTAAAAAAGCTGTAAAGAAAGTCGTCAAGAAGGCTAAGAAGGCGGTCAAGAAGACTGTCAAAAAAGTCGTCAAGAAGGCTGCTAAGAAAGCTGTCAAAAAGACTGCTAAAAAGAAAAGATAATTTCTAAAGTTTATTTTAATCGATAAATTTTATTGATTTGAAAATTATACAGAGACCGGCCTGCGGAATCAGGGCGGTTTTTGTATAAAGAAAAAGCCATCTGGTTTTTTAGATGGCTTTTAGTTTTCTCAAGGATTGTCTTAGATGGTTCTCGTTATTTTTTCGGCCTTGATAAATTTATCGGTGCCGAAGATCTGCAATTGACCTTCGTTAGTGCCGATAGTAATCTCGTATTCAGGCTTAGCTCCGGGATCGGCGGGATAATAATCAAGCACGAAGCTCTCTTCGTTGCGGCTATAATCTTTCTTTATCCGGATGCAGACGTCAGCCAAGACTTTCTGGCCGAGGCTGTCTGCGCCCATATAGAAATTCCTGAAAACTTTCTTGCCGCCAGGGAAAGGCAGGCTGCGATGATAGTGATTATCAACTTTGATAATCTTTATTTCTGTGCAGTTCGAGTTGCTGGGAACTACGCATTGATGTTCTGGGCAGAATTTCAAGCACTTATCATCTGCGGGCGGAAGCTTGACCAAGACATTCCTCAATAGCCCGGCCGTTTCTAATATCGGCTGGTTAGTGAATATGGCGTCGCAGAAAACAAGTCCTAATTCAGCTGCCTTAGCTTTAGCGAGCGTGACAAATTTTTCGCGTTCACTGACAACCGGAGAAAGGTTTATTTCTTTTCCGTTCCTTTTATTGATGACTACCATTGTTTTGGCCCTCCTACGGCCGTTTTGTTTTTATTTTTGGTTTAATATTCTATTTTTAATGAATATATCATTATATAACATTTATTGATTTTTGTCAAATAACTTTAACTTTTCTTCAGGTCGCCTCTTATATAATAGAAGGGAGATACTTGAGATATGAAGAATAAAAATAAAAAATTGTTTAATATTGGCAAGAAAGTATTATTAGTTCTCCTTTCTATTTCCGGGGCCATCTTAATGGTTTTTTTAATTTTTTCCGATAAATTAGCCAATCCTCAGGTTGTTTTTCTTGATGTCGGTCAGGGCGATTCCGCTCTTATTCAAGCTCCTGATGGTAAGACTGTCCTGATTGACGGCGGTCCGGATAATAAAGTTTTGCGAGGATTAGGTAAGAATATGCCATTTTATCGTCGACGGATAGATTTCCTGATTATCAGTCATTACCACGATGATCATATCGCCGGTCTAATAGAGGTAGTCAAGCGTTATCAGGTCGGCGCCCTGATCTATTCCGGGAAAGAGCCCGATACCCCTTTGATGTCTGAGCTTTTGAAGGTTGCTTCTCAACATAAGGTAGCTTTAAGGCCTTTGGATAATCAGATAAACCTGTCATTCGGTTTGGATTGCCGTTTAGATTTATTGGATCCTGATATCCTCAATATAAAGGAAGACCCGAATAATTCTTTAGTGTCCCGGCTAGAATGCGGCGGCCGGAGCTTCTTGTTCGGCGGCGATAACGGCTCGGCCGTGGAAAAAATCCTTTTAGCTTCTGGCTGGCTATTGAAAGCGGATATCTTCAAAGCTTCGCATCACGGTTCAAATACTTCAAATAGCGAGGCTTTCTTAGAAGAAATATCACCGCGGCTGATAATCGTTTCGGTCGGAAAGGACAATCGCTTTGGCCATCCCGGGCCCCTCTTTTTGGAGAGAGCGGCGACTTTAGGTATTCCGGTTAAAAGAACGGATAACAACGGTGATGTCAAGATTTTTGCTAAATAGAGCTAACCGAGATAATCGTTATAATTTATAATAATGGTTGAATTATTGTCGTAATTATGGTATCTTTTTATAAGAATTGGCCGTCTGGCCAGACTAAGATAAATGAGAAAAACTTAACTATAAGTATATGCGAAAGAACGAACGTCTTGTCGTCCAAGAAGATGCCGCTAGTAAAATAAGTGGTCAAGCCATGAAGAAGTGGGGCGAGGATATCTCCGCGGCTAAGAGTCCAGATGAAAAAAAGAAGCTGCGAGTTGCTTTTAAAGAAGCGTTCGGAGTTAATTTCAGCCAGAGATTGGCGGAGGAAATTTTTGCGAAGGAAAATGAACCGAAAAAAGAGAAGATAGAAGTTGCGCAGCCAGAAGAGAAAGACAAGAAGAAAGCCGCTTTTAAAGCAGTATTACAAGCCGAGGCGGAGGATGCGAAGCTCTTAGCGGAAGTTAGAGATAACTTAAGCCCGATTGTCGAAGAGACTAAAGTCGAAGAGCCTCAAATTAAGAATACGCCCGCCGCAGAAGTTAAGCCGGAGGCGTCGAAAGATATAGTTCTAGAAAAATTTAAGGATTTTAATATAACCGAAGAAGAAATTAAGACCGTTCCCGGTTTTTCCGAATTGACTCAAGCGCAGCAAGCCCTGGTTTATGACGGCTTGAAGCAAATGTCTCTAGTCGAAGTTAAGAGTCGCGCGCAAGAAGATTTTAAAGAGAGCATGAAAGAAAAAGGTTTTTTCGGACGGATATTTAAAGGCTTAACCAAGAAATATAATATTGCCCAGGAAGAGAAGAAAGAAGCCGCCTATGTGAAACGGGGCGGCCTAGCCCTTCATCAGAGCAACCTGGAAGAATTGACTGGCATGATTTCAGCGCTGAAGATTGACGCGACGATAGAGAATGGCCAAGTCAAAGTAAATTATCTAAAGACTAAAGAAGCTTTAAGCGCAGAGCAGAACGAGACCTTAAAAGAATTTAATGATGTTGCCGATAGATTCAGCAAGCTGCCGCAAGAATGGTCTCTTAAGACCGCTAGCCAGAAAGAGCGGGGAGAATATCAATACTTGTCGGCGCTATATGAGGCGCATAAGGCTGACGCTCTTGAAGTTTTGAAGGTCGGAGGTTCGGATAAGAGCGCGCTTTTGGAAATGCATAAGACTGATTATCAGATCAAGATGATGCAGTTCTTGGCGGCCCATCCGGAGATCGACAAGGAGTTCTCTAAGATTGAGCATCAATCAGCCCTGAAAAAGATGATTAGTGGCGAAGCGGCCGCGCGCGGATCTTATATGGCCGGCGGTTTTGCGGTCCGGCATACATTAGTCGGACTGATCGGTCTCGGCGGCTTGCCAGTTGCCGCCGCTAGTTTTGTCGCTGCCCCGTTAGCGGCGGCGGGGATCGGCGCTTGGCGCGGACGTGATCGAGCGAAAACTAGCCTGGTAGAGAAGGACATAGCGGGTCGTAAGACTAATGAGCCTGTTAAGATCACTAACGTAGGAAGAATCAGAAAAGAGATTGTTAATTCTTTGAAAGATTTGGTGCCGGCAGAATATGCGTTGAATCCGCAAGATTGGTATCAGGCGGCTGCCTCCGAAGAAGAAAAAAAGCGTTATGATAAATTACAGAGAGAATATCAGATAGTCATGAACGTCTATGAGGACCAGGTCGCGAAAGAAAGCGATAAGACGGAGAAACATTTTTATAAGGCTGATGATCTGACTGAAAAGTTACAATCACTAATAACGAAAGCGAAGACGCTTGAGGGCAATGAATTCCGTTCAGCTCTCCTTTCCCTTAAAGTCAGAGCGCAATTTTCCGAGGATAAATTGGCCGCCGGTCTGGTTAATTTCGGCGCCGGCGGAGCTTTGTCGGAAAAATTAGATTTAGTTCAGGCTTTGAGTGAAGCCAGATCGCTCGTGACTCTCAATAGCGCTGCTTTAGAGAAGAAGAAAGAGGATCAGGAAGCTTTGGGTGATCCGCAAAAAGATTTAGAAAAGAGATTTGCCAGTTTATTTAATTCAAAATATTTCGAGTTCGATAAGAATTTAGATGAAGCGCGTAAGAAATATATCAAGAAAGAGATGATTAAGGGAGCGGGTATTGGCGCGACCTTCGCCATCGGCGGCGCCTTGCTCCGTGATTTAGCCGGAGAATTAGGAATTATGGAGACTCATCCAGGCGCAGTCAAGCTTAATACTGAAAATCCGGAGAATGTCGCGAATACTGTCAAGCCGATTCATTTTGTGACCGAAGAGCAGCCGGATACCTTAGCCAGCAGAGCGCAGGATAGCCTAGGCAGTGCTCATAATAATTTAGCCGCGATTCAGAAAGCAGTTGAGGACGAGATTAATAGCCAGCAGACATTCTCTAATGTAATCTCTAATGAAGGCTTGGGCGGACAATCAGATTCTGTCTGGCACTCGACTAAAGAAATATTCATGGATAATGCCGAAAAGCTAGGCTATCAGGGCGATATTCATGATTCCGGAGCATTAAGCAAATGGGCGGAGATACAAACTAACGGCGCAATTCATAATAGCGGCGAGATAACCGATAAGGTTTTTGAAGGGAATGTCGTTTCCTTAGAGAAAGATGAAGCGGGAAATTTTTTCGTTAAGGTAGAGGCTGGAGAAGGAGGAGAGCCAGGCGTATTGGGACAGATGAAAGCTGAGGAGATTAAGGAGCCGGTCCTTGAAAAAGAAGCTATTCCCCAAAAGATATCGATGAGGCCGTCGGCAGAGATAAAGTTATCTCTTAATGCTGAGAAAATCATGGCTACAGGTGATAGCTCGCATGTCAATCTCGGCTCCGAAAATATTGCTGATACGGCGCACTTAAGCTCCTCTGATATTGAAACTGCGCAGGCTTCTGGCGATGATTTAGTTTCCAGCGTCGACGCGACCTCTACTAACACGGTTGCCTCTAATAATCTAGCCGATGCGAATATTGCGAGCCATACGTCTACTCAAGTCGGCGGCGGCGAGAATGTTATTAGCCATGGCGGAACGCCAGAGGTTATCAGCAATGAGTCGCATACCCCGCTGTCAATATTTGAAGCCATAGATACCCCTGAGGCCGATACTTCTTCTACTCTTGATACGGTCATGAAGTTTGACAAGATTGAGGCCATCGATAAGGTCTTATTGGAATTTGCGAAAGAGAAAGGAGCTTCTTCCAGTATGACGGTGAAAGAATTATTAGATACTTATCCTGGCATTACCGCCTATATGGACGAGAACGCTGGAGATAGCATTTATGCGCATCTCTATGATCTGCGCCATGCCGCTTCCGGAGAACAGAGCAAGATGTTAGTAGAAGATTTGCAGGCAAATCTAAAGGATGAGTTTGGTAAAAGTGAAAATTATCAAAAACAATTTGATTTATTAGTTAAACATAATGTTTTTCAGATAGGTGAAAGCTTGAACGGGGAGCCTACTTTTGCGTTTAAGTTTGGCGCGGCTGAAAAATCATTTGAATTTTCTGCCGAGGGCTTTAAAAATTTAAAGAATTTTCTTGCCGAATCTGTGATTGGCTATGTTGTCAAAGATGAGTCAGGATTGTTTATACCGAACCAGTAATAAAATAAGAATATTTTATTTAATAAAAAATAGGCTAATTTTGGCCTATTTTTTAATATTTTGAAATTCATTGCTGGTTGACCCGGTGAAGTCTGTCTGTTATAATAAAAATAAGGTTTTAGAGCCTATTTTTATTGATTACCTATATGATTATTACCTGGCAAGGACATTCCTGCTTTAAGATTCAAGATAAGGTCGGGTCTGATGGCGTGACCGTCGTGACCGATCCATTTAGCAAAGAAATAGGATTGAAAGCAGAATTGAAAGTTCCTAATTTTGAAGCGGATATCGTGACAGTTTCACATCAACATCATGACCATAGTAATGTCGAAGCTTTGCGCGGCAATCCTTTTACTATCGATTGCGCCGGCGAATATGATTTCAAAGGCGTATTAATCGAAGGCATTGATTCTTATCATGACGAGAAGGAGGGCGCGGAACGCGGCGGCAATATTATTTATCGCATAGAAATCGATGATATTTCCGTAACTCATCTTGGTGATTTAGGACATGTTCTCAGCGATGCGCAGATAGAAAAACTAGCCGGCACTGACATTCTCTTGATCCCGGTCGGCGGCCCTATGGCCTTAGATGCGAAAAAAGCGGTCGAAGTAATTTCTCAGATAGAGCCGCGCATCGTTATTCCGATGCACTACAAGACGAAAGACAGCAAGCTGGAGTTGGATGGAGTAGAAAAATTTATCAAAGAAATTGGCCTGACTCCGACCTATGAAGAAAAATTAAAAATTTCCAAAAAAGATCTTCCTAGTGAAGATATGGAATTAGTAATATTAAGCATTTAAAATTATGATCAATCCGAAAAAAGAAAGAACTTTCGTAATCCTCAAGCCTGACGCTGTCCAGCGCGGCCTGATTGGCGAAACTATCAAGAGAATTGAAAATACCGGTTTGAAGCTGGTGGCTTTAAAGCTCGTCTTGGCGACCGAAGATCAGTTATGGAAACACTATAATAAAGATGATGCTTGGTACCAAAAGAAGGGAGAGAGAACTATCGAGGAAAGAAAAGCGGCCGGCATGCCCGTAGATAAAGAAGCGATTGAATACGGCAAGGATATCATCCGCGCTTTAGTGAAATTCATGAGCTGCGGCCCGATTGTCCCGATGATCTGGGAGGGGAATCAGTCTGTCGGTATCGTTAAGAAAATCGTCGGTGCGACTGAACCCCTATCTTCCGATAGCGGAACTATCCGTGGCGACTATACTTTAGATTCCTATGAATTAGCGAGCCTGGATGAGCGCGCTGTTCGTAACTTGATTCATTGTTCCGATCCGGTCGCGGACGCGGAGCGCGAAATTCCGATTTGGTTTACGCCTGAAGAGATTTTAAAGTACCGCTTGATCGCCGAGCAGATCCTGTATGATATAAATCTGGACGGAATCATGGAATAAAGAGAGCCAAGAATAAAATATCTATGAACGACACAGAGAAAAAAAAGATTTTCATGATGCGCGTCATCATCGGCAGCGTTGCTTTTATTATCTTGATTCTCTGGGCGTTCAATTTGAAAAATGTCTGGCAAGCTAGCCGGAAAGACAATAAATATTCTAGCGAATGGTCCGGTCTTAAGAGCGAATTAGAAAAGACTTTAACCGAGGCTCAAGCTAAGTTGAATAAGATAGAAGCAGATAAGGCGGCGGTGGAAAAAAAGGCTGGCGATAAGTTTATGGCTGGCTTATTGGAAGGGGCGGTTAAGAATGCTTCTTCTTCGGCCATGACGGCCACCTCATCAACCGCCATCGCGGCTTCCTCTACCCCGCCTATTGCTGGCGGCCAGACTGCTTCAACGACTAAATCCGGTTCTTTATGTCCGGAGTATATAGACTGCATGCCTACTATCGGCGTGGCCAAGCCCTGTGTTATCCCGCTTGGTTGCGAGGGAATAACTACAATCGCTTACTAAATTTTCTTTATGCCTAAAACCGAAAAAGAAAAACCGAAAAATATCAATGAAGAGTCGACAGGAGTTGTCGCTAATCTGCGCAAGAAGACCGAATTCGGCATTGTCGAAGAGCAGCCGATAGTCGAGGAGATGAGCCGCGCTTATCTAGAATACGCGATGAGTGTCATCGTTTCGCGCGCCCTGCCGGATGTTCGTGACGGTTTGAAACCGGTGCATCGTCGTATTTTGTATGCGATGTGGAGCGTCGGTTTGAAAGCGAACGCGAAATTTAGGAAATCGGCAACGGTCGTCGGCGAAGTTCTCGGTAAATATCATCCGCATGGCGATAGTTCTGTCTATGACGCTATGGTCCGCTTGGCTCAGGATTTTTCAATGCGCTATCCGCTCGTCCGCGGCCAAGGAAACTTCGGTTCGATGGATGGAGACAGCGCCGCGGCTATGCGTTATACGGAAGCGAAATTATCCGCTGTCGCCGAAGAGATGCTCTTTGATATTGATAAGGATACAGTTGATTTCATGCCAAACTACGATGGCAGCCATAAGGAGCCGCGTCTTTTGCCGTCTAAACTGCCGAATTTGCTCTTGAATGGCACGATGGGCATCGCCGTCGGCATGTCGACCAATATTCCGCCGCATAACCTTAGGGAACTTGCAGATGCGATTGACTATCTGATTGAGAATCCGGAGGCGAGCGTCGAAGATCTGATGCAATTCGTCAAGGGGCCTGACTTCCCGACCGGCGGCATTATTTATGACAAGAAAGATATTCTAGCCGCTTATGCGACTGGCAAGGGCGGCATTGTTGTCCGTGGCAAGGCCGATATTGAAGAAGAAAAGAATGGCGGCTTCCGTATTATTGTCTCGGAAATCCCCTATCAGGTTAATAAGGCCGATCTAGTCGAGAAGATCGCTGACCTGGTCAGAGAGAAAAAGATCGAAGGCATCAAGGCTCTGCGCGATGAATCCGATAAGGATGGCGTCCGCATCGTCATGGAACTCAAGAAAGACTCTTACCCGAAGAAGATATTAAATAGTTTATATAAGCATACTTCCTTGCAGACAACTTTCCATCTTAATATGCTGGCGCTCGTCGACGGCATTCAGCCGAAAGTCCTGACTCTGAAGATGATTCTAGAAGAATATATCAAGCATCGCCAGGAAGTGGTTCGCCGCCGTACTCTATTCGATTTGAATAAGGCTAAGGATCGCGCCCATATCTTAGAAGGGCTCATGATTGCGCTTAAGCATATTGATGAAGTCATTAAGACCATTAAGGCTTCTAAGGATAAAGAAATCGCCAAGATTAATTTGATCAAGAAATTTAAGCTATCCGAAAGACAGGCCATCGCTATTCTAGAAATGCGCTTGCAAAGCTTAGCGAATCTGGAACAATTGAAGATAGAAGATGAATTGAAGGAGAAGATGAAGCTTATTAAGGAATTAGAAGCGATATTAAAATCAGTCGCTAGGATGAGAGCTATCGTCAAAGATGAATTGAAAGAATTGGCTGATAAGTTCGGCGATGAACGCCGTACGACCGTCGTCGCTCATGGCATTAAGGAATTCAGCATGGAAGACTTGGTCCCGAATGAAGAGACGGTCGTCATGATGACGCGCGACGGCTATATCAAGCGCTTGGAGCCGGATACTTTCAAGGTTCAGGCGAGAGGCGGCAAGGGCGTTATGGGACTGACTACTAAGGAAGAAGACACGGTGGAATTTATGTTCACTTCCCAGACCCATAATGATGTCTTATTCTTCACGACCAAGGGCCGCGCTTTCCAGCTCAAGGTTTATGAAATTCCGCAAGCCTCCCGCGTCGCTAAAGGTACTCCGGTAGTTAACTTTTTACAGTTAATCGGCGGCGAGCAGGTTTCTTCTATTCTGCCGTTAGATAAAGCGGTCTTCAGTAAATATCTATTCTTCGCGACGGCTCAAGGGCTCGTCAAGAAGACTGAGTTGAGCGCTTTTGCGAATGTCCGCCGTAGCGGTCTGATTGCTATCAAGATCGGTGAAGGCGATAAATTAATCTGGGTCAAGCCGACTTCAGGCAGCGATCATATTCAATTGATTACGGCTAAGGGCCAAGCGATCCGTTTCAAGGAAACCGATGTCCGCGAGATGGGCCGAGGCGCCGCTGGCGTTCATGGCATCAGATTACATAAGGACGATACACTCATCGGCGTCGGCATAGCTAAGACCGATAAGGAAAAGAAACGCAATTATCAGATATTGACGATAATGTCGCATGGTTTTGGAAAACGCACAGAATTTTCCGCCTATAAAGTCCAGGGCCGAGGCGGCAGCGGCATCAAGACCGCGAAGGTTACCGACAAGACTGGTGATATTACTAACGCTTTCCTGGTTAATGCCGATAATATGACCGACCGCGATTTGATCATTATTTCTGAGCAGGGACAGGTCATCCGCACTCCATTCAAATCAGTCAGCGTGCTCGGACGCGATACGCAGGGCGTGAAGATTATGAGATTTAAGGAGGAGGGCGATAAGGTTGCCGGAGTCACTTGGGTATAGCCTTTTGAAATCTAGAATAATCCCATGTCAAAATTTCTAAAAGAGTTCAAAGAGTTTGCGGTTAAGGGAAATGTTGTCGATTTGGCCGTCGCGGTCATCATCGGCGGCGCTTTCGGTAAGATCGTCTCGTCTCTGGTGGCTGATATCGTTATGCCGCCGCTCGGCGTATTGATGGGCGGAGTTAATTTTTCCGATATCAAGATCGTTTTAAAAGAAGCGGTGATATCCGGAAGTATGATTGTGAAGCCTACTATAACTTTAAACATCGGTAATTTCTTGCAGAACGTTCTTGATTTTCTCATCATCGCTTTGACCGTCTTCGTGTCCGTAAAAGTCATGAGCCGGGTGAAAAAAAGGTTGGAGCCGGCATTAAGAAGCGAAAAAGCGATTGAGGAAAAGATTGCCCCTTTAACCAAAGACCAAGAATTGTTGGCAGAAATCAGGGATTTGCTAAAGAAGTAAAAATAGTTTTATATAAGATATTTTATAAAAATCAGCTGAAATTAGCTGATTTTTTAGTTAAACTTAAAGAGGTTCTAGAGATTAATAAGTCATATTTACAATTAGCTTGATAAGTGGTAAGGTGTTTTGAAACGTAAACGCTCTTTAATAATATTCATCGCGAAATATTGATATTAACTGAATACTAACCAATTTTGTGAGTCATGAAAAAGTTCGTAATCTTTCTAGTTGTGGTTTCTGTAGCCATGGCTGGGTTTAGTCAAGAAAAAAAAGAGCTCCTGGAGCTCGTTTCTGGTCCGGAGGGAATATCTATAGATTCTTTGGATGGTCAAGAAACCATCCTTAAATCTAAAGAAATCTATTCATTTATTAATTCCAAATTCCAAGAATGGGGCTTAGATCAGCCTAGCCCTCCGACTGGCAAGACAATAGTGGATGTCTATAAGCTTAAGGGCGACGCGACCTTTGCCGAGGTCTTTGCTTCCATCTCTGGTGCTAAAGGAGAAAGAACTCTCTCTCAAGCGCAGATTAATAATTTTTCCAAGAATCATCAAGAATTATCGTCTCGCTTAGAAGACCAATTGTTCTTTTTCTTTCAGGCTAATGGTGAATATTGGGTTGCCAGTCTATGTGTTCGTAGCACTGGCCGTCCGACTATCAGCCCATTGAAACTATCATACGATAGGTCGTGGCACCCAAGTGTCGAACCTGAAATCAATTTCTATTTCGTGATACCGCGCTGCTTAAAATAGCCGGAAAAACACGAAGCATCTCTTTAAAATCCTCTGTAAAAAAACAGGGGGTTTTTTATATTTTGTCAACTTTAAAAAAGTCAGGAGTTGAGCTATAATCTAGGTATATGAATAATTATTTAATCTATTTTTTGTTGATAATTCTGACAGCCGGGCTGGCTGTCGTAATCGCCCTGCTGTTGAAGAAAAAAGATGGTACTGATAGCGGCAAGCTAGACGCTCTAGCCGAACGCTTAATTCAGCAATCAGAAAAATTATCGCATCTATCCCAGCAGAACGGCGAATTGCGCGGCGAACTAGATAGGAAGTTATCGGAAACGCATCGAGCGAACCAGGAACAATTCGGTCAGACCGCTAAGATTGTTCAGAATATTACCTCGCAATCAGCCAAGCTCATTGCTGACGTGACCGAGAAGCTGACTAAGCTCGATGAGACCAATAAACAGGTCGTTAATTTTTCTTCCCAGCTGCAGAATTTGCAGGATATCCTTAAGAATCCGAAGCAGCGCGGTGTGCTCGGTGAATATTTTCTGGAAGAGACTTTGAAGAATGTCTTACCCCCGGGTTCTTATGAGATGCAGTATAAGATGGGTAAGGACGAAAAGACCGGCAAAGACCTGATTGTCGATGCGGTCGTTTTCGTCAAGGATAAAGTCATTCCGATCGATGCGAAATTCTCGCTCGAGAATTATGAGCGCATTTTGAACGCGACCGATTCGGAAACGCGGGAAAAAATGGAACAGGAATTTAAGAAAGATCTTAAGAACAGAATTGATGAGACCGCTAAATACGTCTTGCCAGAAAGAAAGACCATGGAGTTTGCTTTCATGTTTATTCCTTCAGAGGCAATCTATTACGATTTGCTCGTTAATAAGGTCGGTGCGGTCAAGGTTAATACTCGCGATTTGATTGAATATGCTTTCCGTGATAAGAAGGTCATCATCGTTTCGCCAACCTCTTTCCTGGCTTATCTGCAGACCGTCCTTCAGGGCTTAAAAGCGATGCAGATTGAAGAGAAGGCCATGGAGATAAGGGATAATATTGAGAAATTAGGCAAGCATATGGCTGGCTATGACGAATTTATCAAGAAATTAGGGACAAGCTTATCGACGACAGTCAATCATTATAATAACGCTTCGGCCGAATTTAAGAAGATCGATAAGGATGTAATGAAGATCACTGGTGGGAAAAGCGAGATTGAAGTTTTAACGATCGAGCGTCCAAAATAAAGACAGCTAATTTAAAAATTGATAAAGCGCCTATCATGCCGGAGTATGAGATAAATAATAATAGATTGAGAGAAGCAGTCATCAGAGTGATTGTTTTCTTCGATTTGTTCGATTATCCTCTGACGTCCTACGAAATTTGGGAGCAACTGGATAAAAGAGGGGAATTGACGGAAGTTATAGATCTCTTGAAAGAAGAAATATCTAAATCCATCGCAGTTATCAATAGTAAGAACGGCTTTTATTTTTTATCCGGCCGGGATGTTATTATAGCTATAAGGCAAGCGCGCCATAATTACGGCGCTCGGAAAATAAAAATCGCTCGCCGTTTTGTGCGCCTTTTTTCTTTGCTGCCGGCGGTTAAGATGATTGCGCTAGCTAATTCTCTCGGTCAGAATAATCTGCGCGACGGCAGCGATATTGATTTTTTTATAATAAGTTCACCGCGCCGCATCTGGCTGACGCGCTTGTATTGTACCGGTCTGGCTAAGCTCCTGAATCGCCGGCCGCACGCGGAAAACAAGAAGGATAAGATCTGCTTAAGTTTTTATGCCGCCGCTGATCATCTCTGTCTAGATGACTTGCGCCTCGAAGGTGAAGACCCCTATTTCGATTATTGGCGTCGTTCTCTGGTTTTATTGTATAATAAGGATAAGACTTATGAACGTTTTTTGGAAGCGAACGGCTTAGCTTCTAAAATATTAGCGACTGAACCGAAAATATTTGTAAAGTCTAGGATGTTTTTAGATAAATTGGAATTTCTCGCTAAGAAAATCCAACTGGCTATTATGCCTGAAGAACTGAGGTCGGTTATGAATAACTCTGACGGCGTGGTCATCAATGATTCAATCTTAAAACTTTATCGGCGCGATCGACGCCGGGAATACGCAGAAAAATATGGAAACAAAGTTGACAAAATCCTTAAAGAAGATAATTGAGTATTCTTTCTATTTTTTTGTCTTTCTTTTTCCTTGGCAGACCAAGCTGATTTTACGATCGGCGGATATTAATTTCAACGAAATCAGCCTCTATGTCAGT
This sequence comes from Patescibacteria group bacterium, assembly GCA_041661685.1. Taxonomy (GTDB): domain Bacteria; phylum Patescibacteriota; class Patescibacteriia; order Patescibacteriales; family UBA12465; genus UBA12465. The sequence goes on from JBAZTY010000002.1 coordinate 98,139, forward strand.
CATCTCCTGCTTTTAGCCATCCTGATTATCTTTTTCGTTTATAAGATCAAACGTCCGGAAAGCTCCGGCCCGATTTCTTGGCTTTGGTGGGCTCTCGCCGGTTTAGAGATCGCCGTGCTCGTATCTTTTTTCGTCGCCCCTGATCAGGTTTTGGCTTTTTATCACTATCTCCTCTTCTTGATGGGAGTCGGGGTCTTTTATCTGCTAAGAGAGGGGACGGAAAGCTTTGGTTATGAGAATAAATTTTTTGATAGGATTAAAATAGTCTATGCTTTCCTGGCTAGTATCTTTCTCCAGTCCTTGCTTGGCATCTATCAATTCTTGAGTCAGAGCACCATTGTTTCTAAATATTTAGGCTTAGCCGCTCATAATCCGGAAGTAGCGGGCACAGCCGTAATCGAGACCGCCTCCGGACGCTGGCTGAGAGTCTATGGCGGCATGGATCATCCGAATATCTTCGGCGGAGTCTTAGCCATAACCTTAATATTGGCCGCCTATCTCTTAGCGAAGAAGAAGATAATCAGGACTAAGCAAGAAATCGGGGAGTCTATCTTCCTATTTGTCTTTTATTTTGTGTCTCTCTTCGCTTTATTCTTTACCTTTTCCAGAACCGCTTGGATTGCTTGCGCCGTCGGCTTAGCTGTTCTTCTAGTGAGCTTATTATTGCAGAAAGACCGCTGGGTGCTCGGCCGCTATTTAGCTTTGATATTCTTTTCCGGCGTCATGCTTTTCATCGTCGCCTATCCCTATCAATCTTTATTGCAAGTTCGTATCCAAGGCGAAACACGCTTGGAACAGAAATCCCTGAATGAGCGCCGCGACTATCTATGGCAATCGAAGGACCTAATCGCGGGGCATTTTTTCACTGGCGTCGGCGTCGGCAATTATCCTTTATTTTTAGAGCGGGCGGATGGCTATCAGAAGGCGGTTTGGGATTATCAGCCGGTCCATAATTGTTTTTTGCTCCTTTGGGCGGAGTGCGGCGTCTTCTCTCTGATTTTTTTCGTCTCCTTTTTAGCGATTATGGCTAAAAAAAATCGCCACGCGGTTTTTTCCGGGGCGATTTTAGCGACGCTGATAGTTATTATGCTTCTAGATCATTGGCTCTTAAGCTTGCCTTTCGGCTTGCTGTTCTTATTCTTCATTCTCGGGCTTATCTGATTAGGGTTTATCTGAGAACGGAGGTTGATTTCGTAATTTTTCTGTAAGAACATCAAGTCATTCTCTAAGTTATTTAGTGTCTTATTTAAGACGGCAGCATTATCGCAGCCGTCTTTTTTAATCTGCTGTTTAAGCAAGTTGAGGACGGTCGCGATGGTGCCGAAATAATCATCGCTTCGGACATGGAACTTGACGCTCGCTTCGTCTTTAAGGAGATGCAGGATTGGGGTTAGCTGATATTTCTTGTTCATATTTATTTTTTAGTTGCCATTCCAATTAACCTTTTTCCAGATGGCAGCGAAAATTATCACCTGGAGTGAGGCTAATAATAATGGGGATATTTTTAGAGCAAATTTATCAGAAATTCCTATTGCGAGCGCCAGAAATAACAATAATCCGATTATTCTTCCAGTATTCAAGAATACTTCATTATCAACAATCAAAGCATATTTTTCGCTGGGGTGGGCGCTCAATTCTTTGTCCATGACATCCAGTTGCCACGTATCAATAGTCAATTCGTAAAAAGCAATCGGCAGATTAGCTAAGAGAACATATATTAATATCGGAGCATTTCCTCCTAAGAATAGGAGGATTCCTAAGGCTAGGGATATCAATAGAGAGGCTAAGAATACTGGACCGCGGTGATGCTGCTTAGCTAGGCGGCCATATAAATAATAGAGGATGATCGAAAACAAACTGACAGCCGCTCCGATAGTACCCAGTATTCCTTCTTTTCCTAAGAAATACAAGATTAATAGAGTGCAAATCAGGGAATTCGTGCCCTCGAGTATGCCAATCGATATGTTAGCCAGTCTGACCGAAATCCATTTTCGCGATATGGATAACCGCCATATATCCTTGATTACCGGAGAATCGAATTTCATGCCCAAGAGGATATACCCGGCAAAAAAGATGGCAATCAAAGCAAAGATAGTGACTGAGACATATGCTGAAGTTGGAGAGTACAGTCCGCTGATATCGGCAAAAGCGATTATCCATCCAATCAAGAAAGAAACGAAGATCTTAATGACTGAATTAGCAATTGACGCTATGCTGAAAAAATAATTGCGTGCCGTCGAATTAGTTTCTTGGAAAGTCAGATAATTTCGGCTTGCCCAATAGATGCCGCCGCCCATTCCAGAGATTAGACCGTAGGCGAATAATTGGAGCCAGCCGAAATTATGGAAGAAAATGACAGAAACTGTTCCAAGCATCGCTAAGAATAAGCCGATAAGGTGAGTATGGGTGATCGGCAGTTTCTTTAGTAGTTTACCATTAATGCAGAAGCCTATAGGCAGGGAGAAAAACATTCCTAAATTATAGATGATAGCCGTCTCGACAGACGAAGTCATCCTCCAAATATAGGCGTTGAGGAATAAGGCCAGTATCGGCGAGGTTACGGCGCGCAGGTTGTAAGATAAGATTAGCAAGTGTGCTTTATGTGGCAACGATCTATAATGCTCTAATTCTTTTTTAAGAAAATTTTTCATGCGGTTATCTTAGTCTTTATCTGAAAAATAAAAACCCGAAAGATTTTTTTCGGGAATTTTTATTTTTTTAATTCAAATAATGCTGGCGAATTTTCCTTTGCCGATAATTAGGTGATCTAAGACCTCGATATCTAAGATGTTTCCAGCCTCAATCAGCTTGTTAGTGATCTCGACATCAGCCTTGGTCGCCTTGATAACGCCGGATGGGTGGTTGTGGGCGATGATGATGGCGGCGGCAGAATATTCTAAAGCCGGCCGGAAGACTTCGCGGGCGTTGACGAGCGAAGCATCAAGCGTACCGATAGAGATGACTTCGTCGTGGATCAGCTGGTAATGCGTATTGAGATAAAGGCCGCGGAATTGCTCCTTATTAAGGCTGCCCATGTCTTTGAGATATTCAAAAGCCTGTTTCGCAGTCCTGATGGTGATCGATCCGCCCGGTTTTTTCTGATAGAAGCGGCGGCCGAGTTCAAAGCAGGCGACAATTTGGCAAGCTTTCGTTAAAGGAATTTTCAGGTCGCGCTCAATAATACTTGGATCTTTCTGATAGGCGATGCCTTTTTCGCCATATTCGCGGAGCAGACGGTTAGACATGGAGAAGACTTCTTCTTTTTTCGTACCGACGCTTAGGATGATGGCTAAAAGTTCGGCGGAACTGAGAGCGCCAGCGCCCTCTTTCACTAATTTTTCGCGCGGCTTTTCATCTTCGGCCATGTCTTTGACGCGCAAGATCTTATACTGTTTGCCATGGTTCAGGACGAAATTGCGGTCGCTTATCTTGTAAGGCATAATCTTTTCAAATTAATGATGATTAATAGGTTTCCCTTGCTTTAAATTATATCAAAGATGTGGTAAATTTAAAACACGAGAATGCCTTAATTTCTAAAATTCCTAGTAATTATATGAATAAATATAAAGTTAATATTCTGTCAAATAAGATTCCGTTGATCACTGTGCCGATAAAAGGCGCGCCAACCGCGACTGCTCTGGTCATAATCAAGACCGGCTCTAAATATGAGACTACGGAAAATAACGGCATATCCCATTTTCTGGAGCACATGTTTTTTAAAGGAACAGCCAAGCGTCCGAGCACCTTGGTTTTGTCCAGCGAGCTCGATTCTCTCGGCGGGGAATACAACGCTTTTACGGCTAAGGAGTTTACGGGTTATTGGGTGAAGGTAGCGGCGCCGAAATTGCCGGAAGCTTTAGATATCGTGAGTGATATGCTCCTGAACTCGAAAATATTGCCGGAAGAGATTGAAAGAGAGAAGGGCGTCATCATCGAGGAATTGAATATGTATGAGGATAATCCGATGATGCATGTCGAGGATGTCTTCGAGTCCGTTCTTTATGGCGATACTCCGGCCGGCTGGGAAACTATCGGCACTAAGAAGAATATTTCCGGTTTCAAGCATGCTGATTTCATAAAATATCTGGAAACGCAATATGGCGCCAGATCGATGTATGTCGTCCTCGTCGGCGGCATCAAAGCTGAAGCTAAGAAAGAGGCTATCAAGATGTTTTCTAAATTTAAAGCGAATAAATGGCAGGATAAGCCGGCAGTTAAGGAAAATCAGAGGGTGCCACAGATGAGAATTGTCTATAAGAAGACTGACCAAGTCAATTTATCCCTCGGCGTCCGCGCGCTTCCAATCGGGCATCCAGATGAATTTAAGATCAAGCTGCTGTCCATAATTCTCGGTGGTTCGATGAGCTCGCGTTTATTTATAAATCTGCGCGAACGCAACGGCTTAGCTTATTATGTCCGCACTATGAATGAGAATTATACCGATTCCGGCTATTTGACGACGCAAGCCGGCGTGCCGGTTGCTAAGACTGAGGCGGCTATCAAGATTATTCTGGCAGAGTATAAGAAATTGACGACCGAGCTCGTCGGCGCGAAAGAGTTGAAGCGCGCTAAAGACTTATTGCAAGGCAAATCGCTGTTGCAGATGGAAGCGACGGATAATCTCGCGACCTGGTATGCCCGTCAGGCGGTTTTACGTAAAAAGATGCTGACTCCAGGAGAATTCTTGAAGCAGATAAACAAAGTAACCGCGAATGATTTGCGCGCCGTCGCCAAGAAGATATTCGTTAACCATAATCTGAATCTAGCCGTAATCGGAAAAGTGAAAGCGGAGAAGTTTGCCAACCTTTTGAAGCTTTAATATGCCTTCGGAATCCTTAAAACAATTGAATAAGGCGCAGCAGACGGCCGTTATCCATGATCAAGGGCCACTCTTGATAGTGGCTGGCGCCGGCACTGGCAAGACTACGGTTCTAATAAATCGCTTGGCCCATCTGATTATGGATAAGAAGATCAAGACTGATGAGATATTGCTCCTAACTTTTACGGAGAAAGCGGCCGGAGAATTGGAAGATAGGGCGGAGAATATCCTGCCTTACGGTTATGTTGATTTATGGATTAATACTTTTCACGGTTTCTGCGAGCGGATACTCCGGGAATTCGGCCTGGATATCGGACTTAATCCCGGGTTCAAGCTGCTCAGCTCGACTGATCAATGGGTGCTCATCAAGAAGAATCTGGATCGCTTCAACCTGGATTATTATCGGCCGCTCGGCAATCCGACTAAATTCATTTCCGAATTATTACGGCATTTCTCCCGGCTTAAGGATGAAAATATTTCTCCGGCAGAATATTTAAAATACTCAGAAGAATTAGAGGCGGGCCTGCCTGGAGATGAAGACGAGGAAGTTCGGGAAAAAGACCGGATCAAGGAGCTCGCCGGCGCTTACCATACCTATAATCAATTATTGTTAGAGAATAATTTCTTGGATTTCGGCGATCTGATCGTCTATGCCTTGAAATTATTCAGAGAACGGAAGAATATCCTGAAGTTTTATCGTGATAAGTTCAAGTATGTCATGGTCGATGAATTTCAGGACACTAATTGGGCGCAGTATGAATTAGTGAAGATGCTGGCCGCGCCGAAGAACAATCTTGTCGTCGTCGGCGATGATGACCAGGCTATCTATAAATTCCGCGGCGCGTCATTATCCAATATCATGCAGTTCAAGGATGATTATCCTAAAGCCGCAGAGATCGTCTTGATAGAAAATTATCGTTCGCGCCAAGCTATTCTCGACCATGCTTATCAATTCATCCAGAATAATAATCCGAATCGGTTAGAGACTAGATTGAAATTAGATAAGCAGCTCGTCGCTAAAGGAGAGATCAATAAGAAGAAGTTATTAGGAGGCCCAGTCAAATTTTTTAATTTTGAGTCGGCTACCGATGAGGTGTCGTATGTGGCGCAAAAGATGAAAGAACTTCATGAGATTGGTGCGGGCGAGACTAATTGGTCTGATTTTGCGATTCTTGTGCGCGCGAATGATACGGCCGAGGCCTATGTCAAAGAATTAACTCGCCAGAATATCCCGAATCAGTTCATGTCTTGGCGCGGGCTCTATTATAAGCCGATCATCCTCGACATCCTGGCTTTTTTTCGGCTCTTAGACAATTATCATGAATCAGCAGCTCTCTTTCGCGTCTTGAATATGGAAATCTTCAAGGTGGCGCATCTTGACCTTGTTAATATAAATAAGATGGCGGCGCGCAAGGTCTGGTCTTTGTACGAAGCCTTGAAGAATATTAATGCTATTCCTAGCGTCAGCCCGGAGAGCGTCAAGAGTATTAATAAGCTGCTCGCGCTCATTGAAGAGTTTTCCCAGATGGCCGCTACGGCCAAGCCGACTAAGATATTCTTGCGCTTCGCTTATGATTCCGGGTTATTGGCGGATTTAGACCATGATCGAGATCTGGAATTATTCTCGTTTTTGAACCAGCTTTATCAGAAAATCAAGAAGATGGAGGAGACTGAGCCGGATCTGCGCTTGGGAGAATTTCTTGCCGCGATAAATTTGGAGCTTGATGCCGGCGAGACTGGATCATTGAAGCTTGATTTCGCCGATAGCGACGTGGTTAAGATCATGACCGTGCACGGCGCCAAAGGCTTGGAATTCAAATATGTCTTCATGGTCAATCTGGTCGATAAGAAATTCCCGACTATTTCCAGAAGCGAGAAGATTTCGATTCCAGACGCGCTAGTGAGGGAAAAATTGACGGATACCGCTGATGCGCATATAGAAGAAGAGCGCCGCTTGTTTTACGTGGCGGCGACGAGAGCTAAGGATGAACTATATCTGACTGGCGCCAAAGATTACGGCGGCGCGCGCGAGAAGAAGCCGTCCCGCTTCATTTCCGAGATGGGGTTGGCCAGCGAGATCGGGCCGGAATTATCTTTGAGCGAGAAGAATGAATTCTTGCGCGACCTGCATTACCTCAACGCTCGCGAATTGGCGACCGTCGAGAAGAGCGCGGCGGAAAAGTATCCGCTGCCGGATAAATTTTCTTTCTCGCAATTAGCGGCTTATTCGACCTGTCCACTGCAATATAAATACGCTTTCATCCTGAAAGTTCCGGCTTCGACCGATAAGGCCTCGCTCATCTTCGGGCGCGTCCTCCATAATACTTTATATAATTTCTTATTGCCGCTCTTAAGCGAACGGAAAGTATTGCAAGGCGATCTGTTTTCCGGTCTAGAAACGTCCGCCGGCAAAGCGGCGAAGAAGAAAGCCGAGGATAATCTTTTGAGTGAAAAGAGACTAATGGAATTATATGCGGAGTTCTGGCAGGCGGATGGTTATGCCTCCAAGGAAGAGCGAGAAAAATATAAGATCAAGGGCCGCGAGGCCTTGAAGAAGTTCTTAATCGCTTATAAATCGGACGCGGTTCACGAAATACTATTCCTGGAAAAGAAATTCTCTTTCAAGATCGGGCTAGACGTTATCAAGGGCGCGATTGATCGCGTCGATAAGCTCAGCGACGGAACTTTGGAGATTGTCGACTATAAGACCGGCAAGAACAAAGAGAAACTGGAATTTAAAGATAAGCGCCAGTTGATCCTGTATCAGCTATTCTTGGAGGAATTCTTGGGCGTCAAAGTCAGCGCTCTCAGTTATTATTATCTAGAGAGCGGCGAGAAGAGATCGTTCGTCGCGTCTGAAAAAGATATCACGAAAGTGCGCACGGAAATATTGGCAGAGATTGCGGCTATCAAAAAGCGCGATTTCACGCCGACGCCATCTTTGATGTGCCAGTTCTGCGATTTTAATTCTATCTGCGAGTTTAGGGAAGTTTAAATTCAAACATATGCCTAATAAAACTGCCGATCGCTTAATCAGTCCGATAGAACGCCAAGGAGACGAGGCGCTCGATCTTTCGTTGCGTCCGAAATCCCTGAAGGACTATGTCGGACAGGAAAAGATCAAGGAAAATCTGGGAATAACTATTGCGGCCGCGAAGAAGCGCGGCGAACCGATCGAGCATATTTTGTTATACGGCGCTCCGGGTCTCGGCAAGACGACTTTAGCGCATGTTATTGCTAATGAGATTGGGGCGAATATCCGAGTGACTTCCGGTCCGGCGATAGAGAAGAGCGGAGATCTGGCCGCAATCCTTTCTAACCTTGAAGCGGGAGATATATTATTCATCGATGAAATTCATCGCCTGCCGAAGACCGTCGAAGAGATCCTATATCCGGCTATGGAAGATTACGCGCTTGATATCGTCATGGGCAAAGGCCCGAGCGCGCGGACTCTGCGCCTAGATCTGCCGAAGTTCACGATCATCGGAGCGACGACTTTGGCTAGCTTATTGTCGGCGCCATTGCGCGATCGTTTCGGCGTCACTCATCACCTTAATTTTTATGAGACTGGCGATATCGAGAAGATCATCGGTCGCAGCGCCGGCATCTTGAGCGTCGACATGGATGTAGAAGCGCGCCGCGAGATCGCACAGCGCAGCCGGCGGACGCCGCGCATCGCCAATCGCTTGTTGAAACGAGTACGCGATTATTGCGAGGTGAAAGGCGATGGCCGGGTCTCTTTGAAAGACAGCCTCGACGCCTTCAAGATGCTGGAAGTAGACGAGCTCGGCCTCGATCTTGTCGATCGCCGTATTTTAGAGACCATTATCAATAAGTTTAAAGGCGGTCCAGTCGGGCTAAATACGCTCGCTGCCGCTAGCGGCGAAGAGATAGATACGATTGAGAATATCTATGAGCCGTATTTGATGCAGCTTGGTTTTCTTGATCGCTCGTCGCGCGGACGCATCGTTACGGCTTTAGGCTATCAGCACTTAGGGCTGAAAGAACCGGGAACAGGAAAACTCATTTAATTATGATTAAGACTTCAGACTTTGATTATCATCTGCCGAGTGAACTCATCGCTCAGAAGCCGGCTAGACCGCGGGATCACTCGCGGCTTTTGTTGTTAAATAAAGAAAGCGGCGCAATCAGTCATCATCATTTTTTTGAAATCGTCGACTATCTGAAGGAAGGTGACGTCTTGGTTTTAAATAATTCTAAAGTGTTTCCAGCGCGTCTCCTTGGTCATAAGGTGGAAACCGGCGGCGCGATAGAAATTTTCTTGCATAAGAAAAGCAAGGATGCTGAATGGGAGTGTCTGGTCGGCGGAAGAGTTAAGGAGGGATTGAAGATTCAATTTCCCAAAAACCTCTTAGCCGCGACCATTATAAAAAATAATAATGACGGCACCTGGCAAGTAGAATTTAATTTGGCTGGCGATAAATTTTGGCAAGCGATTGAGAAAGTCGGCCTCGTTCCGCTCCCGCCTTATATCAAGCGCGATAAGAAGACCGCGAGCGATAAGAATAATTATCAGACGGTCTTCGCTGATCCGCATAAAATCGGTTCGGCCGCCGCGCCGACCGCCGGGCTTCATTTTACGAAGATCCTGTTGAAGAAGATCAAGGCCAGGGGCGTAAAAATAGTGACAGTTACTTTGCATGTCGGGCTCGGTACCTTCGCTCCAGTTAAAACAGAGCTCATCACCGAGCATAAGATGCATAGCGAATATGCTGAAATCAGCGCGCGGACCGCTAAGGATATCTTGACCGCAAAAAAGAATGGCGGACGAATAATCGCTGTCGGTACGACGAGTTGCCGCACTCTGGAATCAGCTGATTGGGAGAAGTTTATCGAGCAATCGGAACGCGGTTTCCTAGAACCCCAATCGTTTTGGACCGAAATATTCATCTATCCCGGGTATAAATTCAAGATCGTCGACGCCCTCATCACTAATTTTCATCTGCCTAAATCGACCCTCTTGATGCTCGTGAGCGCTCTAGCCGGCAAAAGCCATATTGACGAGGCTTATTATCAGGCCGTTTTAGACCGTTATCGCTTCTTCAGTTATGGTGATGCGATGTTTATTTACTGAACATTAGGGAAAATCATTGATTTGATTTATTCGTGATTTTCTGATATAGTGGAGTTTGAATTATCTCATCTTATTTATATTTTTTTCGATATGAAAAAGTTTTTTTTGTTCATCTGGGAGATCACGAAAGTAGTAGCCATCTCATTGGCGATAATCCTGCCAGTCAGGTATTTTTTGATTCAGCCTTTTTATGTTAAGGGTGCTTCTATGGAGCCTAATTTTCATGATCACGAATACCTGATTATCGATGAGCTCAGCTATCGTTTCGAAGCTCCAGCGCGTGGCCAGGTAATCGTCTTCCGTTATCCGCGCAATCCGCAGGAATATTTTATCAAGCGCGTCATCGGCTTGCCGGGCGAGCAGGTTCAGATTAAGGACGGCCAAGTCATTATTTTTAATGAAGCCCATCCAGAAGGATTCGCTATCAATGAGAAATACCTGTCCGGCGACTTAATCACGTTTGACTCTAGCGAAATCAAGGTGACTGTCGGGCCTGACGAATATTTTGTCCTCGGAGATAATCGTAGCGCTTCCAAGGATTCACGCAGCTTCGGCCCGGTCAACAAAAGCTTTATCACCGGAAAAGTTTTATTCCGTGGCTGGCCCCTGAATGAGATTACGGTTTTTGATAATAATTATTGGCCTCAATATAATAACTAAATTTTATGCCTAGAAGAAAGAAGGGCGCTCCTGAAGCGGCCAAAAAGATTGAACGCCGGAGCGAAAAGACTCCGAATCGCCTTCTGGGAATGAAGGATTGGGTCGGATCAGAGTGCCGTTATTTTGATTTCGTCGTCACCAAGGCTAATGAGTTCGCGAAGATTTATAGCTTTACGCCGATAAAGACTCCGATCATGGAAAGCCTTGATTTATATAAGAAATCGACGCGCCATGCCGCGGAACGGGAATTTTATTCCGTGGAAGGAGAAAAAAGCGAAAAGATGGTCCTGCGTCCCGAAATGACTCAGGGTGTTATCCGCGCTTACTTGGAGAATAATCTCGGAGAATCTGGATTGCCGGCGAGATTATTTTCGCTCGGACCGATTTTCCGTCATGAAAAATTACAGACTGGTCATTATCGTGAATCTACTCAGATGAACCTGGAGATTATCGGCGAAGATAAGCCGCTAGCCGAAGCTTTACTGGTTACGGTCGCCCATAATTTTTTTGCGGAACTGGGAATTAAGACTCAAGTGCAGATAAATAGCATCGGCAGCTCTGAATGCCGCCGGGAATATTGCAATAAGCTGCTGTCTTTCTATAAGGAAAGAGGCCGCCGTTCTAAGCTTTGTAATTCCTGTAAGAATAATTTAGGCAAGAATTGCCTGAGCTTATTAGATTGCACTGAAGAAGCTTGCGTTAAGGCGCGTGAAGAAGCGCCGCAGATCGCGGATTACTTATCAACCGAAAGCCGCGAGCATTTTACCAAGACTTTAGAATTTTTGGATGAATTAAATATCAACTATAACTTCAATCCTTATCTCGTCCGCGGCTTGAATTATTATAATGATACGGTCTTTGAATTCTGGCCGATCAATGAAGATGGTTCTATCCTGGGCAAGATCGCTCTTGGCGGCGGCGGTCGTTATGATTCGTTAGTGGAAAATCTGGGAGGAGCCTCGGCCCCGGCTATCGGATTGGCCATTGGAATCGAAAGAACCTTGGCCAAGATCAAAGATAAGCAGCTCTTGATAAATAAACAGGAAGAAGATATAGTGTTTATTGCGCAATTAGGCGACCAGGCTAAGCTCAAATCTTTGCAATTATTCGAGGATTTACGTAATGCCGGTTTCAATGTCCGCCAATCTTTCGCTTCTGACAGTCTGAGGACTCAGCTCGAAGAAGCGACGACCATGCAGGCCAAGACTAGCTTAATATTAGGTAAGAAAGAGATAATGGATGGGACTATCCTGATGCGGGATATGGATTCGGGAGCACAAGAAACCGTCGTTTATAAGAAAATTAAAGAAAGATTGTCTAAAAAAGATAAATTAATCGAGAAAAGATTAAATAATAGAAAGGAAGGTGGACTTTATGGCGGACTTTAAGAGAAAACCAGGTGAAAGTTTTGAAAGTTTCTTGAGAAAATTCAAGAAAGGCTTGAAAAATAGCAAGCGTTTGGAAAAGGCGCGTTCAAAACAGCACATGGAACCGAAAAAAACCAAGCAGAAGCAGAAAAAGCACGCGTTAATCGGGCTGGATTTGCGTAAGAAAAACGAGTATTTGCGCAAGATCGGCAAATTGCCGGAAAGCAATATGCGTCCGTAATCATCTAAATATCTTAGATTTAAAAAGACCTCTAGAAAGAGGTCTTTTTGTATTTTTTAGCGTCGAATTATTTATTGATTCCCGGGATGAATCTCTTGATGTTCTCCAGCGTTGTTTTCTTGGCGTATTGCTTGATGTGGTCGCGGGCGCGCTTGGTCTTAACGAACTTGAGCCAATCGCGATTAGGATAGGGGCGATTCTTTTCCGTCAGTATTTCGACAAAGTCGCCGTTCTTCAATTCCTGATCAAGCTTGCTTAATTTATCGTTCACGATGACGCCACTCGCCTTGTTGCCGATATTGGTATGGACGGCATAAGCGAAATCGATGGGCGTCGATCCTTCCGGCAATTCGAAGACATCGCCTTTCGGCGAGAAGACGAAGATGCGGTCGCGGAAGATATCAAGCTTTATTTTTTTGACGAACTCGTTGGTATTGGTGATTTCTTTTTGGATCTCTATGATCTCGTCTACCCAAGTCGGAGCTTTATAGGTTTGATGGCCGCGCTGATTCTTATAATACCAATGAGCGGCTAAGCCGTAAATGCTTTCTTCATGCATCTCTTGCGTCCTAATCTGGAATTCAGTCGCCTTGCCCTCCGGACCGAAGATAGTAGTGTGCAGCGAGCGGTAGCCGTTCGGCTTAGGCACGGCGATATAATCCTTGAAGCGGTTAGGCTTCGGTTTCCAGAGAGTATGGATGATGCCTAGAGTCTTATAGCAATCGTCGACTGTCGGCACGATAATGCGCAGAGCGAAGACATCGTAGATTTCATCGAATTTACGGTCTTTTTCCTGCATCTTGCGGTAGATGCTATAGAGATGCTTGAAACGGACTTCAATATCATATTTTTTCAGTCCGGCCTCTTCTAATTTAGGAGTCAGGATGCTTTTAATCTTATGGAAGAAGCGATTTCTTTCGACTTTTTTTTCAACTTCGTATTTATATTCTAGCTCATGATATTTTTCCGGGTACAAGACTTTGAAGCAGATATCTTCCATCTGCCATTTTAGGCGGCTAATACCTAAGAGGCCGGCAATAGGAGCGTATATCTCTAAAGTTTCGCGCGCGATTCTTTTTTGCTTTTCCGGAGGCAATGTTTCCAAGGTCCGCAAGTTATTTAGACGGTCGCAAAATTTTATAAAGATTACTCTCAGGTCGCTAGCCATCGCCAGGAACATCTTTTTCAGATTCTCGCGATAGCGTTCGATGCCGCGATATTTTATTTTTCCGAGCTTAGTGACGCCCTCGACTAAGGTCGCTATTTCCGGACCGAAGAGTATTTTTACGTCCTCTAAAGTCTTTTCCGTATCCTCGGGAACGTCATGCAATAAGCCGGCGGCGACGGTCGCTAGGTCGGCTTTTATCTCCGCGAGAATATAGGCGGTATGGAGAGGATGCTGGATATAGGGTTCGCCGTTCTTTCGGAGCTGTCCCTTATGAGCGTCACTTGCAAAATCGAACGCTAAAGACAGGATAGAGGCGTCTTCTCCGGGGTGGTTTTCGTGAAATTTTTTTATTATCCGTTCAATCGTCATATTAGCTCAGTTCTTGGTTTGGCAGCCCTTTTTCATTTCAGCCGTTTATGTTATAATAGAAGCATCGCAATTATACCATAATGAACGCCAGTTTAAAAATTTTTATCCCTTTAAACAATGGCTAAAAAAATTAAAATAATAGGCTTATCCTTAAGCTTTTTGGTAATGCTTTTAGCGGCCGGTTTTTTATTATCGGTTGATTTTGCGTCGGCTCAAGATTTTGGGATCAATCAAGTTAATACCGGCCTAGCCGGCTCTTTAAGTTCGACCGACCCGAGAGTGATCATTGGTCGTATTATCCAATGGGCTTTAGGCTTCTTGGGCGTTATCGCTATCTCCCTAATAATGTACGCTGGTTTCCTATGGACGACTTCCGGAGGCGAAGAAGAAAAGATATCTCAAGCTAAGAAGATTTTAATGAATGCGGCTATCGGCTTGGCGATTATTTTATCTTCATGGGGCATTACGACCTTCATCCTTTCTCGTCTTTTAATCGCCACCGGCGCTAATGTCGGCGACACAGGCAATGGAGCAGGCGTAGCTTCTTTGAGTTCCGGCATCGGCTCTATCGGCGCTTGCACTATCGCTAGCACTTACCCGGAGAACGGTCAGGCCGACGTGCCGCGCAACACCTCGATCATGATTACCTTTAAGGAAGATCTGCAATTAAACTCCGTCTGCGTGAACAGCGCCGGCGCCGCTTGTGATTGCGACTCTGGAGATTGCAATAAGATAAATCCTTTCGCTATCCGCCTTTATAAAACTGAATTCGGCGATGCTTGTTCAAACTCCTCCTGTCCGAGCTCTAATGCTAATGTCACTAACGTGATTGCCAGCGTCAGCGGCGCTAACAGGACCTTGATTTTGATGCCTTTGAGTCCGTTAGGCTCGACCGATAGTAATACCGCTTATTCTGTTAAGCTGACTAGCCATGTCAAGAAGACGGACGGATCTTCGATGTTTAAGAATTGCAATTCCGACTTTGCGCAATGGGACTTCACCGTCAATACTAATTTCGATCTGACGCCGCCTATAGTAGCTCCGGCCGGGATCTTCCCGTTGCCGGATAATCAAGCGGATCTTTATAGGGTTGTAACTCCGGCCGCGGCCGCTACTGGCGCGATTACTGTTTCTGCTCGCCCGAATACTTATGCGGCCGCTAGCGTGGATAGCATCACTCCTAATACTGCCAGTGTTATCCTTAATTATCATGGGGGCTTAGCTAATTTTAAAGTCATAGTTCCGGCTGATGCGCCTGATAAGGCTCAGCTGTTCGATTCTTCTAATAATCTTTTAGGTATCGCCGATTTCAGTGCGACGGGCGAAGCGGTCTTTGCTGATTTTCTAACCTTGACGGCGGCTAGCCATCCGGCCGGCAGCTTGTGGACTATTTCGATCACTCCCGAAAGATTAGCCGATACCCTGACCATCAATGATACGGTCTATACTTTTGCCGCTACGGGTGAAAATAATAATATTACCGTTCCGGCCAATGGCGATGTCAATGTCCAGGCTTCTAATATTCAAGCGAAATTGAGCGGTCAGGCTGATATTAATGTCTCTCTCAGCGGGACGACTGTCGGTTTAAGCGCGAAAGTAGCCGGTACGGCTGGAAATAATATTGCCGTGACCACGACTAACACCAGCGCTCTGTCCGTGCGCGCTTTGACCGGCGGCAAAGATCGCCAGGAATTGAGCCAGTCTAAGGATAGACAGGATAGGCCGATGAATTCCGCTATTCAGATAAATTTTAATGAAGCGATTAATCCGATGACTGTTTCCGGTTCGGCGAGCGAAGTGGCTAATTATATAAGAGTAGTCAATGCTAACGCTTCCAGTTCTTTAGCTGGCGTAGCCTGCAGCCGCGATTCTGATTGTCGGTCTTATAAATGCCAGAATAGCACTTGCGTAGGCGCTTATTTAGGAGGGAAGTTCAAGGTTAGCAACGGCTATAAGACTTTAGAATTTATTTCTGATGTTAAATGCGGCGTCAACGGCTGTGGCGAAGAGATTTATTGTCTTCCGGCTAATAGCCATCTTTCTCTGGAGCTGATGGCGGCTAATCTGAAAGCTTGTACGTCCGACACCGATTGCGCGGCTTTCGCTCCTTTTAAAACTTGCGGCACGACCGCACTCGGCTACCGCACTTGCCAGGATTCCGAGGGGCGTAATTACCCGACCGCTAATTTGAATAGTCTCGATGGCATTGTCGATGCGGCTATAAATTCTTTTGACGGCGCCCGTAATACCTATTCCGACGGCCCTTTGTCTTTTTATGATGAGAATTTGGCCGCGACTACAACCGCCGTTAACATGGATAATTATAAATGGTCTTTCTATATTAATGATCAGATTATGACGACTCCGCCTCAGATAACTTCGATCACTCCGATTCAAGGACAGAGCGGGATAAGCTTGGCTGATCCGATCACTGTAAATTTCAGCACGCTGATGCTTAACAGCACGCTCGATACCGGCAGCGTCATGGTTGCTAACGGATCTTCTACCTTCGAGCATAAATTAGTAAATCTTCGTTCTTCTTCGCCGAGCGCTCTGGGCTATTGGATTTTGAGCGAGAATCAGGATGTCGCGCCTTTGGACGGAGAGCCGGATCTGACCGTCGCTAAGATTTTTCATTCTCCTTTCGCGGAATCTTTAACCTTTAAAGCTCAAGTTGGTTCCGGCGTTAAAGATATTTATCAGAATTGCTATAAGCCGAGTATCGGTCCGGGCTGCGCCGCTACAGCCGAACAACCCTCCTGCTGCTTCGGTTCTTTGACCAGTGTTCTGGGTTCTGATGGCAATTGCCAATAAATTAAAATTTTGTGAATAAAAAAGCAGTAAAAAATTTATTAGTCTTCTCCCTCTTGAGCCTCGGCTTGTTGGCGGCCAATTTCGCTTTGGCTCAGAATCTAGGTACTAATGAAGTCAGCACCGGTTTAGCCGGATCGTTGAGCTCAACTGATCCGCGTACTATTATTGGCCGGATAATTAATATCGCTTTAGGATTTTTGGGCGTAATCGCTGTCGGGCTGACTATCTATGCCGGTTTCTTATGGATGACTTCTAATGGTGATGAAGAAAAAGTTGAGATGGCTAAGAAAGTTTTGCGTAATAGTTTAATCGGCCTAGCCATCATCCTATCATCTTGGGCAATAGCGTCTTTTATTATTTCTCGTCTTAGCGGCGCTGTTAACGGAACAAATGGCGGCTGTATTGATGGTGAGAGCATGTCTTGCGGCTGCGGCGGCGCGATGGTCTGCAGCAGTGGTTCTTATGGGTCGTGTGTCGGCTCTGATTGCAGCGGCGGCACAGGCAATGCTCCGACTAGTTGCGATTCCAGTACTCTGCCTGGCTGTCAGGCGGCCGCCCAAATCTGCGCTTCGACCGATTATTGTGATACCGATGATTGCGGCTGCAAACCGAAAGGAAATCTAGGCGATCCTTGCGATAGTGATCTGACCAATGCTTCCTGTGATGTTGATAATGGCCGCTGCTCTGAATATCTGACTTGCAATCCCTCAACTTGCACTTGCTATGGCCCCCCAGTCATAACCGCGATCAGCCCCGTCGGCGGTTTCTGCGATAGCAATCCTAATCAGACTTGCGCGGTTGATACTGACTGCGCGACAACTTGCAACCAGACGGCGCCGAATGGCACGGCCGGAAACTTCATTACCATTATTGGTAAGAATTTCGGCGCTTATTCAGCGACCTCAAGCCGAATAATCTTTGAAGGTAACGGCAGTCCGCGCGATGGTCAGAAGCCGGTAGAACTTAATTCCGCCTGTGTTGATACTTGGCGCGATAATGAGATTGTTATTGCCGTTCCGAGCGGCGTTGCCACCGGAGATATTAAAGTTATTAATGCCGATAATCTTGAAGATACAACTAATAATTCATATGGCCCGGCGATCCCTGATTTTCAGGCGAACAATATTGCCCGCCCAGGCTTATGTTATCTGAATCCTGATCGAGGCGCTTTAAGTTCGCAGATTGGTTATCAGGGGATAAATTTGTATTCCGGCAACGCTTACTTCGGCAGTTATCAGAGCAATGTCCAAGCTTTGAGCTCTGTCTTCAATAATACTGCCGGATTGACCGGAACCTCGACGATTCCGAATATCAAATCAGGAGAATCTGGCAGCTTCGTTCAGAATAATATTAATGGCCATCAAGAGAAGAGTAATTATTTAAGCTTCACTAAGGAATCAGAACCGGGCGAAGGCCCTTTCATCTCTTCATTCGCTCCGATCGAAGGCAACGCTGGACAATATGTGACTATCAGAGGCAACGGTTTCGGCGGCGCGCGCGGCACCTCGCAGATTTTTTTCGGCAATACTGAAGCCGCCTATGATTTTCCAGACATGTGTCTTAATTCGGTCTGGAAAGATAACCAGATCATTGTTAAAGTTCCGGCCGGATTAGCTGATGGCTATCAGGTTATCAAGGTAGTCAAGGGCACGACGACTTTAGACACCCAGAAACTTAATCCTAATACTTTTCATTCCGATAAGAATCTAGATTTGTCTACTAGCATTTGCAAAATTGATCCGGAATTTGGTCCAGCCGCTACGCCGGTCACCCTCTGGGGAGAATATTTTGGTACGCTTAGCAGCGAAGGCCTGATTCACTTTAATTATCAGAAAGCGGCTACGGGAACTATCGCGAGAGACGGCTGGGCTGATACTATTAAGACTGTCGTTCCTGTCGGTACGATTACCGGTCCGGTCAGAGTCATTAAGAAGAGCCAATGGGGCAATGAATTGAATTTCGCTATTGGCGAATGTGCCGCTGATTCTGATTGCGGCACTCAGGTCTGCTGCCCGCAGAATACTTATAAAAAAGGACGCTGCGTCAATACGCTGGCGGATTGTTTCATAAATATCCCGACTTCTGTTTTTGAATGGAGTTTCAGCAGCGGCTTCGGCACTTCAACTCCGAACCCTTACGCCTATAGCTGTTCTGGTTTAGCTTCATATTTTGGTTCCTGTCAGACCGGCTCGACTTGTCCGAACGTTCCAGGCACTTGTTCTCCTTATGCTGGCGGCGGGACTAGGACTGTCGGCACTTGCGACTATACTTGCGCGGCCGTCGCGGGTTGCGGCGAATTAGGTTCCAATAATTGCACTTATGATGCCGCGGCGGATAAATGCTTGAAGAATGGCACAGGTTCTACCTGCGATTTAGGTTCTACTTTAACGCTTGACGGGAAAGATTATTCTGCTATTTGTAATCAGGATAAGCATTGGGAAATAACTACTCCATCATCCTGTCCAATCGGGCAGTCCGGAGATAATTGGACGAGAGCAAGCGGAAATCGCTGTATTAATTTAAGTTCGAATTGCTCTATCTGTTCGTCTGAGTTCACTTGCGAAGATGTTTCCGGAGCCGGCCGCTGCGTTTCTAAAAAAATCTGTCCGAGCGGCGCGACTTGTTCTGATAATCCTAATGCCGGCGAAGCCGATAATTGCGTCGTTCCTGATCAGCCGACCTGCGATTGCTGCTGTACCATTGGCCAAGACGCGCGCGATTGCTGCGCTCCTCTAACTTGCCAAGGAACTTGCGGCTCCGATACTGGCAAGACTAGCGGCGCGACTTTAGGAAGCTGCGGCGGCTGCGCTGCTGTCGGCACGACTGCAGCTGAACATGACGCGGCCTGTAATTGTACTGGTCATGAAGGTCAATTCTGCAGCACCGGTAATCCCGCTTTTCCGGCTGGCGTCTGTACTGATTGTTCTAACCTCAGCGCTTCAGAATGTACCGATCATAGCAATGCTTGCTGCTTAGATTCTAAGAAGACTGCGACTGCGGCTGATGATATTTGTCGCGGCGGCAACGGCTTATTGATTTCTTCTACTCCGGGTAATGCTAATTATGGCTATTGCGCTTATTATGACTGTTCGGTTTCTAATCCTAATCAATGCGCCTCTTCGACTCCAGTTAAGATCGGTAATTATCCTAGTCTGGCTGCCTGCGCCGACGATTGTGCGAATGCCAATCCGTGTACCGGCCTTGATTTTACCGCCTGCCAAGCGAATTCCCGGTGCTGTTTTGACTCTAAGAATACTCCGGCGGTAAATGATGACGCTTGTTCTTTGGGTACGCCGATTTTAGGCGGCGCCGATGCTGGTTATTGCTCTTATTATAATTGCGATACTTCGTCAGATCACGTTTTTGTCGGTAATGTTTGCGCTAGCACGACGCCGGCGCGGTTAGGAACTTTTAATAATTTAGCTTCTTGCGATAAGACTTGCGCCAATCCGCCGGTCGGTCCTGGCCTTTATTGCGCCGGACAGGCGACCTCGACCTGTTCGACCGATGCTTGTACCTTCGAAGGTTTCGGCTGCTTCTCACCGAGCGGGCTCTTAGGTTCTCAGGATATAGACTGCGGCACTTGCTGCTGCCAGCCGGTCGGAGTCAATGGCAACACGACTGATTCCTGCGCGGCTATGAATCCCAAACTGCAGTGCCTGGCTGATAAAGGCAATTGTTCCGGCGCCAGCCGAGGCTTATGCTGCGGTTGCTCCAGCGATAACGAATGCGGCTCGCCTTCTACGGTCGGTTGCGGTATTGATACTTGTTGTGAAGCGCGTCCGGCGATAACTAGTATCGTACCTGCCCATATGCAGGAAGACGTCTGCCGCAACGCTGTCATTCAGATTAATTTCAACCAATCAATGGATACTAGCAGCTTGGTCGACAACACCATGTTGCTAGAGGAGCGCGCCTATGGAAGCGGCGTCTGTCCGGCGGGAACTTTCATAGCGGAAGCTGATTCAATTTCTAGTTTGTTGGCTCATAAGAACCGGAGTTTCCTAACCCGTTTGATTAGCCGCTTTGAAAGTAGATGGAAGGTGATAGTTAAGAATTTTTCTAATCAAGCTTTAGCTGACACTCCTAATCAGAATAACCTTTATTGCGCCATACCAGGAGCAGCTACGGGAGAAATTAACGGAGAGACGACCGTGGTATCTTTTACCCCCAAGAAGTTGTTGGCCGCCGCTTCTAATTATTACCTGATAGTTCTAGGCGATGCCAACTTGAATAGCCAATCCGGCGTGCTTAGCGCTGCCGGCATAGGATTCAATGGTCTCGGCTATTTTAATATCGATACCGCTGCCTATATACCCGGCGGCAGCATTAAGTTTAATAATAAGAGCTATGTTAATTCTCAGATATTTAAGTTTTCGACTTTGTCTGATCAAGGGCCGATGGCCGGGATCTGCGCTATTGATTATGTTAAGACATCACCATCTTCTTACCTCTTCAATACTACCGATAACGGATTGAATGAAAATGACGCGGATGCCGGCGACAAGACTTTTGACACAGTCGTTGATAAAGATAAGGTTTTTACGGCTCAAGCCTATAGCGGCGGCGGCCAGCCAATCCAGCCGACGACTGGATATTTCTGGATTTGGAATTTCCAAGTTAACAATCCGGCGGTGGCTGCCATTATTCCAGTTTCCGGATTGGCGAAAAATAAGGTTTTCGTTTCCGCGGTGAACGGGGTGACTGATGCCGAGACGCAGGTCAAAGCGACCGTCAATATGGATAGCTTCACCGCCGCTTCGTGCAACGGCGATAACTGCGCTTGCACCGATGAAACCTGCTCTAATAATTGCTGTAATGCTTATTCCGGCGGCAATGGCTATAATAATCCGGCCGATCTTTATGTCTTCTCATGCCAGAATCCTTGGCCGCCGGTTGCTAATAACGGCCTGTGGTCTCCTTGGGCTGATAATTGCGCTAATTTTATCGGTGGCGCTTGCGCTACCTACAATTATAAATTTTATTATTGCCGCGACGCCGGAACTTCCGGAACTTTGGATGATTTGCCGGCTATAATCAATCGCGCGGTCATCCGCGGGCAAGGATCCAGTCTCATTTGCAGTTCCGACCGCAGCACCTGTTCCGTAAGCGGAGCGGTCTGCGGCGTCGATAAGAATGGAGATGGCTCTCCTGACGGTCTATGCATTTGGAACGTCTTGAAAGAATCTTATTTTTTCCGCGAGGCCGCTACTTCCGGCGGAACGATAACTAGCGCCACCGATCTCCAAACCGGCGGCGCTGTGACAATCGCCTGGACCTCCGCCGTCAGCCAGGTCGGCTCCTACAAGATTTATTATCTGAAGTCTAATAAAGGAACGATGCTGGAAAAAGCGATTCCTCTCAGTTCTTGTTCTCTCGTCTCCTATCAATCCGATCACGTCGGAGATGTCTATAACTGCAACGCGACTATCACCGGCTTGGCTAATGATGTTCCTTATGTCTTCAAGGTCAGTGTGGTTTCCGATAATAAAGTTGAGAGTCCGTTATCTTCAGAGAAGAATGTAACTCCGACCGACAAAACTCCGCCGCCGGCTCCTGTGAGCTTAAGAGCCGTGGTTTCTACTACGACCGTCGCTTTCAGCTGGGCTACTTCTTCTGATGCCGTCCTCTATCGCCTTTATCATGGCATCAAGCCCGGCGCTTATGGGGAATCTTTTGATTCGGCTAGCGGTGCGGCGAATCTGTCTTTTGACGCCGGCCAATTCTCGTTGAACAGCGATTATTTTGCTGTGGCGGCACTTGACCAGTATAAGAACGAGAGCGCTAAATCAAAAGAATTATTCTGTATCAACAGCCAGTGTTCGTTGCAATAGTCCATTCGAACCGGCCAACCCCCCCCCATTAAAAGCTTACTAGTTTGTTAATATATGATAAAAAAATATAAATTATTGCTCTTGGGGGCAGCGATTATCGTCGTCTTGTTTTCAGCCGCCATCAAGCGATCTCAAGCGCAGACGGCAGCTTCCCCGGCTGACGGATCCGATGCTATCGCCGTGCGCATTATTCCTAACCCTAATCATTATAGCATCGTCCGCTGGTACGAGAGCCAGGGTTTTATTGGAGCGCCGCAAGCATTGACTGTCGATGGTTATGAAGCCATCAGGGATGGCCGGACTGTTTACGTCAACGCCGCTAATGTTAATCCTTCTTCGCGGACCATCTATACTAATATTTATCTGATTTCTTATAATCAGGACTCGACTGAGAAAACTGTCGATATCTTAGGTCAGATAGTCGCGCACTGGAAATTTAATAATAATATCATCGAGAGCGCTAATCCGGTTCCAGATTGTTCTATTTCTGCCGTGTCCTGTAATTTAGACGCGGATTGCGGCCAGGATCAGTATTGCGCCACTTCTTCGGCCGGCATCGCCTCTAGTTCCTGTTTATTGAAGAAAGCTAAGAATTGCCTGGTAGATACCGATTGTCCGAATAGTCTCTTTTGTAATAGCGTCAAATCCAAAATTACCCGTGATATTAAGAGAGTCGGCCAGCTGGAAGAATTGAAGGAAGCTTTGTATAATTTCAAAAAACGTAATAATTATTATCCCCGTTTGTCCTCGGGAACATATCTGGCTAACAATAGCTTGTCGGTCTGGCCGAGTTGGACTCAGTCTTTGCTGTCCGAGGTGGCCGTTAGTCAAAGCTTTACCGATCCGATTAATCGTCTAGGTGTCTGTCTCGGATATGACGCTAAAACTTGCTGGAATCCTGATTTGAAAAAATTCGTCTATAGTCCGACTAACACGACTTTGACTCTGCCAACCGGAAGCTATGCCTTTGCCTATTCTACCGACAGCAACGGTTCTAACTATAACCTCTGCGCAGTTATGGAAAGCCGCGCGGCTAATCTCGGCTATCACTTTTTGCCGAATGATCCGATAAGTTCCGCTTGCGTGACCGCGACTGGAATAATTTCCGGAGGACATGCCCAGAATACTGCCCCGCAATTAGTCGATCAATTCTTGGTTGGACAGGCTAACCGCGAATTCAGCGGATTCTTGAAAGTCGTCGACGCGGAAGACAACCCGCTGGTCTGGTCTATCAGCGGTCCGTCATGGATCAGTCTGCAGGATACGAGCGACCCGACGCAGAAGAAGGTCTATGCTTCGAGCGCGTCTACGCCCGGAACATATAATTTGACTCTGACCGTTACCGATGGCTCAGGTGGAACCCTCTCTACTACTACTAGGATAACCATCCTAGCTGACGCGCCGCGCATCGAAGCGGCTGATGCGGAATATGTTTTGGATCCGAAGGTGCCATTTAATTATAATTTTACTTTTTCCAGTAAGAATTTAAATAATCCGGCGACAGCTTACACCGTAACCAAGACTTCTGGCTTACCCGATGTCTTGAATATCCTCGATTCTTCACATACTTTTACTCCGTTGGTTAATAATAGTTATAAGAGCGCTTATACCGGCATCATCCCGACTATCAATAAATTCTATCAAGATACTAGCGTCAATTATCGGATAAATCTGACTGATAAGAATGGGGTCGTCTATCCCAAAACTTTTAATATCAAGATTATCGTGGAGCAACCGCAACTGAATTTCGATTGTCTAACTCAGGCGCGTATCAATAATGATTATTCTTGCCTATTAGGTTCAAAGACCCAGGGCAACCATACCCTGTCATACGGAGCCCGTGATCTGCCGCCGGGGCTAGCTTTGACAGGCACGAGCGACGCGCTGATTTCCGGCCGTCCGACCATCCTCTCTCCCGGATATTCGATAAATATTAAGACCACTAATGAATACGGAGCTTCTACTTCCAGGGCTTTTATCTTGAAAATCAATAATTATTGTGGCGACGGGAAAATACAGGCGCCTAATACTGAAGGACGCGGCGGAGTCCATAATGATGGCTATGAAGATTGCGATGGCGCCGCTGGGACTACTTCGAATATATCGACTAGCAGCGCGATCCAATATGGCTGCCGGACCGGAGTCGGCTCAACTGTCCCTAATCCGATTCTGACTAACACCTACTGCGTCTTTAAGTCTCCTACAGATGGTGGCGGCTATTGTGGCGACGGCTATTGCCAGTCTGGCATATTGCCGACCGGTCCAGAATCGGCTTGTAATTGCGTCCAAGATTGCGGCGAGCCCGTCGGCGACCAATGTGTTTGTAAGTACACTTATACGAACTGGAGTGCTTGTCAGAGCGATCACTTACAGACCAGAACCTTGTTAACCACCCTGCCTGGTGGTTGCACAGGAACCCCGGTCACGAGCCAGACCTGCGCCACCTGTGTTTATACTTATTCTGCTTGGGGAGCCTGCCAGAGCGATCATACGCAAACAAGGACGGTAACGAGCGTTTTGCCGAGTGTCTGTTATGGCGCTCCGGTCACGAGCCAGACCTGTGTCTGTAATAATAACGGCATCTGCGACACTAATGAGAATATCGCTTCTTGCTCGGGTGATTGCCCGGTCGTTATTCCTAGCGTCTGTGGCGATGGTGTCTGCAACGGTAGCGAAACTGCTTTGAGCTGCAAGGTAGACTGCCTTCGCATCATCAAGTATGTCTGCGGCGACGGTCTTTGCGATATAGCCTCCGGGGAAACCGCCTCTTCTTGTCCTAGCGATTGCGATACCACTCCCTCGACCTACTGCGGCGATGGCGTCTGCAACGGAGAGGAAACTTGCTATAACACTTCTACCAGTTTCGGCTGTCTCGAAGATTGTGATTATTGTGTAATTTCCGGCTGCGCCATATTTGATAATAACCCGCCGAAATGTGTGCCACCGTGCTTATGGGATGATATTACCGATAGGTGCGATAGTGCTATCTATTCTGCGCAATAATTATTTACCATTCTTTGATGTTGATTAAGTTTTGAACTAATATGCTAAAAAATAAAAAGAATATTATCATAGCTGGAGCCGCCGCCTTAATCTTGATAACGGCGCTTGTTTTAGCCTTAGTTAATCGGCGACAGACTGGAACAAACAACCAGAATATCGGCGGGACGGAGACCACTCCCGTGTCCGGGCCGGAATTTCTGACTACACAAGAGAAGGCTTATCTTAATCTGGGCGATAATGTCAGAGCTCAGGTGCTGAGCCGCAATGCCAGCGGCGCGCCGGCCGTCTATAAGGTTATCAAGACGGATGCCGATATAATTTCTGATATTTCTAAGATAGAACCGATTAGCCCGCGCCTAGTAGAAGCGGCGAAATAGCTTAGCGGCATAATTGGCAAACAATGATATTTCCGTTATAATAAAGATAATAATAATTTAGCAGCTTATATGTTTAACGATCTCAACAATCCTAATAATCAAAATCGCCAAGCCGTTGACGATATTTTTGCGGAAACCGACAAGACTCAGGAAAATGCAGCGTCGGCTTCAGCCGCCTCAAGACCGGCCGGCGGCGCGGAAATAGATACCCAGAGGATAGGCTTAGCGGCTACCGATGAATTATCTGAAAGCGCTCCGGAGAAGAGAAGCCAGGATAAGCTGTTTAAGATTATTATTGCCGTTATCGCCGTCGCCGTATTAGGTTTGGGCGGCTATTTGATTTATAGCAAGTTTTTTAACGCTCCAGCGGATATTACGCCTATCGCTACCACGACCAAGCAGACGGACGTTCCTCAGACGACGGTTCCGACGACCAACACGGCCGGATCTTTCGTGGAAACCGCCGGAACCACTCCGGCCACGACGACACAGTCTGTAACTACGCCTATTATTCCGGGCGTGAACACTCCGGCGACGACAACCGAGACGGTCACCGCTACTCCGGCCTTAGTTGATTCTGATAGCGATGGCCTGACTGATGCTGAAGAAAAAATTGCCGGAACCAATATCAATATCATTGATACGGATAATGATGGCTTGAGCGATTATGAAGAAGTGAAGATTTATAAGATTAATCCGCTTAGCGCTGATACTGACGGCGATAGCTATCTGGATGGGGCCGAAGTCAAGAGCGGGTATAATCCTAATGGTACCGGTAAGCTTTCGGATGCCGTTTCGGCCGTTAAGACAGTCCCGACCACCAAATAAAGCAAATTATGATAACCGGAAATCTGAAGAATTCGCCGCGTCCGCGGACTAGCGCTTTTATCGGTTCCCGGAATTTTCCTCGGGTATCTTTAAGCCTGCACACTATGCCGCAGACCTCCGACAGCCATTTTAAAAAATGGCTCTTTTTAGGACTGCTCATCGTCGGGCTGATGATATTAGTGGCCATCTTATTATTTTGGAAATAAAGATTCATCGTCATCTCTTATGATATTCGGCAAGAAGAAAGAAAAACCAGTCGATGCGCCTGAGCCGGAAAATCTGCCTTCCAGCCAGGATATTATCGTTCATAATATGCCGAGCCCATCGAGGTTGAGCGGCAGTTTTCCTGATTCTCAAAAACCGGCTGCCGGCAGTTTTGGCTTAGAGGCGGTTCCTCAGAAGCAGAATTTCAAGGCCGTCGGCTTTTTGATTATCGGCGGCGGCGTTATTTTTATCGGTGTCCTGATATATCTTAGCTATTACTTCATTATCTCTCCGACTGCTGGGAATAATCAGGTCGCCCAGACGACCGTTAGCGAACAGAAGAAAACTGCCACCACCGCTCCGACCGCGGTTATTCCGTCATCCGTCCCGACGACTACTCCTGTGATTATCGCCACCTCTACTTCCATGGAGATAGCGACTTCAACCAGCGCGACTAGCACTCTCATGAATGAAGAATTAAGCGGGCAAGACGGAAGTAATTTGCCGCCCCTCTTAGATAGCGATAGCGATGGGTTAATCGACGATGAAGAAGCTTTATTGGGAACGTCGGCAACGTCTACTGATTCTGATGGCGATAAATATAGCGACTTCGCCGAATTAGCCCAAGGGTATGATCCGGCCAGCTCGAAAAAGATAGCGGATAACCCCAATTTGGCTGTTTATAGTAATCAAACTTTCAATTATAGTATCATTTATCCGAAGTCTTGGGAGGAAAAATCATTGGCTGAAGACGCTACCGTCGTCTTTATGGCCTCGGAAGATTCTTTGATTCAGATTTCTGTCCAAGATAATCCTGATAAGGCCGGAATATTGGGATGGTATGAAAGTTCGTTTCCGGGAACTACCGCTACTTATGATCAATTATTGAGCGGGAGCGGCTGGGACGGGATTATGGGCACGGATAACCTTAATTTTTATCTAACCGACTCGGCGCATAAGAATATTTATGTCATCTCGTATATTCCGGCGGTCGCTGGCCGGTTGGTTTATCCGAATATTTTTAAGCTGATGATAAATTCGCTGATAATAAAGTAATTTTTCATATATTTGAGCATACAAAAATCCTCGGCCGCACAGTCGAGGATTTTTATTTTAGTAGCTGTTGTTATTTATCGCTGTTATTATTTATTTTTTCCGAGAACCTTATCGATGATGCCATATTTCATAGCTTCGTCGGCGCTCATAAAATTATCGCGGTCGCTGTCATGCTCGACCGTCGCGACTTTCTGGCCGGTATGCTGAGCTAGGATCTTATTCATCTTGTCTTTTGTCTTCAGGATATGTTCCGCCCTAATTTTGATATCCGAGGCTTGGCCTTCGGTTCCGCCCATAACTTGATGAATCATGACCTCGCTATTAGGAAGTGCGAATCTCTTGCCCGCCTTTCCGGCGGCCAATAAGACCGAGGCCATGGAAGCGGCCAAGCCGACGCAGATAGTCGAGACGTCGGACTTGATATATTGCATGGTATCATAAATTGCCATCCCGGCAGTAACAGAACCGCCCGGGGAATTGATATAGAATTTGATATCCGCGTCCTTATTTTCGGCATCAAGGAACAATAACTGGGCGATAACGATATTAGCAACATGGTCGTTGATCTCTTCGCCCAAGAAGATTATCCGGTCTTTTAAGAGTCGAGAGTAGATATCATAGGCGCGTTCAGTCTGGCCGTCTTTCTCGATAACTGTAGGGATTAATGGCATATTTTTTAAATCTAGTTAATTAATGGTAAAATAAATTATAAATAAAAAACGGGTTTTTGTAAAGTCCGTCTTGGCTTGATTTTTTATTCTACCTATTCTAAGATAGAACCAGTTTAAGCTAATATAAAATAAGTATATGTCACTTATCCAAAAATTCTCAAAATTGTCTGTTCGAGCCAGAGCGTGGTGGGTTTTGGCGGTCATTTTCGTCTTCGCAATCGCGGTCGGACTAACGGCCGGAGGCCATGTTTACAATAATTGGTCTAAGAATCTGGCCAAAAAGACTAATGATATCGTGGTTCTGCCAGTAATTAAGGAATTGCCTTATAACCTGGGTCTTGATTTGCAGGGCGGCGCCCATCTAGTCTATTCAGCCGATGTTTCCACTATCGCCGCCGCTGATAGAGCCGACGCCATGGAATCTGTCCGCGACGTTATCGAACGCCGCGTCAATGCTTTCGGCGTCAGCGAACCGCTTGTCCAAGTTAATAAGAGCGCCAGCGGCGAATACCGCATCATTGCTGAATTAGCCGGCATTAAGGATATCAAGGAAGCTATCAAGACTATCGGCGATACTCCAATTTTGGAATTCAAGGAACAAGGAGATGGAACTCAGGCTCTTAAGGTTGATGCTTCCGGGACAGCCGTTCTTGATGAAAGCGCTGTTAATTGGAAGAATACTGAATTGACCGGAAAATATTTAAAGAGATCTTCGGTCCAGTTCAACCCCAATGACGGCTCTCCTGAGGTTTCCTTGGAATTTAATGCCGAAGGAGCGAAATTATTCGAAGAGATCACTGCTCGCAACGTCGGCAAACCGGTAGCGATTTTCTTGGACGGTTATGCTATCAGCACCCCGAATGTCAATGAAAAGATCACCGGCGGGCAAGCTTCTATCTCTGGCCGCTTTAATGTCGAAGAAGCTAAATTATTAGTGAAGAGGCTTAATTCCGGCGCTTTGCCGGTGCCGATTACCTTAATTTCCCAGAAGACCGTCGAAGCCAGCTTAGGTTCGAAGTCTATCGATAATAGCATGATGGCCGGATTAATCGGCCTGTTATTGGTCTCTATCTTCATGATCCTGTACTACCGCTTGCCCGGCTTATTATCCGTCTTATCATTATTGGTTTACGGCCTGACCGTTCTCGCTATCTTTAAAGCCCTGCCTATCTGGCTGGCCTTGGCTTTAGTTATCGTCATGATCGGCTTAGTCTTCTATACTTTCAGCGAGCTGAAAATCTTCAACGGCACGCTCGCTTTCATGTTCATCGTTATCGGCTTATTGTTATTCTTCTATGCCTTGAGGCCGATTACCTTATCCTTATCAGGCGTCGCCGGCTTCATTCTTTCTATCGGCATTGCTGTTGATGCGAATATCCTAATCTTCTCCCGCACCCGCGAAGAGCTCAAGGCCGGAAAATCTGTCCGCCAAGCGGTTGAAGACGGCTTTAAGCGCGCTTGGCCGTCTATCCGCGACGGCAATGTCTCGATCATCATTACTTGTTTGATACTGATGTTCTTCGGTACTTCCGCCGTCCAGGGATTCGGTACGACTTTGTTTATCGGCACCGCCATTTCCTTATTCAGCGCCATCGTCATCACCCATACTCTATTCGTAATCATCCTGGGCGATTGGATGGAGAAACGGACCTGGCTCTTGGGAGTCCGCCGCTCGGCCATAGAGAATAAATAGAAGATAAATAATAATTTAAATATATGATTTATAAAATAATCCAAAAAAGAAAATTCTTCTTGACCTTCTCTACTTTGGCGGTCATCGGATCGATCTTAGCCTTATTCTTCTGGGGTCTGAATTTTGGAGTTGATTTTACCGGCGGCAGCTTGCTGGAAGTCGGATTCACGAATTATCAGCCGACTGTGACTGAAATCCAAGATAGCTTGAAGGGCTTAGATATCCACGGGTTAGTCGTTCAGCCGACCAATGATTCTGTTATTCTACGTTTTAAGGAAAGCACCGAGGAAGCTCATCAAGCCGTTCTGACTAAGCTTCAGGATTTGGCCGCTTCTAAGAAAGAAGCTTCGGTCAAGGAATTGCAGTTCGACGCGGTCGGTTCTAGCGTCGGTCAGGAACTTAAGAGCAAATCGTTCAATGCCATTGCTATCGTTTTTGTCATGATCATCATCTATATTTCCTGGGCTTTCAAGAAAGTTTCTAAGCCGGTAGCTTCTTGGAAATACGGCGTGGCCGCGATTATCGCTTTGATTCATGATATCCTGTTTATCCTCGGCGTCTTTTCCGTTCTCGGCCATTTCTATGGCGTCGAGATCAATACGCCGTTCATTGCCGCCGTTCTGACCGTTCTCGGCTATAGCGTCAGCGATACTATTATCGTCTTCGACCGTATCCGCGAGAACCTGCCTAAGAGCCAGGATGATTTTGAAAACACTATTAATCGCAGCGTCAATCAGACTATCACTCGTTCCATTAATACCTCGGTTTCTTCCACTTTAGCCCTGATCGCTATCTTGTTCTTCGGTGGCGATACTATTAAGGATTTTGCCTTAGCGCTCGTCGTCGGCATCTTTGTCGGCACCTATAGCTCTATCTTCATCGCCAGCCCGGTCCTAGTCGTCTGGGATAACCTGACTCGCCGTAAGAAATAATCGAATATTACGAAAATTTTAGAAAGATTCGCCTAGGCGGCTAGCTGATGGCGGATCTTTTTTTATTTGATATACTATTAGTATATGAAGTTGAAGCTTGATCTAAAATTTTCTAGGAGTTTGTCCGCTGATTTCGGCAGAGAAGTGCTCGACCTTTTGATCGAGGCCTCCTATCTGGCCGCGATTTTTTTAGTGCCTTTATGGTTCGCGTATTTTTTTCCGACTTATAATATCTTTGAATTCAATAAGCTCATCGTCTTTAAGATACTAGTTTGGCTCTTATTCCTGTTCACTTCCTTAAAGATAACTTTCTTTTATTCCCGCCTCAGTTTTCCTCTCCGTTCCTTTTTTAAAAAATATTGGCTTTGGCCCGCTGTTTTTATCGCCGGCTTGAGCTCGACTCTCCTATTCTCTGATAATCTGCTGCTGAGTTTTTATGGGACCATCGAGAGGCAAGGCGGATTAATCTCTTATCTGTATTATTTTTTTTGGTTCATTCTGGTCAGCTTCAATCTGTTGACTGTCGATAACCACCTACCGCGAGCAGCTGATAGCAAGGATAAGAAGATTAGGCGAGTGCTTGCGACCGCTGTCATTTCCGCTGCCTTGGTTTCAGTTTACGGGATCCTTCAGGTCCTTAATATTGATTTTATCAGCTGGCCTGAAGCGCCTTTCCTGACCCATCGGACTTTCTCTACTTTTGGTCAGCCGAATTTTTTGGCTTCGTGGCTGTTGCTGGTTATTCCTTTGAGCCTTTATTTAGGCTATAGTTCCCGCCGCTTCTTAGTTAGATTTTTTTATTTTCTAGTGGCCGCCATGGAGATAATCTGCCTGGCTATGACCGGCAGCCGAGGCGGCCTCTTGGCCTTGTTCTTTGCCGGCGGCCTCTATCTGATTTATTTTTTCTTTACAGCCGCTTGGTCGCGCCGACGGAAGTTCTTTGTCGGAATCTCGTTTGTTCTGATATCCGTCGTTTCTTTGTTATCGGTCAATAAGATCTGGCCGGGGCGCATAAGCGATATTTTTGATTATAAATCAGGCAGCGTAGGCGCGCGCGCTAATTTTTATTCGGCCGCCGCTGATGCGATTAGAGAGAGGCCGATATTCGGCCGTGGCTTAGAAAGCGGCAATGATATATTTATTAAGTACTATGAACCCGACTGGGCCGTCTATGGCGACGTCGGGCAATCAGCCGACAGGGCACATAATCTCATCTTTGACACGCTTTTAAGCGTCGGATCTTATGGCTTGATACTCTTTCTCGTCCTTTATTATTTTTTCTTTTCTTTAGCCAAGGATAATATAAAGAAAAAAAACGATCTTCTTTCTTTGGCGCTAGCATTAGGCGCAGCGGCTTATCTTTTTTCGTTGCTTTTCAGTTTTGCGATTGCCGCCGGAGAAATTTATTTTTGGTTTTTCCTGGCGCTTTTGGCAGTCATTAATCATAAAGCGGATGGGACTGCGGCCGGTAAAGATTGGGCGGGCTTTTTCGCTAGGTTATTTAGACGTGATCAGGCGAAGATATCAGTGAAGATCTTGATGGCCGCAGCCTTGCTGACTCTATCTTTCTGGCAGATTTTCAGATCCCTCCAGTCTTTAGCGGCTGATTATTATTTCAATAAGATTTATTTCACGCTGGCTAAGCCGGATTATTTTACCGCTCTGACTCTGGACAGTTATCTTAAAGAACAGAGAACTAATCCTATAAATCAGGCCGCTTATGATTATTTTTGGGGCGAAAAGCTGAGCGAGTTTTATCCAGCTATCGACGAGCTGGCGATTAAGAAAGTTGTAACGGATAAGATGAGGGAAGTCGAAGCGTCGCTTCCGGACAAAGGTTATAAGAATATGCTGGTTAAAGCTAAGATAAATAACGCTCTTGGCAATTATACGCTGGCGCAGATTTATCTGGATAGGGTTATAGAAATAGCGCCGCATTGGCCGTTGGCTTATTTGGAGAGAGGGCGAGCATCGGTCAGTCAGAAAGATTTCCAGAAAGCCTTGGTTGCTTATAATATGGCCCTGCTTAATTTACCCTCGATCACTGACGAACGTCTTAACTTGCAACACCTGTCTTTAATAAAACGCTATCAGTATTTCATTTATTATAATATCGGCAATATTTATGAACGAGAAAAGAATTATAGCGCGGCTGGAAAATATTTCCGCCTTGCTTATCAGAGCGATCCAGATGATTATAGCTTGCTGAAAAGGATTGCTGATATGGAATATCGTCTCGGGAATTTGCTGGAAGCGATAGCATATACGGAACGCGGATTGATGCGCAATCCGCTTGATTATAGGTGGCATGTCGCCTTAGCGGCTCTATATTATGAAAGTGGCGATCAGAAAAGCGCGATAAATCATATAGAGCAGGCTTTAATGCTGGCTCCTGATGACCAGGAGATTATTAATCTTAAGAAGTCTTATGGAAAATAAAGATATAAATATCTCCGTCTGTCTGGTAGTCTATAATGAAGAGAAAAATATCCGGCGCTGTTTGGACAGCCTTCACGACGTAGTCGATGAGATTATTGTCGTTCATGACGGAGATTGTCTGGATAGAACCTTGGACATATGCCAGGAGTATGGAGCGAAAATTTTTATGCGCCCGCATGCTGGCATGATGGAGGCTCATCTTGTCTTTGCGATTGAACAGGCCCGGGGGCGGTGGGTGTTAAGAATTGACGCCGATGAGTTCTTATCGGAAGGATTGAAGAGTAATTTAAGAGGATTAATTAAAAAAGCCGAGATTGAAGGCATAAGCGCGTACTCCTTCCGTTGGCTTGATTATCCTGGCAGGAAATCGGGTAGAGCCAAGAAGCAGAAATCAATTTTATTTAAGAAAGCCGAATTGTATTGGTTTTCTATGCCTCATCTATCTTGGCAGACAAGAAAGCGCTTGGAAGAATCTAATCTTATCTTAGGGCATGCGCCTAAAGATTATGAGACATCTGTTTATTGGGATGGTCAGAAGAAATGGGCTTCGATCCAGGCGAGATATATTTTGGAAGATTTTGATAATTTGGATAATTTTCAAGCCTCGAGAGGGGATTGGCTTAAAGTTTACGGCTTTTCTCGTCGTTATGCCGGATCTCGGTTCTTATCGGTAATGAAATTTTTTAAATCTTTCGGAGAGACTTTTTTGGGAGGGGCGGGTTTAGAGGAATCGTGGCGTTGCGGTTTGTATAATTTTTATCTAGGGAAATATTTGTATGATCTCGTTCATCATCGTTAATTTTAATACAGCTGAAATTACGAAGGATTGTATATCCTCTCTTTTATCGAACACTTCCGACAAAGATAGGGAAATAATTATCATTGATAACGCCTCTGTTGATGATAGCCCGGCTATCTTGAATGCCGCTTTCGGTGGCGCGATAAAACTGATAAGCAACCAGAATAATCTCGGTTTTGCTACAGCTAATAATATCGGCGCGCGTGCGGCCAAGGGTGATATTCTTTTTTTCTTGAATAGCGATACTATTGTTGGATCGGATATCATCGGTCCTATAATCAAGGCTTTGGATAATCAGAAGCTGGGCATTGTTGCTCCGGTGTTGCTTCTAGCAGACGGTCAGAAACAGCCCTTTGCCTACGGCCGTTTTCCAAGATTAGCCTCAGTTATTTTTAATAAGGTATTAGCATTCGATTGTTCTAGAATAGCCGGACAACTTAAATTAGTTGATTGGGTTAGCGGTGCAGCCCTAGCTATCAGAAAGAGCGTCTTTGAAAAGATCGGCGGCTGGGATGAAAGATTTTTCTTATATTTTGAAGATGTCGATTTTTGTTGGCGGGCGAAGCAGCGCGGCTTCGAGATAGCTGTCTTAGAAAGCATCTCTATAGTCCATCTTGGCGGACGTAGTTTAGTAAAGAGTCGGGAAAGAAAGAAACAATATTATCTTGCTCAAGAATATTTTTTTAGAAAGAATTATGGAGCGGTTTCTGCTAATATTTTAAAGATAATGCGTTGGCCTTATATAATGATAAAAATTTTAACGCGATAATCTATGACTTTCTTATTCTCTAGCTTCGTTTTCGTCTTCGGCCTAATCATCGGCAGCTTCTTGAATTGCCTGATTTGGCGTTTATATAAAGATGAAACTTTAGGTGGCCGTTCTTATTGCCCGAAATGCCGGTACACGATTGCCTGGTATGATAATATTCCGCTGCTTAGCTTCCTTTTTCTCAAAGGCCGCTGCCGCCATTGCCACGAGAAGATTTCCTGGCAGTATCCGCTCGTGGAATTCGCTACGGCTATCTTATTTCTTCTGACTTTTCAAATGGACGCCTTGAATCCGCAATTTTCTTGGCTTCTGATTCGCGATTGGTTCTTGATTATCACGCTCATAATAGTTTTTGTCTATGACTTTCGCTGGCAACTCGTTCCGGTAAAGGTCGTCTGGTTCATGGGTGCGCTTATCTTGGTATTGAATATCATCCTGGGCGTTTCTTGGCTGACAGAATTATTCTACGCCTCCCTAGGTGCGGCCTTTTTCTTAATCCAATATTTCTTGACCAAGAAAAAGGGAATCGGCGAAGGAGATATTTGGCTAGGTGCTTTCCTGGGCGCCGCTTTTCCCGGGTCCTGGCTGTTGCTCCTGATTATGGTCTTGTCTTACGGCCTAGGGTCTATTATCAGCCTGATTCTTATGGCAGCGGCTAAAAAGAAATGGAAATCACGTATCGCTTTAGGTCCGTTCTTGGTCAGTGGGGCTATTATTACCTTAATTTGGGGCGAAAGGATAATTAGCTGGTATCTTAACCTGTTTTAAGGAGCCGAAAGAATTGTTTAATTTCTATAAATTTTGTATAATATTAACAGCAATTATTTAAAGCAATAAAACGCTATGAAAGATAATGTTATCGCCGGGCTGGATATCGGCTCTACTTCTATCCGCCTAGTAATAGGCCAGCGGATTGCCGGACCGGCTGGCGATGAACTGCAGATTATCGGGGCGATCTCCGTTCCGACGGCTGGAGTTAACCGCGGTATCGTCAACAGCATCGAAGAAACAACTTCTTCGATTTCAGCCTGCCTGGAAAAGGCGGAGCGTCTTGTCGGTGTGCCGATTTCTCGCGTCTGGGTCAGTATCAATGATCCGTATATAAAGTGTGAGCGCTCTAAGGGCGTAGTCGCGGTCGGACGCAGCGACGGCGAGATAAATGAGAACGACGTTAATCGGGCGATTGAAGCGGCGCGCGCTTTGGCGGTTCCGGTCAATTATGAAATATTGCATGTCATTCCGATAAAATTTGGCGTCGATAACCAGGGAGATGTAAAAGATCCTATCGGCATGAATGGCATCCGTCTCGAAGTAGAAACTCTGATTGTCCAGGGGCTCAGCACGCAGATAAAGAATCTGACTAAAGCTATCTATCGTACCGGTTTGGAAATAGAAGACCTCGTCATCGCGCCTCTCGCGGCCGCCGAAGCGGTTCTGAGCACTAAACAGAAAGAGCTCGGCGTCGCGCTTGTTAATCTCGGCTCCTCGACTACCAGCTTAGCGGTTTATGAAGATCGCAATCTTATCCATACCGCCGTTCTGCCTATCGGCGCCGAGCATATTACGGCGGATATCGCTATCGGCTTGCGCTGCCCGATAAATCTGGCGGAAAGAATTAAGCGTGAATACGGCACGGCAGCAGCGGAAGATGTCGATAAGAAGGATGAGGTCGATGTCAGCCAACTCGTCAAAGAAGAGGAAGTTAATGATGATATTAGTGTCATTTCGCGTAAATACTTAGCGGAGATAATCAGCGCGCGCGTCGAAGAGATCTTCGATAAGGTTGATAACGAATTCAAACGCATCGACCGCTCCGGCATGCTTCCGGCGGGAATAATATTTGTCGGCGGCGGCGCGGAACTTGATGGACTAGTCGAGGCCTCTAAGAAGAAATTGCGCTTGCCGGCCGCTGTCGGCGCGGCTAAGAATATCAACGTCATTATCGATAAGGTTAAGAGCCCGGAATTCTTGACTGCCTTAGGTCTGGTTATCTGGGGCAGCAAGACTGATATGGTTGGTGGCGGGCATAGTATGGACCTGAAGAAGAACCTGAGCGGATTATTAGACAAGACCAAGGGCTTATGGAATAAGATAATGCCCAAATAATTAATATTAATATAGAAGAATCGTATGGCTGAAGTTAAACCAGAAATCGAGACATTCGCAAAGATAAAAGTAGTCGGCGTCGGCGGCGGCGGCGGAAGCGCTGTCAACCGCATGATCGCTAATGGCATCAAGGGTGTCGGCTTCGTGGCTATCAATACCGATGTCCAGGCTTTGCATTATAATAAGGCCTCAGAGAAGATCCATATCGGCAAGACCGTGACTAGAGGCTTAGGAGCAGGTATGAATCCTGACCTAGGCAAGGGCGCGGCTGAAGAGTCTCAGAACGAAATCCGCGAAGTCCTGAAGGATTGCGATATGGTCTTCATTACTTGCGGCTTAGGCGGTGGCACCGGCTCCGGCGCGTCTCCGATCGTTGCTCAGATCGCTAAGGATCTGGGGGCTTTGACTGTGGCTGTAGTTACCAAGCCGTTTATGTTCGAAGGCGGACAGCGCAAGAATATCGCCGATCGGGCTTATTCCGAACTGGCCGACAAGGTTGATACGATTATCACTATTTCTAACGATAAATTATTACAGGTAATAGATAAGAGAACTTCGCTTTTGGACGCTTTTAAGATTGCGGACGATGTCTTGCGCCAGGGCGTCCAGGGAATTGCCGAGATAATTACCGTTCCGGGCATTATCAATGCCGATTTCGCCGATGTTAAGGCGGTTATGGCTAATGCCGGTTCCGCTCTCATGGGTATCGGTACTGCTACGGGCGAAAATAAGGCCGTAGAAGCAGCTAAGGACGCTATTAACTCCAATCTCTTGGATATGTCTATCGACGGCGCCAGAGGCATCGTATTCACGATTACGGGTGGTCCGGACTTGAGTATGACCGAAGTCAGTGAGGCCGCTAAGGTTATCACTTCCGCGGCTGATGAGGACGCTAAGATCATCTTCGGCGCGGTTGTCGATGAGAAGATGAAAGATTCTATCAAGATTACGGTCGTGGCGACTGGTTTTGACGGTCATGGCAAGAACCAGAAGAGCGAATCCCTGAAAACTTATACTCCGAATACCTTTATTGCCGAGAAAGAGAACGAACAGGAGCTCGGTTCGACCCTGAATATCGACAAGAATAAGAATAAATTTTCAGTTTTCAAGAATATCCCGATCAAGCCGGCGCTGGAGAAGAAAGCAGAGAAGCCGACTATTGATGAAGACGATGATTTGAGCGTCCCGGCCTTTATTCGGAAGAAGATGGGGTAATCATCGTATAAATTTAGCTTATTTTAAAACCGCTATTTAAAAGATGGCGGTTTTTGTTGTCTTGACGTTTTATTTTAAATATGTTAATATTTGATGAATTTGTCCTTTTAAAAATGCTGCTAGAGCAATTTCTGGCAATCAAAATATAACGATTATGGCTGAATTTAATTTTGAAGAATCTAGAAAAACGTGGGGCAGATACCCGAAGGCGTATCTTGGTCCCAAAAATATTTTTGAGCAGATAGCGATGATCGGAGACATCTTCGGACTTAATACGGCCCAAGCCGCGAAATTCGCTAGTAATCTGCCGATTATGCCTGCTGGCGCCGAAGGATGCTTTGCTATAGCTAAAATATCAGCCTTGGCCCGGAAGCATTTTCCTGATCTTTCTGACCCGCGCGATCAATATTGCGCGGCCGTAAGACTGGGGTTGAAAGAGTTAGCCGCCAGATGCGATTTTGTCAACACTCTCAGAGGGGAGATACTGGTAGAAGAATTGCATCGTGAACCGCCGTCGTTATTTTCTATCACGTCCGAGAAATTGCGTCAGACGGATCTATCGTTGCAGGCCATGGAAATTCTAGAGAAAGAGCAGCCAGGCGATATTCTGATTATTCCCGGGCAATTCGGCTTGCGATATCAAGATTGTTCCGTTAATAATGCGCTCTGGGCTATGTTTGACAAAGGCAATGAATTCAGCCCTGGCGTATTTGCTGGGATTTGCATGAATCTATGCCATTTGGACCGTTATGATTTTAATGATGATCTAGTAGCTGAATTGGACCCAGTTTATGCCGGCGACGAGGTTTCTCGCAATGCCGATGGGATATTTTCAGAAGTACCAAGCTTTTTTGTCTTCCAAGGAGCTCCCGGCCAAAAGAACAGGCTAGTCTTAGGGGCAGATTCTCCGGCTAGCCATGCGCTTGTCTTCGGGGCAGTTTCGTTCTTTCTGCCGTTAGGCCTGAAAACGGCAAGATAAAATTATATTTTAGTGTTTTAAAGAGGTTCCCGCTTTTAATGAGTGGAACCTCTTTTTTATTATTCTGTGGATAAGTAAGAAAAAATTAATATTTTTCTTGAAAATTAGCTGAATTGACCGGACATTTGAATTTTGCTAAAATAGCTATAAGACACAACATTTAGTGGTCGATGTCCTAAAAGGCCACAAAATATAGGGTTTATCAATATATGAAATGCCCCATCTGTTATTTCCCAGACACTAAGGTGGTCGACTCTCGAGTCGCCCCGGACGGGCTGTCTATCCGCCGTCGCCGCGAATGCTTGAAATGTGGCTTTCGTTTCTCGACTTACGAGGAAATTGAGCTGTTAGATCTGGTTATCATGAAACGGGACGGACGAAGAGAGTCATATAGCCGGGAAAAAATGGTCAGCGGTTTGAAAAAGTCTTGCGAAAAGAGGCCTATTACCGAAGACCGCTTCAAAAAACTGATTCATTCCATTGAAAGAGACCTGCAACGCCTGAAAAAGACGGAGATAACTTCCCGTCAGATAGGACAAGCCGTGATGAAGAACTTGAAGAAGGTCGATCCGGTCGCTTATATCCGTTATGCCTCGGTTTATGAATCCTTCAAGGATGCGCATGAATTCCGCAAGGAACTGAATAAGCTTATAAATGAAAAGAAATAATATTATGTCCGAAACTATCAGCAAGTTAATCAAAAGATCCGGCGAAATCGTCGACTTTGATCAGGATAAGATCAGTAAGGCTATTTATAAGGCTGGTTTAGCGGTGGGCGTTGATGATCGCCATCTGGCGAAGAAGCTGACTGATCAGGTCGCGATGCGTTTGAATCAGAAATTCCATAAGAACAGCATTCCGGCGGTTGAAGAAGTCCAGGATATCGTGGAAGAGATATTGATCGAGAGCAAATTGATTAAGATCGCTAAAGCTTATATCTTATATCGTGACCAGCATCGCCAATTGCGCGATATTAATACCTCTACTTCAGATGATAAACTTTTAGAAGACTATCTGGGCCGGGCTGATTGGCGCTTGAAAGAGAATAGCAATATGAGTTTTTCTGTCCAGGGTTTGAATAATTATATTGCTTCTTCTATCTCCGCTCGTTATTGGCTTAATAAGATGTATCCGGAAAATATTCGCGCCGCTCATATCAACGGTGATATTCATATCCATGATTTAGGTCTGCTGGCTCCTTATTGCTGCGGCTGGGATCTGAAGGACTTATTATTGCGCGGCTTTCGCGGCGTTAGCGAAAAAGTTCAAAGCAATGCGCCGAAACATTTTCGGAGCGCGTTAGGCCAGATTATTAATTTCTTCTATACTCTTCAGGGTGAAGCGGCTGGCGCCCAGGCTTTCGCTAATTTCGATACCTATCTCGCGCCGTTTATCCGTTATGATAATTTGAGTTTCAAGGAGGTTAAACAAGGCTTGCAGGAATTCATGTTCAATATCAATGTCCCGACCCGCGTCGGCTTCCAGACTCCGTTTACGAATATCACGCTCGACGTGACTCCGTCCCCGATGATCGGCGAAGAGAACGTCATTATTGGCGGTGAAGTCATGTCAGAAAAATATAAGGATTTTCAGCCGGAAATGGATATGTTCAATCAGGCTTTCGCCGAAGTCATGCTGGCCGGCGATTCTTCCGGACGCGTCTTTGGCTTCCCGATTCCGACTTATAATATCGATAAAGATTTTGATTGGGATAGAGAATGTTTGAAACCGGCCTGGGAGATGACCGCTAAATATGGTATTCCTTATTTCTCTAATTTCGTTAATTCCGATATGAATCGCGACGACGCGCGTTCAATGTGCTGCCGCTTGAGGCTTGATAATCGCGAGTTACGCAAGCGCGGCGGCGGACTGTTCGGCGCTAATCCTTTGACCGGATCTCTCGGAGTTGTGACTCTGAATCTGGCTAGAGTCGGGTATCTGTCTAAGAGCAAGGAAGAATTCAAAGAACGGATTACTAAATTAATGGAAATTTCTAAAGAGAGCTTAGAGATCAAGCGCAAGATTATCGAGAAGTTTACTGAAGATCGCCTCTATCCTTACTCAATGTTCTATCTCGAGAATATCAAGGCTCACTTCGGAACCTATTGGAAGAATCATTTTTCGACTATCGGCATCAACGGCATGAACGAAGCGGCTCTGAATCTGATGGGTAAGGATATCGCCACTCCGGAAGGCCACGCTTTTGCGGCCGAGATCCTTGATTTCATGCGCGAAAAATTAATGGACTTTCAGAACGAGACCAATAATCTTTATAATTTGGAAGCGACTCCGGGCGAGGGCTGTACCTATCGTTTCGCTAAGAAGGATCAGCAGCTTTATCCGGGCATAATCTGTGCTAATACTGAGGCGGTCAAGCGCCAGGGCGCCGACCCGTATTATACGAATTCGACTCATCTGCATGTTAATTTTTCTGATGATATCTTTTCCGCCCTCGATCTTCAGGACGACTTGCAGACTAAGTACACCGGCGGTACCGTTCTTCACGGTTATTTAGGAGAACGTTTGCCTGACGGCGAAACGGCGAAGAGATTGGTCAAGAAGATCGTCGAATCTTATCGCTTGCCTTACTTTACTATCACTCCGACTTTCTCGATCTGCCCGAAGCATGGCTATCTGTCCGGAGAACATAAATATTGCCCTAAATGCGATGAGGAAATTGGCTATAAAGAGAGCGTG
This sequence comes from Patescibacteria group bacterium, assembly GCA_041661685.1. Taxonomy (GTDB): domain Bacteria; phylum Patescibacteriota; class Patescibacteriia; order Patescibacteriales; family UBA12465; genus UBA12465. Next base: position 140,274 of record JBAZTY010000002.1, read on the forward strand.
GCTGAGGTTCGTGCCGTTAATCAGTAATTGGTAATCAGTCAATAGCTGATATTTGTAATTTAAATAGATATAATTTATAATGATAATAATATGAGTCCAATACAGACACAAAGACAGGAATGCATCGTCTATAGCCGTGTTGTCGGCTGGCTTACTCCGGTGAAGAATTATAACCCGGGAAAAGCCGCTGAGTATAAGGACCGGAAGACGTTCAAGGTTTGCGAATAAATTAAAAAGCTATGATAATTGGCGGTTTAGAGAAATTAACCCTTCTTGACTACCCTGATCATCTAGCGGCCATAATCTTCACCCAAGGATGTAATTTCCGTTGCCACTTCTGCTACAACCCTTTGCTTGTCCTGCCCCTTGAGGGAGGGGACGAAAAAAATAAAAAAGAAAAAGGTTTTTCCGCGATTTCCCATGAAGACCTTTTTCTTTTTTTAACGGAAAGATTCGGCCGCCTGGAAGGAGTCGTCATCACCGGCGGGGAGCCGACTCTGCACCCCGACCTGCCCGACTTCATCAGGAAGATCAAAGAGATCGGTTATCTCGTAAAATTAGATACGAACGGCACTAATCCCGACATGCTCGCCGGGCTTATTAAGGCTAAGCTCATCGACTATATCGCCATGGATTTGAAGGCGCCTTTAGCGAGATATAGCGAGGTTGTCGGCGTGAGTCTCGACTGTAAAAATATCGAAAAAAGTGTTAAGATGATAATTGAGAGCGGTTTACCCTATGAATTCCGGACGACCGTCGTTCCCGGTTTGCTTAGCCAGGATGATTTTGAAGCGATGGGCAAATCTATCCAGGGAGCCAAAAAATGGTATCTCCAGAATTTTAAATCTGATACTGGATTAGTTGATAATGATTTTAAGGAGAAGCCCGGTTATAGCTCTAAAGAGATGGCGGAGTTCGCCGCTATCGGCCGCAAGCACGTGGATCTTTGCGAGGTGCGCGGATAACTTTATAATATGTCGGAAATAAATAAGATAGAATTAGAAAAATTAGAAGGATTATTGCAAGATAATCTTAAGAGCAGCGCGGAAGTGCTTCAGGCCGTCAATTCCATCAAGAAGTATATACGCTGGCAGCAGGTTTGGAGTACGCTGCGCTTCTTCCTTATCGCTGTTCCGATTGCCCTCGGCTTCATTTATCTCCCGCCGCTTATAAAAGACGCGCTCCAGAGCTATAAGACTTTCCTCATTAACTAAGCAAGACATTTTAATTAAGACTTTTTCTTATGCAGGATATTGCGGTCTTCGCTCAGACAACTTATCGCAACGAATTCAAAAGATTCGGAATTAAGACCGACGACCGCCGCCGGCATATGTATTTGATTGGGAAAACAGGCATGGGCAAATCCACTATCCTAGAAAATATGATTGTGGATGATATTCGTGCCGGGCATGGCGTTGCCGTTGTCGATCCGCATGGTGATCTGGCTGAAAAGATTATCGAGTTCATCCCTGAAGACCGGATCAAGGACGTCGTTTATTTTAATCCGTCGGATATAAATTTTCCGATTGCTTTTAACGTCGTGGAGCAAGTCGAGCCGCATCTGCGTCATCTCGTCGCTTCCGGTCTGATCGGCGTCTTCCAGAAATTATGGGCGGATTCTTGGGGCCCTCGTTTGGAATATATTTTGCGCAACGCTATCTTGGCGATTCTGGATTTTCCCGGTTCGACGATTTTGGGCGTCGTGCGCATGCTGTCCGATAAGAATTACCGCAAGCGCGTCGTTGCTAACATTAAAGACCCAGTGGTCAAGGCTTTTTGGGAGAAGGAATTTTCCGGTTATGCTGATAAGTTCGCTTCCGAGGCCGTTTCTCCTATTCAGAATAAGGTTGGTCAATTTTTATCCAGCTCTTTGATGAGAAATATTATTGGTCAGGTAAGGTCATCCATTGATATCCGCGAAATCATGGATAATGGCAAGATCTTGATTATGAATTTATCTAAGGGCCGCATCGGCGAAGATAATTCGGCCTTGTTAGGCGCGATGATGATTACGAAGATTCAATTAGCGGCCATGAGCCGCGTTGATATTCCGGAAAAAGAACGCCGTGATTTTTTCTTATACATTGACGAATTTCAGAATTTTTCAACCGACAGTTTCGCTAATATCTTATCGGAAGCCCGTAAATATCGCTTGAGTTTGATTTTAGCGCATCAGTATATCGAACAACTGAGCGAGAAAGTTAAGCCGGCTGTTTTCGGCAATGTCGGCACGATGGTTGTTTTTCGGGTCGGCGCGGCTGACGCTGAAGAGCTGGTTAAAGAATTCACTCCGACTTTTACCGAAGAAGATATTGTTAATCTGCCTAAGTATGAGATGTATCTGAAATTGATGATCGACGGCATTTCTTCTTCGCCTTTTTCGGCCAAAGGCTTGCCGCCGCTCACAGAAGCGGAAAAGACAGGCAACACTCAGAAGGTGATTGATTATTCTCGCGAGCATTATGCTTCCGACAGGGAATCGGTCGAAGAAAAGATTATGAGCTGGCATGAGAATACCGGAGAAGAAACTGCGCCTACTCCAGTTCTAGCTTCGACGTCGGCTTATCGCGCATCAAACCCGGTCGCTGCGCCAGATCATTCTTTTCCTGCTCCGGCCGCCGTTCCAGTTCCGCGTCCCGCGCAATCTTTCCAACCTTCGGCTCCTGCTCCAGTTTCGCCAGCTTCGCCCCGTCCAGCCTTGAAGAAAGCGACTGTCGGCGGCTATACGGCTATCTGTAATTCTTGCGGCCAAGAAACAACAACTGTCTTTGAACCGGATGGAGTCCGCCCGGTCTATTGCCGCGATTGTCTCAGTAAAAAAAAAGAAGAGAAACGCCAGGATCTAGAAAAGCGTCAATTAGCCAAGATAGAAGAAAGGCGCCGCGTCGATGAGGTAGATAAGAAGAAAGAGAACATCCCGACCTTGTCTCTCAGCGATTTGACAAAAGTAGCGCCGCGCGATTTTCGCGGCCGTGAAATAAAAGCTAGGCCGGCCGCGGCGACAGCCCCAGCTCCAGCCAAAAAAGAACAAAAGTCTTCCGACTGGAAAGATATCCCTTTCCCCGAACTTCCTTATAAGGAGATGGAATTGAAAGAAGACGAAGACATCACTCTTAAGAATTGATTTATGTATTTATTCTTTGATACGGAAACAACCGGTCTGCCGAAGAATTATCAAGCGCCGCTTGATGATTTTTCAAATTGGCCGCGGATAGTCCAGATTTCTTGGAGTCTGTATGACGAGGACGGAAATCATTGGGAGAGCCAGAATTATATTATCAAGCCCAACGGTTTCGTTATCTCTGATGAAGTAGCTAAAATTCATCGTATCACTCAGGAGCGCGCCTTAAAAGAAGGTGTCGATTTGCCGATCGCCCTGAATCATTTTTTGCGCGATGTGAAGAGCGCTAATTACCTAGTCGCGCATAATATCGATTTCGACGAGAAGATCGTCGGGGCAGAATTACTCAGAGAGAATCTCGATAATTGTATCACTGGCGCTAATAAGATCTGCACGATGAAAAGCAGCGTCCAGTTCTGTAAACTGCCGAGCGCCCGTGGCGGTTATAAATGGCCTAATCTGACGGAATTATATCAATGCTTATTTCAAACTAATTTTCCCGATGCCCATGATGCCGTCTTCGACGTCAAAGCTTGCGCGGAATGCTTTTTTGAGCTAAAAAGAAGGGGCGCTATTTAGATTACCTCTTAAATATGGACAAAACCATTGATTATCTCAAAATCGGCAAGGCGACGGATTTAGTCGGTCGTGATCGCAAGATTTATCGAATATTAGAAATATTTCCCGGAGCTTTTTCTATCGGGACTCTCGTCGGTTTAGCCGTGTTATCTTATTTTAATCCAGTTCTCGTCGCCTATCTCATTATCGCCTTTGATGTTTATTGGCTATTATTAGTCATTTACATGGCGATTTTTTTAATTACTTCATATCGCCGCCTGAAACAAGGAATGAGAACCGACTGGAAAGGGAAATGCGAAGCTTTATCCCGAGGCGAATTTGATTCGGCCAAAGTCGCCAGCGATGCCCTTATTAGGAAGGGTCTGAAGCCGGATGACGTCTGGCAATTAGTGGTTCTTCCAACTTACGAAGAAAGCGTGGTTATATTATCAGAGTGCTTGCAATCATTGATTGATGACGGCTTCAGGACCGATCATATGATAGTCGCTCTTACTTTCGAAGAAAGAGCGGGTGTTGCAGCCGCTCAAGAGCGGGCGGCCGCCATCAAGGAAAAATTTAATGATAAGTTCGGACGCCTCTTCGTCACTTTTCATCCGGATGGGCTGGTTGGAGAACTGAAGGGCAAGGGAGCGAACCAGGCTTGGTGCGCCCGGAAGGTGAGAGAGGAGATCATTAATCCGGAAAATTTTGATGAATCTAAAATATTAGTTAGCGTCTTTGATGTCGATACCGTCGTTAAGCCGGGATATTTTTCCGCACTGACTTATACTTTTTTGACCGTGACTGATCCCTATCACGCCAGCTATCAACCGGTTCCGGTCTATCAGAATAATATCTGGAATGCGCCTTTTTTCTCTCGAGTAGCCGCGACTTCTAATACTTTCTGGCAGATGGTCATGCAGATCCGCCAAGAAAGCTTAGTCACTTATTCTTCACATTCCATGACCTGGCAGGCCCTGAAAGAGATTGGTTTCTGGGGAACTAAAAATGTTTCTGAAGACTCTCGCATTTTCTGGCATTGCCTGATGTATTATAACGGCCATTATCGCGTTGAACCGATTCATTTCGAGGTTTCCATGGATATCACTAGCGGCGCCAATATGTGGCAAACGGCCAAGAGTCTCTATAAGCAGCAGCGTCGCTGGGCTTGGGGCGGAGAAAATATTCCTTATCTGATTTTTAATGCTTCTAAACGTTGGAAGAACAAAGATTTAGACAAGAGTAAAATTATCGGGCATATTATCATTCAGGTTTATGGTTTTCATGCTTGGGCGACCAGCGCCGTTATTATTGGCGGTATCGGCTGGCTGCCGATGCTTCTCGGTGGCGATCGTTTCAATTCTACCGTGCTTTCCGGTAATCTGCCCTATGTGACTCAGAATCTGATGAATTTCGCTTTAATTGGCATGGTCTTATCGGCTGTCATTTCCGCCCTGCTCTTGCCGAAGAAGCCTGCAGGTTATAAATTTGGGAAGAAGATCTTTATGACCTTAGAATGGGTAGTCGTTCCGGTTACTATAGTCATCTTCGGTGCTGTCCCTTGTTTAGAAGCGCAGATAAGACTGATGCGCGGTAAATATATGGGTTTCTGGGTAACTCCGAAGGTGCGCTAAATTTAAAACTTGCTCTAAATAAGCCTAAAAACGCGCTATCCTCGGCGCGTTTTTTTATGCTATAATAAATAACATGATAAAAAATAGGCTTAGCTCTCGTCCGCGAGTGGCTAGCTTCGGCACCAAGCCGAATAATTCCTGGTATCGATTTTTTTCCAGCCAGCGTTTCTTAGCGCTTATCGGCCTGGTTTTTTTAGTGGTTGTCATCTTTCCGCTGGCTCGGACCTATAGCCAGAGGCAGTTAGTGGAAAAAGAAGTGGCGGACGTGAAGAAGCAGATCAGCGAATACGAAAGCCAGAACCAGCAGCTCAAGGATCTGGCTCTGTATCTGCAATCAGAACAATCATTGGAAGAACAAGCGCGCCTGAATCTGAACCTGAAAAAGCCGGGAGAGGCTGTTATCGTCATCGAGGACGCTAAGAATAATGTCATTTCGACTAACGCCAGTTCTTCCGAAGAGAATGTCAGTAATCTGACGAAATGGTGGCGCTATTATTTTAATTAAAAAACGGCCTGAGCCTGGGCAGGCTGAAGCCGTTTATCTGAGCCGAAGAGGGGAATCGGACCCCTGACCTACGCGTTACGAGTGCGTTGCTCTACCAGCTGAGCTACTTCGGCATCTGGTTTAAAAAATAGAGCGGGTGAGCGGAATCGGACCGCCTTCCTCAGCTTGGGAAGCTGATGTAATAACCATTATACGACACCCGCAGCTTATACTACCCGTCCGCTTAAATCTTAATCATTATAGTCTTAAAAAACGACTTTAGTCAATGAAAATATCTATGAATATTAAATGCAAGAGTTATCTTTTGATTTTCAGCCTTATCTTTCTGACCTCCCCGGTCATAGCGCGTGCGGAAACCGGTTCGGGGTTAGAAATAAAATATGAAGCGGTGGCTTTTACGGCGCCCGTCAGCCTAGAGACGAGTTCTGATGCCCTAGCCGAGAATCTGCCCTGGGAATGGCAGACGTTGACAGCGGCTTATGAATATTCTTTCACGACGGCCGGATTTTATGATCCGAGCCGACCTCTGACGCTGAAGATCAGTTACCAGCCGAAGAATAATTATCTCAAGCAGATCTTTTCTTATGATTCTTTATCCAAGACTTGGCGGCCGCTCCTGACGAGCGATAATCCGCAGGGAAAATACGTGACGGCGACGACCGATGCCGTTTCCGGCCGCGTGGTTGTCTTATATAACCCGGATACTTTGAGCGTGGGCACGGCCAGCTGGTATAAATACAAAGGCGGATTGTTTACGGCTTCTCCAGATTTTGCCAAGGGCACGGTGCTGCGCGTCTATAATCTTAATAACGGAAAATTTGTCGACGTGACGGTCAACGATTGGGGGCCGGAGCGCGATAAGCATCCGGACCGAGTCGTCGATCTTGATTATGTCGCTTTCTCAAAGATTGCTTCTCCCGGAGCCGGGCTTATTCCGGTAAAGATCGAGACGCTTAAGACCGTTCTTCCGGCCGTGAAGCAAGCGACGCCGCAAGAGACTAGTAATTTGAATATCACTGCCTCCTCTGCCATAATCATGCTGGAAAAAGACGGCCGTGTTTTATGGGGCAAGAATGAAAACGATTCATCTCCTTTGGCGAGCTTGACGAAATTAGTCGCCATGAAAATATTTTTAGATACGAAGCCTGATTTAAAAAAAGTCGTCACTTATAAATATCAGGATGAGAAATATAATTACGCTTATTGCAAGCCTTGGGAGTCGGCGCGCCTGACTGTCAAGGAAGGAGACACGCTGACTATCGAGAACTTAGTTTATAGCGCGCTGGTCGGTTCGGCTAATAACGCCATCGAAAGCCTGGTGCGCGTCAGCGGGCTCAGCCGCGAAAAATTCATCGCGAGAATGAATGAGGCCGTGAAGGACTGGGGCGCGGGCAGCACTTCTTTTGTCGAGCCGACCGGATTATCTCCGGAGAACGTGAGTTCGCCGCTTGATTATGCTATAATAACTAAAGAAGTTTTCGGAAATTCTCTCATCAAGAAGGCTAGCACCGCCGCTAAGTATACTTTCAAGACGATTAATACCAAGAAAAATCATACTCTGACGAATACGAACCAGCTCTTGAAATCCGGAACATATCCGATTATCGGCTCCAAGACTGGATATCTTGATGAAGCCGGTTATTGCCTAATGACTCGTATCCAGACCGCGAACGGAAATCTGATCGCCGTGAATTTCGGTTCGCAGAGCAAGGCGGCTAATTTTTCCGATAACGAGCAGCTCATCCGCTACGGCCTGCGCCTCATAAAAAAATAAATCTTTCTTTATGATCACTTTGGAAAATGTCTCTAAATCATACGACCATAGGCACAAGGTCTTAAAAGATATCTCTTTGAATATTAAGCCGGGAGAATTCGTTTCTATCGTCGGCCAGTCTGGCGCCGGCAAGACGACTCTGGTCCGTCTGCTCATCGGCGAAGAAAGGGCGGATGAAGGCCGGGTCATGATCGGCGATTGGGATATTACGCGCCTGCGCCATCGGGAGATTCCTTATTTGCGCCGCCAGATTGGTGTTATTTTCCAGGACTTTAAATTATTACCAAAGAAAACTTTGGAAGAGAATGTCGCTTTCGCGCTTCAGGTTTCCGGAGGGAAGTCAGACAAGATTAAGAAAGTAGTCCCGAGCGTCTTAAAGATTGTCGGTCTCGACGATAAGAAGAAGCGCTATCCGAATGAAGTCTCCGGCGGCGAACAGCAGCGGGCGGCTATCGCGCGCGCTCTCGTCCATCAGCCGAAGATATTATTAGCCGATGAACCGACCGGAAATCTTGATGCGATTAACGCGGATGAGATTATTAACCTATTGCTCCGGATAAATAAATTCGGCACGACCGTTATCTTAGTGACCCATAATAAAGAAATCGTGAATCGCCTAAATCGCCGGGTCGTCACTATGGAGAACGGCCAGATTATCAATGATCAAGCGCACGGCCGATATCTGCTTTAATTATTTTTTTTATGCTTTCTCTTTATCGCATCATCAAATTCAGCTTCCAGGACATCGTCAGGAATATCTGGCTCACGATTGTGACGATTACTATCCTACTCATCGCCCTGTTCTCTATCAACACGCTCTTGACTGTCCGCCTTATTAGCGATAACGCGGTCGGAGTAATCAGAGAGAAGATTGATATCAGCCTTTACTTGAAGCCGGATACGATTGAAAGTGAAATCATCGCCTTGAAAAATAAGATTGCGGCTTCTCCGAAAGTCAAAGAGGTCGTCTATACTTCGAAACAGAGCGCCATTGACGCTTTTCGCTCTAAATATGAGAATGATCCGACCGTGCTCGCCGCTCTGAAAGAATTGGGCCGCAATCCCTTATCCCCGAGCTTGACGGTCGTTCCTAAGAATTTTGAAGAATCGAATCTAGTCATTAACGACTTGAAGATGCTCGACAACTCTATTATTGAGTCCCGGGATTTTTCCGATAATACCGCGATTTTAAATAAGATCTCTGATATCACTAAGCGAGTCAACGAGGTGGGCTTAGGAATAATTTTGATTTTCGTGCTGACGAGCTTACTAGTCGTCTATAATGCTATCAGGGTCGCTATCTATACGCATCGCCAGGAGATCGAAATCATGCGGCTCGTCGGCGCCTCTAATTTCTTCATCTATATGCCGTACATGTTTTCCGCCTTGGTCTACTCGCTCGTCAGCGTGCTGATCGTTATTTCTATCTTTTATCCTTTCTTGACGCTACTACAGCCTTATCTAGAAGCTTTCTTTATGGGCTATAACGTCAATATTCTTTCTTATTTCGTTGAAAATTTCTTGGTCATCTTCGGCGCCCAGTTCTTAGCTATTCTCTTCATTAATATCGTCGCTAGCTTATTTGCAGTTAGGAAATACGCTAAGGTTTAAAAGAAAGTATCCGGTTCGGTTGACATATAGAGCCATTTTTAATAATATCCTCTAAGAGAGGGTATTTTAAATTGCGGGATCGTCTAACGGTAGGACAGCGGCCTTTGAAGCCGTTTATCCTGGTTCGAATCCAGGTCCCGCAGCCAAGTTGAGCTAGTACGAGGACTATTAGTATAATATATATAATTATATTGATTTATAAAAATACATTATGAATACGATTATTAATTTTTTTGATTCAAATTTTTTTGTAGGGTTAGTTACGCTTTTAGCCGGTGCCGTCGCCTTCTTCTTATATTGGAAACAAAAAAATGATTTAAAGAAGGATGCTGCCAATATTGTTCTTTTAGAAATTCAAAATGCTGAGAGGATATTGGGGCAAGTAGGAGAAAATGTGAGGGCCGGCACCTTACCTAATAAATTTCTCTTGCCAAATGATAGCTGGAGTAAGTATAAGTATCTGTTTGTTAGATATTTTGATAGAGATGAATGGGATATTATTACAGAATTTTATAATAACTGTAAATTATATGATGAGGCAGTAACATATAACGGATCTTTATTTCAAAAGAACGAAGAGCAAATAAGAGTTAATATGCTTCGTGTGCCAGCTGGTTACATTAAAGATTATGTAGACGGAGTTAGAGCTGAAGATGAGCCAGGGGAAAGAGTTAGACTAGAAGAATTTTTTACAAAATCTACTTTATTCCAGAATACATATCTTTCAAGAGCTAGCTTATTTTTGTATAACCCCCAGAAGCCGTTAAATGATGCAAGAGTTGCTTTTGATAACATAAATAGCAGTATATCTCAGGCCTCAATAGGCTCTAAGCTAAAGAAACTTGCAGGCCTGAAAGCCTAGTTTACTGATATATATTAATAGCGCTCGAAAAGCGTCGTAATAGTAATATAAAATCGCCACAGAGGCCTTACAGGATTTGACCAATTATAGTTTTAGTTCAAGTTGTCCGGTCAAGTTGAACTTAGTATCATGGTTCGGGGGGGGGTAGTTTTGTTTATTAACTAAATAATTCTATATGCCAGATTTAATTTCAAAAGCATCCGATAGACTCGTAGAGACGGAGTTGAGCAAAGATCTGCAAACTGCAGCAAAAATTATTTCTGATTTAATTGAACCGGAAGCTTATGTTGGTGAAGTCTATTCCTTGGGATATGAAGAGGCGCTTGTTCAGATACATGATTTTCATAGGCAAAAAGTTGGCGGGATCCCGGCCTTATCATTTTTAATCGCAACGAGGATTAATTCTGGTTCGGCGATCGATGTCAAAGAAGAAGATACCTCAGTTATCTTATTACGCGTATTGGATCAGGCAAATTTGCCCAATGCAGATATGGCTTTGCGTGTTAGAGTAGAAAATGCACAACGTGTTAGTGGTGAACTCAATAAAACATGGGATGATAAAGATGTTATGGATTCGACTACACACAATATTTTAAGTTATGCTGGTATTCGGTGTAGAGTTTTGGGTACGTTTTATGTTAATAATTTAACACAAGATAAGGAGAAGCCATCCTATGCCCTTATGTTCGGGTCAGACCTTAGTAATTATTATCCTAATCGTGGGTTAAAAGTGTTTAAACCTCGCGGTGACGCCTTGGAAAAAATAGTAAATTATCGCGCTCCTAAGCAAGGAAAAGGCGATGAAGACATCCTGGTTAAAGTTGGAGAAGTTAGATATGCATCTACTAATCGTCAATATCAGCAAATTTCTGGTGTTTCTGTATCAATTACCCCCACAGATTTACTTGGGCAAAAAACTGCACTTTTCGGGATGACAAGAACTGGAAAATCAAATACTACAAAAATTATTTTAAAATCTATTTTTGAACTTCGTTGGCATAAAAAACCTAACTCCATTGGTCAAGTAGTTTTTGACCCTAACGGAGAGTATGCGAATGAGAATGTCCAAGATCAAGATAGCGAAAACAATCCAAATGCTATAAAGAATGTTTGGATGTCAGGGCCAAAAGGATCTCAGAAAGAATTAAAGGGTGATGTTGTCACTTATGGTATAACTCTTCATCCAAATGATCCCGATAGGCGGCTAATGAAATTAAATTTTTATTTAGATGAGAATATACAAATTGGTAAGCAAATTATTAATACCGCCCTACTTAGCGATAATGCTAAGTATATAGCAAATTTTAGAGATGTAATGTTAGACCCGCCAGCAGAGGGGAGCGATTTTGGTGATATTGTTCGTTATCGACGCCGGATTCTTTGTTATAGGGCGTTATTACACAAAGCTGGTTTTGAAGTTCCTGCGACAGTTACTCCAAAAACGGAAAAGTTGTTTAGTCAAGATTTTTTGAAGAGTATGCGCGGCGAAATTGACAACGAAGAAGAACCATCAGCGTACAAAAGGTTCGCCGATATTTTTGAAAAACAAAACCCGAGCTGGGGTGAATTATCTCAAGCAATGCAAGGATTGAATGATTACATCGAAGACAAAAAATCTGGGTTTCAAGAATTTGATACTAAGTATTTGGCTAAAAATCCTTCAGAAGAATCATGGGCCGATGAAGAGTTAAGAAAAATATTAGGGATGTTTAACTACGCCAATGGCTCTCGTCTTATTGGAAGAGTTAAGGAGCAGCATAGCCATAGTTCAAGCCAAGATTATGCAGACGAAATCTATGAAGAACTCGAGAAAGGGAAGCTGGTTATTATAGATCAATCAAGTGGTGAGCAAGAGCTAAATAAAGTTTCGGCTGATCGTGTCATGAAAAAAATATTTGAAAGAAACCGAGCGGTATTTCGTAAAGGTGGTTTGCCTAAAGACATATTAATATACGTTGAAGAGGCTCATAATATTCTTCCATCCGCAGAAGAAAAAGAACTTTCTGATATCTGGATAAAAACAGCGAAGGAAGGAGCTAAATACCATCTTGGTCTTATTTATATTACGCAAGAAGTCAGCTCCATCCAAAAAAATATCCTCCGTAATACAGCGAATTGGTTTATAGGTCATCTTAATAATACCGATGAAACAAAAGAATTAAGAAAATTTTATGATTTTGATGACTTTGAACATAGCATTTTAAGAGCTCAAGATAAGGGATTTTTAAGAATAAAAACTCTCTCAAACCCCTATGTTGTGCCTGCTCAAATTGAGAAATTTACTGTCGAAAAATTATAAATATGCCATACGAAGGAGAATTTGCTCATTATAAGCCATTGAATCGTATTGTCGAGTCAGAGTGTGTAAAAGGACTACTTAGAAGTGTTCGAATTTGTGATTCATCCTCAAAAAAAGTAGTTACACTCCTACCAAAATTTATTTCCGATAAAGTAATAAATTTTCCTGATTTTGTTATAGCAATTGATGGAAGTCAAACAGAAGTTCCAATTGAAAATGGTTACCCTGGCGCGATGATTGGCTACCTTACTACGGCGAGTGTTCTATTGGATTTGAAAAGAATGAATGAGCTAGATCAACACAGGCCAGTCGATCCTGTTGAGTTTCGTAAGACCGAGGAAACTTCTGCGCTTGATGCAGCTTTTCCTGGCAGTAATGTAGTTGTTAGATCTCATACATCCGCGAAAGATTCATTTAGAGAATCGCTATATGAAAACTTTAAGAATATTATAGTAGACGATGACGGAGTTAGTCTATTGGATACATACGAAAAACTTCTTGCGTTAAAGCCAGTAGAACATTCTCAATCTTGTCCATATGAAGCCGATGGGTGCCAAGAACGACTTAATGTATTAGCCGGCGTTACTACCTGTTCTTTCACTAAAAAACCTATTTATTCGACTGATGCTTTGAGAGTTTATGAACGATTTAGGGATATAGGTTTAAATGGTGAATCATTGGGAGAAATAATGCAGGTATGGGAGAGGGTTCTATTAGTACATCTTTTACGTGGTTTCGAAAGAAGAAATCTATTACACAAGATAAATCAAATTGCTTTTATAATTGATGGGCCACTTGCTGTTTTCGGACACCCAGCCTGGCTTAGCAATGCTATAAATAAAGAATTAAAAAGGATTAACAAAATTGTTAAAGAAAAAACCGATACAGATTTAATAATATTGGGCATAGAGAAAAGCGGGGAGTTTGTAGAGCATTTTAATACGGTAGATAAATTAGAAACATCAGGACTTAATTTATTTTTACCGGGAACGTATTCCTTATTGACTGATAAATACATAAAAGAGCGTATTATTTTTTCTAAAAGCGATAAACGATATGGGCTTGATACGTACTTTGGAAGAAAATTTTTTTATAAAACAAAAAATGGTTATAGAATTGTCGCGAGTATCGCCTTCTTATCTGAAGATCAAGACACATTAGATTCTGATGATATAAGTTTATATCCTAGATTTGGCACAATTTGTAATATGCTCAATATGTTGGTTTCTTCGCAATATCCGAATTCTTTATCACCGATTATTGCAGCTCATGCTCAGGCGGCGATTCCTCTACGCTTAGGAGGGAAAGTGCTCGAGCAGCTTGCTAAGGCCTTAATGAGAAAAAATTAATATTATTATGGACGGAAAATATTCTAATGCAATAAACCGATGGGAGGGTGTAGGACCATATTATGCGATGTTTCCAGCATTATTTGCTAGTAACGTTATAAAAAAATATACTAAATCAGGAGATGTCGTGTTGGATCCTTTTATGGGTAGAGGCACTTCTGTTTTTGCAGCAACTACGAATGGTCGCGTTGGTATTGGAATGGAAATTAATCCGGTTGGATGGGTTTATGCAAAAACAAAATTGTCACCCGCCCCAAAGGAAAAAGTAATAAAACGCCTCTGTTTTCTTGATAGTGTTGCTTATCGTTATAAAAACAAGGCAAAGTTGTTGCCCATATTTTTTCGTTATTGTTACAGTGATAAAGTTGTTTGTTTTTTGTTAGCGGCCAGAGCTGAATTAAAGTGGAAAACCAACCAATCAGATGCAACTTTGATGGCGTTGATTCTTGTAAGCTTACACGGTAAATATGGCAACGCATTATCGAATCAGATGCGACAGACAAAATCAATGTCTCCTAAGTACTCTATTAATTGGTGGAAAGAAAGAAAATTATTGCCCCCCCAGATTGATCCAGTAGATTTTTTAAAAAAACGAATTGAGTGGAGATATAAAAATGGAGTTCCGCCGGTACATCAAAATTTTTTATATCTTGGCGACAGTTCTCTATTACTTAATAAAGCCAGTAAACAAATAATTGATAAAAAATATAAGCGACCTAAATTACTTTTTACATCCCCTCCTTACTTAGGAATAACAAACTATCACTATGATCAGTGGCTACGATTATGGATGCTCGGATATGCCGCAGAACCCAAGATATTAAAAGATAAGTATCGAAGAAAATTTGATAATCTGGAAGAGTATACTAATTTATTGGAAAAAGTATTTCAGAGATCCGCAAAGATAATGCATCCCGATGCAACTATATATGTGAGAACTGATTACAGAAAAGAAACTTATCAAATAACTAAAGATATTTTACAGAAGACTTTCCCTCGAAAAAAACTCATCGAGAGAGTTTGTATGTTTCATAAGCCAACCCAGACTAACTTATTTAGAAAAAAATCTTCAAAAAAATATAAAGAGAATGGTGGTGAGGTTGATCTAATTTTGATTCCATAGCTTATATCACATTTGATTTAGAAAAGGTTCCGTCTTTAGGGATAATCATTTTTTTGACTAAAATAATTTTATTTTTTAGACATCCCAACAGTTCTCTTTTTTCCTTTGTTTCTCCGTCTCTCAAGATAAATTTTGCGTAGTTTTTTACGTCAATTTCTTTGATTGTTATTTGTTCCGTGGTTCCTGAAATAATTCTTTTAAATTTTTTAAATCTTTCAATTTCGGTTGTAATTTTTTCTCTAATTCCAATCTCATCGAGATCAATTTTGTCCATTAGAGTCTCGAATTGCTTAATAAGTGTTTCTTCGTCTATATATCCTGCTTTACAGTTTTTATCTTTGAATTTAGTACACCCATAATAAACGTGGCGATGAATATCGCCATTTTTTAATTTCTTAAACTTTTCTTCGGCACTTATTCCCGATCCGCATAGTCCGCAAGTCATGAGTTTAGTGAAAGCGAATTCCTTGTTTTCAGTTCTTGTTATATTATTTTTTACCTGTTTCTGCGCGGCATCAAATAGCTCTTTAGTAATAATCGGTTCATGTCTTCCGGTATACCAATTGCCACTCTTTTTAGGGTATTCATAGACACCATAATAGAAGGAATTTTGTAGTATTAGGTAGACATTACTTAAAGTCAGGTTTTTGTTACCAAGGGTGCTTTTAAAGTTCAGGTCAAATTTTAACCAATTATATATTTTTCGACCACTCCATTTTTCATAAGCCACCTTTTCAAATATTTGTTTGATAATTGGTGCTCGATCGGGATCGATCATGACATAGCCTTTTCTATCCACTCTTTTTTCGTTTAAATATCCGGTCGGAGCCGGAGCCGGCCATAGACCCATTTCACAGCGCATGCGTAGCCCTCTTTTAACATTAACGCTTTTATTATCATTCTCCAGTTTTGCCTGAGAGCATAAGATCATCAGAAGAAATTTTTCATTCGGTGAGTTTGTAAAGCGTTGTCCGTATGTCCTGATTTCCAATAGTAGTTTTTGATCCATTAAATCTACGAGCGATCCCAGGTCTCCGGCATTCCTAGAAAGCCGATCGGGTGCCCAGGTGAGTATCCCAGTATATCTGCCACTCCTGATGTCATTAATAATCTCATTAAAGACTGGGCGCTGGCTTGAATCCTTGGCCGAATGCGATTCTCTTCGGATATCGACAATATCAAGCTCGTCACGTTCGGCAATCTGCAACATCTCTTTAACCTGTGAATCTATTGATAGTGCCTGTCGCTCATCCTGTTCGCTAGACTTCCTGGCATATAAGCAATATTTAGCCTTTATAGGGACTGTAATAGCCCTCTGAGCCTCTATGGCCCCGATTGGTTGATGATTTTCCATATAACCCATTAATGACGCAATCCAATGGGGAAGTCCAGGTCCTATTGTCGGTAAACTGTTGGTAACTTTTCTTTACTTTTTGGCCATTTTAGGCTATATTTGAAGTGCAAAACTACATTTTAATATCGTGAGCTGATGCGCCATTATTTGGCTATTTTGCTTATTTATGCACAGGAACGGGCACGCCGACCAGCATAAGTAAGCATCCTCACGGATACCGAAAATGTAGTTTTGCAACTAGGTCGGGTGTCCGTTTTTGTTTTAAATCGGACATCAGACATTCATAATTTATTAATTAAATAACCTTATGAAAAAATGTCCCTTTTGTGCCGAAGAAATCCAGGATGAAGCAGTCAAATGCAGACATTGCTCATCCGATCTATTGTTTGGTGAAAACGTGGAGAATTCGATTAAATCAGTAGCTGGCGATGCGAAGAGTGGAAAAGTTAATACGTTAATCTGCAAGCAATGTGGTGGTGATATGGTAAAAAGAAGAGTCTTCGGCAGTATTACTTCTTCCTGTGTTCTGTTTGTCGTCGGCTTCATCGTTTCCATTTTTAACGGAGTTATAGGCGGATTGATTTTGGTTATCAGTTTAATTATGGGTGTTGTCAAAGGATTTTCTTCCAAAAGATACTGGATCTGCAATAAGTGCAGCTATAAGATCGAAAAATGGTAAATAGATAAGATTAGATGAGCCTAAGAAAAGTCGCCATAACTCTTTGTAAACTGCTAAAAGAAAAACAGCCCCAAACTTTTAGTAGCCCCTGGATATTAAAACATGCGCCCGGCGTATATAATTACGTCCGACTTAATTGTCGGACGGAAAATAATGATATCGATTGGGATAAGCTGACACGACGATTAAGCAGAAGATTCCAAAAGCGTTGGGTTCGCTATCGTCATAAAATTACCAAACAGTATGAGAATCAAGTCGAAGTAGATTTGATTCTTAATAAATATAAAAATAAGTTATATACTTTTATTACTCCGCTTGATGATCTTGATAGAAAGACAAGAGAAAACATTATAATCGCTCTCGTTAGGATATCGCAGAAGGGAAATACATTAGCTCAGCAAGAAGCCATAAGGTGGCTTCTCTTTGTTGTCGATAACTGGATTGAATATTGTTACGACCTAAAACGCTGGCTGGGATATACCGATCTTATCAGAGAACGTATAGCCGGGTGCATCAGATGCTATCGCTACACCGGAACTTTTATCGGTTATTTATATAAAACGTTGGAGTATTCGGGCAGAGGTATTTGTTATTTACAGAAGTATTCTTTTGATGAACCTGTTTTAGATGGAGGGAAAACAAAGATAGATTATTTTATAGCCAAGTCTCCGGAAACAGAGATATAAATATTGGCGTTTATATGATATAATATGATTAAAAGTAAGTTAAATTATCTATGTTATATCAAGTAATCACTCAAAAAAAGAATAAAATCAAATGGGTTTGTATTATTTTGTTGACCTTGTTGATAATGTTTTTGTTGTATAATTATAAAAAAATATCCGGAGATAACTTTTATTATTATTTATTCAGTACTATAGCTCAGGGATTTTTAGCGCTTGTTGGTGTTTTGGGCACGGCAGTTGTTTATAGATTGCAGTTAATAGAGAATGATTTGAATTCCGTTTGTGATAAATTAATATCAATCGTGGCTCGGTATAGGGGTGATGCGGTTTACGGTTATTCCTGGACAGATTTCAAGAACCAACGGAGCCAATTAGAAAAATCATTTGAAAATTTGCCTTCCCGCGAGGTATTAAAAGTATTATTGAAAAAAAACGATGAGCTTTCTGACAATAGGGGAGAAATAAGAAATAGCATAGTCGATTTTTCCATAGTAGCTTTTTTAGATGTCGCCATGGCAGTTTTAGGAATACCGCTGGTAAGTATTTTTGCGGGTAATTATGAAATATTTGGAATATTACCTTATTATCTGCTTGGTGTTATTTTTGCGATATCAAATATTCTGCTCTCCCTATATCTGCTATTGTTGTCGTTCAAGATAGTTAGAAGTATATTTGGTTATTCTTTCAAATTTTAATTGATTATTGGTAAGGTTTAATCAGTAATGGAAAATAAATGTATATAAGTATTTCAGAGCCAGAATCAAAAGAAGAAGTTATCAAATGGCATTCAGAAGAACAGCGAAGAGGGTTTGGTGATTGGAAAAAAGAATTATCTAAATATGGACATGGCTGTAAATCTCTTATCTCCAATCTGGAAAAAGCCAAGAAGTTTGAGAATTTTATTGAATATTTGGCCGAGTTTAATATCGCTAGGATTTTTAAAACAAAGGGCTTGGAATTTGATTACG
The DNA here is from genome assembly GCA_041661685.1 of Patescibacteria group bacterium. GTDB lineage: Bacteria > Patescibacteriota > Patescibacteriia > Patescibacteriales > UBA12465 > UBA12465. Next base: position 158,797 of record JBAZTY010000002.1, read on the forward strand.
AGAAGCCCGGATATGACGATTTTTTACTGCCAAAAGAGAACTTTGAAATAAGTGTTAAGTCTTTGATGCCAAAAAGCTACCAACCGCGCGAGAAGGCTATTATTTTAAGATTATTAGAACAAGCAAAGAAAGACGGAATGGACAAAGAAGAGGTTATAGACTATAAGCATTCCCAGGTGATTATTAGAGTAAAACCCAATGGTGATTTCGAACGCAGTGAAACAAATAATCACGACATTCCCGGATCAGTTCTTTATACTGAAATGCAACAAAAATCAACATTAATAAAAAATATTAGAAAATTTGATCAGAAAGCATCTGATAAAAGGAAAATAATGTTTTTCTTTGTTCAAAATCAAGATTGTCCTCCCGTTATATTTTACGAAACTATCGATTACTACTATAAAGGGATTCCAATGCCGCACGATCAGTCTCCTTATTCAGATTATTTTGGGGGTGAGTTAAGAAGGGATATTGCCGGATTTATATTTTTTTATAGACCAAATAATATTCTGTGTTGGGATAAGGATTGTATGTCAGATTTTAATATTGATGGGACAACAGTTTTATGCAGATTCAATGTTATTGCCCCTAAAGACATAACGGAAGAATTAAACAAAATTTTTGTCTGATATAAGACTTCCATATTTTTTAATCTTTGTTATAATAATGATGTACCTTTCATGATGAATCTTCTATCCGACCGAGCGATGGTCTAGGACAATGCAATGTCCGAAAAGGATAGGAGAACTACTTCTGCAATACCATGTAAGAAGAAGATTCAGCACCATCATGTGCCGGTTCTACTTTTCATATGGTAGAAAAACCGACATATGATACGTCGGTTTTTTGTTATCTAAAATTAGGTAAACATTATTATAATTAGTTAAATATATGGAGAATAGTACATTAACCTATAAACCCACGGGTATCCAAAATATCAGTCTTCCTTGCAGATACGTGGTAATAGCGCCTATTCGGAAGTCGCCATATGAGGAAACGATATATAAAATCGTTGATCAACGGTATAAAATGGTAGATTTTGTCCAACAACAAGCAAGAACATTGGAAAAAAAGAAGAAATTTTTGGAGTTTTATGCAAATGAGGGGCGCGGAATGATCGCACCGACTTGTAAGATGGTTGGAATAAAGAGTTCTAAAACTGTCTATAATTGGATTAAGAATGATCCAGGATTTAAAGATGCGATGGACGAGATGGTATCAATTATTAATGATTACGTAGAAGATGTTCTTATGCATTTAATTTTTATTAAAAAGGACGGGCCTTCCATTAGGTATTTCCTTAACCGCAGGCATCCGGATTATATGTTAAAACGGACATCTCGTCCGCCACAGAAGAAAGTCTATCAATGGAAATAATGGTAGGGCATACGGTGGCTAGAGAATTAAGCAAATAGAGAGAAGTGTGTAATTTAAACGCTCATTAGCCTGCAAAGCGTGTAATATGTGTAATTTTAAAGCCGTCCGACTTGGGTCGGTTTTTAATTTGATTGATCCCCAAAAAAGCCTTATAATGTTAATATATTTTTAGTTCCAGACCGAGGAGTCCAGCTAATATGATTTTAGACAATATTAGTCAGAGCGAGATCACTAAGGAAAAATTTACTCAGATAATATCAAGGATTTGTCGTCGTGATACGAGCGCTGATCCAGAGCATTGGGTGGAAACAAATCCATTATGGGGCTGTTGCGCGGTCGTGTCCCTTCTGGCGCAAGATCAGTTTGGCGGTTCTTTGGTCCGCCAATCTCTCAAGGATGTTCCCGGGCTGGAATATTTACGTTCTCATTATATAAATAAATTGCCAGATGAAGTAGAAATTGATTTTACGATTGAGCAGTTTCAAGGCAGGCTGCCCGCCTTGCTTCCAGTGGAAGAACGAACAAGAGAGCACGTTCTTTCCTATCCAGACACCGCGAAAAGGTATGAACTTTTAAAATCTAGATTTTATTCATTTTTAAAATAATTTTAGTAGGGGGGGGGCTGAGGATAAATTGGGTTAGCAGCCATACCGTCAAGTATTAAGTTATTAAGTATTTATTGACATCAAATCTGTACAGATGTATAATTAATATATAATAACATCATATATATGATACATCCTATCCAAGAGAAGCTGCTTGAGCTCTCTAAGAAAGAAAATTTGGCTAAGATGAGCCTGCGGGACATGGCCGAAAGCATCGGCTTGCCGGATGCCTCTCCGCAGAAAATTAAGCATCACTTAGCGCAACTAGAAAAGAAGGGTTTTCTGACTATTAATCGCGCTCAAGGCGTTATGAGTCGATCCGCCGCTAAACCCGGTTGGGATAAGGGCTTAGCCGGAAAATCATCCACTATTTTTTCAATCCCAATAGTAGGAACGGCTAATTGCGGGATTGCAACCATATTCGCTGAAACTAATTTTCAGGGGTTTTTAAGAATATCGAATAAGTTAGTCGGCATAAATTTCCCGGATGATCTCTACGCTATCAAGACCGAAGGAGCTTCGATGAATAGAGCGGAAGTGAAAGGCAGGAAGATCGAGGACGGCGATTATGTTATTGTCGACGGTAAAGAAAAGAGTTTTTCTAATAATGACATAGTTCTTGCCATCATCGACAGTAAAGCGACCATTAAACGCTTCATAGATGATCGTGTCCACGGCCAGATTGTGCTCAAAGCCGATTCGTCATTCGACTACGACCCTATCTACCTGCATCCCGATGATGATTTCAATATCAGCGGCAAAGTCGTGGCGGTAGTGAAGAACCCTAGCTAATATCTGTATGTCTGCCGCAGCCAGGTGTCGCAGCCAGGTTTACAAAATAGCACTTTTTGTGCTATCTTTGCTTTATAAATCATAATTTAATTTATATGGGAAGTTACATTGAATTTAATGATACCTTGCAATTAACTACCGATCAGGGTTTTCCGGCGGAGCTAGATTTGCAAGAGCATTTAAAGAAACCTTTCAGCGTCGAGCAATTCAAGGATAGGGTGTTCGCTTTCAAAGATAAACCAAATATTAGATTGTTTCATTCGGCGCCTACTAGAGTATTCCTAGTTCATAATATTGATGGCAAATGGTTGTATTGGGGGCATTGTTTAATAATGGAACAAACTATTAATGCCGAAACTAAAACTACCTCTGGGAAATTTAAAATTATAAAAATTTACGACCCTAGCCATCAGCAGATTATGAGCCGGGAAGAAGTTGATCCAGGCAAAGAGTATCTTTTTGAAATATAGACATTTATGCTCAAAATATACCTCGCTCGTCATGGGCAGGACTTTGATAACGCTGACGGTATTTTAAATGGTCATAGGGACGAACCCTTGACTGTCTTGGGCCGCAAACAGGCAGGGGAGTTATCAAAAAAGATTAAAGAAGCCGGCATTCGGTTTGATAAAATTTATTCAGCCCCGTTAAAAAGAACTTACCAAACCGCTGAAATAATAGCAGATGCTTTAACTATTGATAGACCGGAATTACTTGAAGAATTAATTGAACGAGATTTCGGAGTTATGACAGGCAGGCCAGTAAAGGATATTGAGTCTATGTGTGCTCCGGATATTATCAAGACGGAGGCTGTCACTTATTTTTTATCACCCGAAGGAGCTGAAACCTTTCCTCAATTATTAAAGAGAGGCTGTGTAATTTTAGACAAAATAAACATCACACATTCGGATGGTAATATTTTGTTAGTTACCAGCGGGGATATCGGCAAGATGATTTATGCTGTTTATTATAATTTAGATTGGAAAAAGACGTTGTCCTTGTTCAATTTTGGCCAGTCAGATTTGCTATTGCTTTCTCCTGATTCACCTCCGGAGAAGGCTCATGTTTTCAAATAAAAATAATAAATTTATGAAATTATTGCTTACTTCTAACGGACTTTCTAACCAGTCAATCGCAAAAGCGTTATTTGAATTAGTGGGGAGGCCGGCGTCTGAGACTACGATCGTATTCATACCGACCGCCATGAATGTTGCCAGAGGCAGCAAGGAATGGTTTATCAATGATCTTTATAATATTAAAAAACAGGGGTGTAAATTTATTGATATCGTCGATATCTCCGCGCTTCCTGAAGATGCTTGGAAACCGAGAATAGAAGCGGGTGATGTTTTATTTTTTTCGGGAGGACACTCCTCTCATCTCATGCGCTGGCTGAAAGAATCGGGCTTAGCGGAATTACTGCCAGAATTATTAAAGACGAGAGTCTATGCCGGCATTAGCGCCGGTAGCGCGGTCGCTACTCCTACCTTGGTTTTAAGCGATGGTGACAAAAAAGCATATTATGAGGAAAAGTTCGGTTATAGAAGCGAAGAGGCTTTGCATTTTGTAGATTTCTATGTTTGCCCGCATTTTAATTCCCCTAAACATTTATCAGCTAGAAAAGAATATATTGAGCCGATTGCTAGAGAAACCGGGAAGACGTTTTATGCTTTAGATGATGAGTCTGCTCTTAAAATCGTCGATGACAAGATCGAAGTAATTACTGAGGGGGAATATTTGAAATTGTAATTGATAATAACTATGCAATATCTGTTCCACAATAATCTTGATCAGCAGGTTGCAGCGATATTTCTAGCTCATAGGAGTGAAGCAGGGATAAGGGTTTTTTCGATTATCACCTCTTTCGGCAGCTGGCAGTTCTTGCTGCCGGTCATTTTGGCTATTGCTATAGCCCTCTTTGTCGCTAGCAAGAAAGAATTTATAATCCCGTTCATTGCCACGATTTCCGGAGCGGAGATTATAACCTTCTTCGGAAAGATATTAGCGCATCGCGATCGGCCGCTATCAGCCGTCTTTCATGCGACTGATTTTTCTTTTCCGAGCGGCCACGCGACTATTGCCGTCGCCTTTTATGGTTATCTGGCTTTTATGCTTATTAGGATAGGTGGGAATAGATATAAATGGCCGATAAGCATCTTGGCCTGCTTAATAGCTATCCTGATCGGCTTTAGTCGCCTTTATCTCGGGGTTCATTATCTGAGCGATGTTCTGGCCGGATTCATGATCGGGCTGACAGCGTTAGTTGTCGGAATAAAATATATTCGGCTAGCGGACCCGACTAAATAATAAGTATAATCATATGCCGAAAATAGAAATCAGGTATCAGCGGGTCGGAGACGCCAAGCGTTTCTTTGAGATTGTAACTAACCCGAATTTTATCTATCTTGATATTAAGGCTAAATCCTTAGATGATGAGATAAAATGGCTGAAAGCCAACCCGGAAAGGAGAAAGAATAATAAAGAATGGAATTATTCTATCCTGTGTGGCGGGAAAGTCGTGGGTGCAATCGGCATGAGAATCAATCAAGCCCGGAAGCATATCGGCGAGATCGGCTATTTCATTGATGAGAAATATTGGGGCCAAGGCATTGCGACTAGGGCCGTGAAACTAATCGAGAAGGAAGGCTTTGAGAGACTTGGTCTTAGCCGGATTGAAATCCTGATGCGCCCGGAAAATAAGGCGAGCGAAAAAGTAACTAAGAAGAATGGATATATAAAGGAAGGCCGGCTTAGAAAATATATTAAAGACAAGAAAGGGGTATTAAGAGATTTCTGGATGTATTCTAAGATTAAATAATAACGCCAAAAAAACACGGGCACTTAAGTCCGTGTTTTTAATTATAGAAACTGGTCTAATCTTTATCTTGATTCCATTTCATTTTTTTGCAGTCTTTTATAGAATTGCCGTTTAATGATCTCGACCATGACTAGGTAAAATATGATCATGCCGAAGATAGCAAGGAAAGCGATGAAAGGCAAGGGTTCGAAGCCGAAGATATAACCGAGGCCTTTCGTAGTCAAGATTATACCGAGGATGACTGCGCCTAGGGTCGTGGCTAAGAGCGCCTTGCTTGGCCGAGATTCTAAGAAGGGAATCTTTTGGGTCCGGATGACATAGATAACGAGTGTCTGGGTCGCGAGTGATTCGACGAACCAGCCGGCTTGGAACGCGCCTTGGCTCAAGTGCATGACGCCGAAGAGGACATAGAAAGTCAGGAAATCGAAGAGCGAGCTGATCGGCCCGAACACGAGCATATATTTCTTAATGAAGCCGATATTCCAATGCTTCGGCTTCTTGAGATATTCCGGGTCGACATTATCGGAAGGGATGGATAATTGCGAAGTGTCGTAGATGAAATTATTGAGTAGGATCTGGCCGGCCGTCATCGGGAAGAAAGGCAGGAAGAGGCTGGCGCCAATCATAGAGAACATATTGCCGAAATTGGAGCTCAAACACATCAATAAATATTTCATGGTATTGCCGAAGGTCTTGCGGCCTTCGATCACTCCTTCCATCAATTCTTTCAAGCCCTTTTTCATCAGGATGATATCGGCGGTTTCTTTGGCGATATCGACAGCGTTATCGACGGAAATGCCGACATCAGCCGCCTTGAGGGACGGAGCGTCATTGATGCCATCGCCGAGGTAGCCGACGATGAGGCCGTTGCGTTTCAGCTCGACGATAATCTTCTCTTTCTGGCTCGGACTGAGACGGGCGCAGATCGTCGCCTCCCGGACCTTCTTGTAGATCTCTTCGTCGGTCAAGCGATTAAGGTCAAGATCTTCGCCCGTGATTATGCCTTTGACTTCAAGACCGATATCGGCGCAGATTTTCTTCGTGACGAGCGGGCTGTCGCCGGTTAGGATTTTTATTTCAACGCCGTGCTCTTTCATAAATTCCAAAGTCTCTTTGACGTCGATTTTAGGCGGATCATAGAAAGCCATGAAGCCTTTGAGAATCAGATTATTTTCTTCGCTCAGCGGATATTGCTTTTTTCTTTCATGGATTTCTTTTTCGGCAATCGCCAAGACTCTTAGTCCCTGGCTGCTGAGCTCATCATAGACTGCCTGGGCGCGGCGCAATATCTCTGGGTTGATAGGCACTATCGTTTGTCCTTCGCAATAACTGGTACTGATTTTGAAAACTTCCTCAGGCGCGCCTTTCGTGATCATAGTCAGCCGGCCGTTCTTCTCGTAGACGATGGAAGAGCGCTTGCGGTTAAAATCATAGGGAAGCTCCTCTATTTTTTCATAGCCGTCCATTTCTAGTTTCTTATGGCTCAAGATCGCTTCGTCGAGAATGCTCTTGATGCCGGTTTCGAAATAGCCGTTGATATAGGCGGACGTGAAGATCTCTTCCGAATCTTGGCCGAAGATATCGATATGCTTGATGAGCGTGATGCGGTCTTCGGTCAGGGTTCCGGTCTTGTCAGTCGCCAGGATATCAATCGAACCGAAGGTCGGGATTGAGTTCAGCCGTTTGACTAGGACGCCGTTCTTAGCCATCTTAGCCGCGCCTTTGGCCATATTAAGGCTCATGATCATCGGCAATAATTCGGGAGTGACGCCGACGGCGACGGCGAGCGCGAACAGGAAGGAATTCAGGATGCCTTTATGCATGATGGCGTTGATCAGGAAGATTATCGCGACGATGAAGACGATGACGCGGATGATCAGATAGCCGAAGCTGTTGATGCCTTTCTCAAAAGCGTTCTGCGGCTCCGGGCGCGATAATCTTTGGGCGATCTGGCCGAATTCGGTCGTGATGCCGGTATTAGTCGCGAGATAGCGGCCGAAACCGGAAACGACGTTCGTGCCGGCGAAGATTGTATTGTTATTATCGGCATATTTTTCTAAAGGCAGTCTTTCGCCGGTAAGCGACGCTTCGTTCAAGAAGAAATCATCAGCGCCGATGATGCGCCCGTCCGCCGGCACGATGTCGCCGGCCGAGAGGAGGATGATGTCGCCGGGAACTATGTATTTAGTTTCTATCTCCTGCTCTTGGCCGTTGCGCAGCAGCTTAGCCCGGATAGCGATGCGCTTAGCAATCTTCTCGGCGGCTTTGTCGGATTTGCGCTCCTGATAGAAATTCAGGACTATGCTTAAAAATATCATGGACAGGATGATGGCCATGCTGCGCAAGCTGCCGGTCAGGCCGGAAATCGTGGCGGCGACGATGAGGATGATGATGAGAGGATTCTTGAAATAGCCGAGGAAGAGGAGGAAAGGGGAGACTTTCTTGGCGGCCTTGAACTCGTTATAGCCGAAAAGTTTAGAGCGCCTAATGGCTTCGTCGGTTCTCAGGCCGTCCGCGCTCGAGCCCGTAATCGCGTAGAGCTCGGAGAGGGGCAGGGCCTTGAGATCGGCGGTCGTGACTTTCTTGATAGTCATAATGATGAGGCTATGTTTAGCTAGCATTATTATAGCATTATTAGCCTTTCCTTGACAATTATGTATACTTATGGTATTATAATTATATTAAGTACGTTAACATTACTGATCAAAATACTCACATAAAATCTCAAAAAGATGATGACAGAACCCGTTTTCCGCAACAGTCAAGGAGAAACGCTTCCTTTAGCCGAGATAGCTAAAAAGAACATCGTTTCCGTGAAGATCGCCTACTTTTCCGAAAAAGGAATCGCGCAAGAGATGGAAATAGCTAATAAGCAGCTTTCCCTCCGTTGCCTTTTGAAAGGAGCGACGATCGTTATCGGTCTTCCTTCAGAGATAAAAGAATACGAACGTATCGAGCAATCAGACCATGATGAAAATAGCCTCTGCGCTAGATTCCTCAGTTCCGGGCTCTGCCAATTGTTCCTTCCTTTAACAGGATTAAAGAAGATTGAGTGGACCAGCTAATGGTTTGAAAAGACTAAACAAAGAGCTCGCCTAAAAACGAGCTTTTTTATTAGTTAATATTAAGTAATTTTGTTTTTTGAATCGCTCTATCCATTGGCTCTATTAGTCCTTTGATGAGTGGCGATTTGGAGTCTAGTCCAATTTTTGTCCCCTCTCGTCTGGCGCGCAGGCAGAGACTGGCGATACCGACAGCAATCTTTGCGGCCGCTTCATCAATATATAGCAGATAAAGAGTTTTCGGGTCCTTCTTATAATTTAAGATCAGACGGTTTTTCTTGGCCGCCTTTAGAATTAAGGCATTCGCCGGAGTTATACTCCCGGCTTTTAAATCGTCAAGCCAATCACAGGAATCATCGGATAATTGTTTGGCGGCTAAGGCAAAGCGGAAAAAATTGAGAGCTATTTTTATTTGAGGGAGATTGTTGGAGCCGTGTTTTCCTTTTCTGGAAATAATATCTAAGATAGCAATTGATCCCAGGCCCAGGGCTAATGATTTTCGAGAAAGGGCTGTTAAATTATTAAAAGTCGGCAGACGGCGCGGATAATATATTCGACCGTCTTTTATTTTTAGTTTCTTGGCATTAGCTTCGGTGCGATTAGCGTCATCAAGATCGGTTATAACGCGGTTAAAGATTTTATAAAAATTATCGCTCAGATTCAGGCGATAATAGATTTCTAGAAAATGTCGATAATAGTTATTGGCTAGTGGCAAATTTTTAGGAACACCTTCGCCATCAAGAAAGTCGTCATAAAGATTAAGCGCCCGCCAGAGATAGAGGTTGGCGCGGCATAAATCTTTTATTATCAAAGTCGATACCTTTCGTCTCTCGGATTTACCTAGCGAAGCAAAGAACCATCGCGGCCAGAAATAGGCTTTTTCAATTTTCATTTATGTCGTTCTTAATAATTTTGAAAGGCAGAAAAACCGTGAACGAAGATCCGGCTCCGAACTGGCTAGCAACGCTGATGGTCCCATTAAAAGTTTTTTCTATTATGTCCCTAGCTAGAGATAGGCCGATGCCTAATCCTTGCCCGGTTTTTTTCTTGGTGCTGAAATAGCGCTCGAATATTCTGTCTATATTTTCCGGAGCAATGCCCGTGCCCTGGTCTTCAACGATGATGCTTATTCCGGCATCTTCTTTTTTCAAACTTATCTCTATTTTTTGCGTTTCTTGAGAGTTTTCGCTGGCGTCAATGGCATTAGCTAAAAGATTGATGATGATCTGTCCGAATTTTACGGCATCCCCTATAAAGATCAGATTTTTGGTTTCTGAGAAATTTATCTTGACGTTAGCGCGCCGCGCCTTATAGGCGAGTATCTGAATTATTTCTGTTATTTCTTTATTAGGATCAAAGGCTGTCAGGGCGCTTTCTTTCTGGAGCTGTTTCTTAATGCCAGTGATTAACCCCTCCATTTTATTAGCAGCTAATAAAGCTTGATTGAGGTGGGATTTGGCATTCGCGATATCTTTGTCAGACGCGTTTTTATTTTCCGTTTCTCCTTTTATCTGTTCTAAATTTAGAGAGACAGCCGTTAAAGGATTAACTAAGTCGTGAAATATGCCAGAAGACAGCCGGCCGAACTCAGCTAAGCGATAAAGCTGATTTATTTTATCTTGTTCCGCGCGTCGGAGCTCTTTAGTTCTTTCTCCGACCTTCTTTTCTAAAGAATTTCTCTCTTCTTCTAGGGCTTTTTCGCTGTTCCGCGCTCGCGCCAAAGATTTATGGATGCCGTGAGCGAATAGCCAGGTGATGCCGGCTATCACTAGCAAGAGCACGGAATAAACAATGGCATCCGCGATCTGGTTATTTTCTTGACGCCAATAATTTTGGATGGCTATTATTTTCTGATTCTGCAGGCTGGTCAGCGATAGCAGGAGCGCAGAGATTATAAAGGTGACAAAGAAAGCCGCTCGCGCTCCCAAAAGCGCTACCGATATGATTATTATTAGAACGGCCAGCAAAAGTCCGGCCGGAAGGTCGGCACCCCAAATAGCCAGGCTGAAAATCATCGGCAGAGAATAAAGGAATATCAGTAATATTGAAGCGGCTCGGATTGCTTTGTATTGCGACAAAATAGCTAGGAAAAACAAGAAAAATAGGATAAGCATAGTCGTCCACAGCGGCAAGCCGCGCTGCTTGTTATTGATATAGTCGATTATCCTAATGATGTTTATAACTACGAAGGCGGCGATAGACAGGAATACTAGTATGTCTAAGATGGTTTTCTGGCGGCTTTCATCCTCGACTAAAGTCGGCAATTTAGTCATTTGAGTAAATTTGCGGTTAAAGAAGCGCTTTAATCTGGCCAGATAGAGAGATAGTGATTTCATAAAGTAAAATTAAACATAAAACGCTTCCGAAGGAGAGATTCGGAAGCGTTGTCGTTTTTAGTCTCGCCAAGGAGTTCCGGGGTTGGAAGCCGCCGCCTTAGCTTTAAGGCCAGTCGTCATTTTCTGCTTTCTAACCCCAGCATTAATTTTATCATTCTTGGACATAAGATTATTGGAAATTATTATGAGATTACGCTTGTTTTGCGATAGCGACCTTTAGCGAGCCAGTTTTTATCCAGCCGCGCCTATCGCTATTCCAATATAGCGCAACCCCGGTTAACAAAAATTAAATTTTTTATAAATAGATTAATTATATTTCTTCGTCTATCTTGTAGCCGCGATTAGAAACGGTAAAGATCAGGCGCCGTCCATCCGTTTCTAGTTTTCTGCGCAAGTTGCGGATGTGGACTTCTATCGTGTTAGAGAAAGGATCGGCGTTATCGTCCCAAACATGTTCCATAATATTTTGACGCGACATAATCAGGCCTTTATGTCGCAATAAGTATTCCAAGAGGGCGAATTCTTTAGGCGGAAGGGAAATGCGCTGGCCGCCCCTAACTACTAAGAATCTGTCAGAGTCAAGCTCTAAGTCGCTGATTTTTAGAATGCCCTTTTCCCAATTTTTTGGGCGCCGCAGAATAGCTTTTATCCTGGCTGATAATTCCGAGAAAGAGAAAGGCTTAGTCAGATAATCATCAGCGCCAATGCTTAGGAGGTCGACTTTCTCTCCTAGTTCGCTGTGGACGGTCAGCATGATTATCGGAATTGATGAACCGGCCGCGCGGATTTTTTCGATTATTTCACGGCCATTCAATCCGGGCAGGTTGTAGTCTAGGATGATTAAATCATATTCGCTTGTTTGAGCGGCGGCATAGCCTGCTTCGCCATCGGGGATAGCTGTCGCGATATATCCAGCCTCTTTCAAGGCCGGTAGCAGTGAACGGACGATATCAGCATCATCTTCTATTAATAAGATTTTCATATCATTATTTTTTTATCTTTATTTTAACGCTAATTTTTTATTTGGACAATCGTTTAACGACGCTCCCTCTTTTTTTGCCACCCCCTAATTATACAATATCACTGATAAATAAAATCTAAATTTTTTCTAAACAAAAAACAAATCTTCTCAAAAGTCAATCTTGCTTTTAGGGGCTATCCGGGCTAAAATGATTAAAAGATATGAGCCCATATTTCCTAAAAAATACCCATAAAAGTCGCCTAATCGAATCCTTGCGCGAGCGCAAAGACGATCCTTTTTTAGTAAAAGAAGGAAAATTCAATTTCGGCGGGCTTAAGGATTCGCTCTACCAGACCGATTGGACCGAGGAATCCTTCTTGGCTGATTCAAGCCATAAGGAAATGGTCAGTCGTTCCTTCGATTTAGCCCAGCTCCGTTATTTTATTCTCTTCGGCGCTCTGGCTTTAGGTCTTCTTCTCAGCCGCGCTTTCTGGCTGCAGATAAATAAGAATGATTATTATAGTCTCTTGTCCGAAAATAATCGTTTGCGCGCGGAAGTGATTGAACCGAAGCGAGGTATTATCTATACTCGCGACTTGGAGCCTCTCGTCCGGAACAAGGCGAACTTCGTTTTATATTTTAAGCCGATTGAGCTTCCTAAGGACGAACTTGTTCGTGACGATATGCTCCGGCGCTTGAGCTTGATCATGGAAAGCAGCGCGACGACGACTGTTAATTTAAAGAATGCGGATGTCAGCGGCTTGGCTGTCGTGTCCGATAACGCGACGTTCTATAAGATGAAGGATATTCTGGCTAAGGTGAAGATGGGATCGCTCGAATCGTACCAGCCGCTTTTTATCGCTGATAATGTCGAATATGACAAGGCTATGCTGATTGCCCTCGACTTGCCGGAATGGCCCGGCGTCTTCTTATCGAGTAAGATCCGCCGCGAGTATCTGATCGGATCCGCCTCTTCTAGCCCGCAAGTCCTGGGCGAGAGCAGTTTTTCTCATATCTTGGGTTATACCGGAAAAATTAGTGAGGATGAACTGACTAGCCTAGGCTCTAATTATTCGCCGATTGATTATGTCGGCAAGATGGGCATTGAATATTATTGGGAGAAAGAATTGAAAGGCAAGGCCGGCAAGAAGAACATCGAAGTCGACGCGCTCGGCCGCCAGAAAAAGATTATTAATGAAGAACCGGCGTCTGATGGCGCAAACTTGCAGCTATCTTTGGATTTAGGCCTGCAGAAAAAAGCTGAAGAAGCTACAGCTGCCTATTTGAAGAAGGCCGGGCTGCATCGCGCTTCTGTCATCATCATGAATCCGCAAAATGGTGAAATCTTAGCTTTAGTCAGTTTGCCCGGTTATGATAATAATGCTTTTGCTCGCGGCATTAGCCAGGACGAATATGCTAAATTCTTGAACAATCCCGACCGTCCTCTATTTAATCGTTCGGTCAGCGGCGAATTTCCGTCCGGGTCGACGATCAAGCCCATTTTTGCGGCCGGCGCCTTGGAAGAGAAGGTGATTACTGAGAATACCAGTTTCTTGAGCACCGGTGGTCTGCGTATCGGCGAATGGTTTTTTCCGGATTGGAAAGCCGGCGGACACGGCACAATCAATGTGCGCTCCGCTCTAGCCTGGTCAGTTAATACTTTCTTCTATTATATCGGCGGCGGCTATGGCGATTTTAAGGGCCTAGGCGTTGAAGGCTTAGTTAAATATGCCCGCCTTTTCGGGCTTGGTGAGAAAACCGGCGTTGATCTTCCCGGCGAACAGTCGGGTTTCGTGCCGACAGCCGCCTGGAAAGAGACGGCTAAGAATGAGCCTTGGTATATCGGCGATACTTATCATTTTGCTATCGGCCAGGGCGACGTGCTCGTGACGCCGCTTCAGGTAGCGAACTATAACGCGGCTATTGCTAACGGCGGAACTCTTTATGAGCCGCATCTGGTTAGTAAAATCTTGGGTGCAGGCAATAAGGTTGTAAGAGATGTCGCCCCGAAGATAATCAGAAGCAATTTTATCTCCCCGGAAAATATCGAGATAGTCCGGTCCGGTATGCGCGATACCGTCACTTATGGCAGCGCCCGTTCTCTTAATGCCTTGCCGGTCGAAATCGCGGGCAAGACTGGCACGGCGCAATGGTCGAGCAAGAAAGGGCCGCATGCCTGGTTTATCGGTTTTGCGCCTTATGATAATCCTAATATCGCGATTACGGTTCTGGTAGAAGAGGGCGTTGAAGGCAGCGCCATCGCCGTGCCGATCGCTAAGGATATTCTTAATTGGTACTATAGCCCCCTAAAATAATCTATGCATATATCTTTGCCTTTACATATAGCTATCCATTTCATCATCGCCGTCCTGGCCGGGCTGGCTGTCGGCTTTTATTTTAAGAAACCTTGGCTCGGGATAATTGCCGGCGTCATGGGCGGTTTCTTGATTGACCTTGATCATGTTTTGGAATATTTTTTTATTTTCGGTCCGCATTTTGACCTGTCATATTTCATGGAGGGCCGGCAGTTTCTGATCAGCAATAAGATTATTCTCATCTTTCACGCCTGGGAGTATATTCCAATTCTCCTTGGCGTCGCCTGGCTATTGCGCCGCCGAAAGAATGTCTCTATCTTTCTGTTAGCTCTGACTTTCGGGGGGATAGTACATCTGGTCTCTGATAGCTTCTTGAACAATTATCCGCCGCGCAATTACTCAATCGTCTATCGCGCCTCTAATGATTTTTCTGCCTCAGTCTTGCTCAATTCCGAGCAGCAGAGGTGGTATGACGAACTCCGGCAGGAATTGGGATTATAAGCGGACGCTTCCCGAATATAAGGATTTTTAAACGATTAGCACTCTCTTGACTTGAGTGCTAATTTTGTTTATAATGGATTTATATGATTTCCGACCGCAAAAAATTCTTATTGGAGACAATCATTAAGGAATACGTCAAAACCGCGACGCCGGTTTCTTCGGGTGGGCTGGTTGAGAAGTATAAGCTGGATGTTTCACCGGCGACCGTGCGTAATGAGATGATGGAACTGGAAGAAGAGGGCTATATCTATCAGCCCCATACTTCGGCCGGACGCGTGCCGACGGAATCCGCCTACGAGCTTTTTATCGCTGATGTTAAAGAATTAAAGAAGAAGAAAGGCTTGCGCGAAACCGAAGAAAAAATATTAGAGCAGGTTTTCAAGCGCGACGAAGCCGCTTATAAGGCGACCGCCAAAGCCATTGCCGAATTATCTAGCGCCGCCGTTTTCTGGGCTTTTCATAAGAATGATCTGTATTATACCGGCCTAAGCAATCTTTTTTCCCAGCCGGAATTCCGCCAAGTGGGCGCTGTCTGCGATGTCTCCGGAATAATCGACCGCTTAGAAGAGATTATCGATGAAGTTTTCGAGGACCTGGAAGAAGGCGAACAAGTCTTAGTCGGTTCTAAGAATCCGTTTGGTAATTTCTTAAGCACGGTCATAATCAAATATAAGCATAATAATCAGAGCGGCGTCTTGGGAATACTCGGCCCGATGCGCATGGATTATGAAAGGAATTTGGCGCTAGTAGAATTTATTAAGAGAAAATTTTCAACATAACTTATGGATAATTTAAAAAAAGGCATCTATCGCCACTACAAGGGGCATGAATATAGGTTCTTAAACGAAGTTAAGAATTCTGAAACTAAGGATGATATGATCGTTTATCAGGATTTAGAGGATGAAAATAAGATTTGGACGCGGCCTAAGCAAATGTTCTTGGAAGAATTGGAGATAGATGGAATTAAGAAACCGCGTTTCGAATTCTTGCGCGAGGAAGAGGCTGATACTTGGGAGAATAAATATTTGCGCGCCCTAGCTGACTATCAGAATCTTTTGAAGCAGACGGCGAAGGATAGAGAAGAGTTTATTAAGTACGCGCTGGCTGATTTTTTGCAGGATATCCTGCCGGTCTATGATCATCTGAAGCTGTCCATGTCTGGACTAGGCGAAGAAGAAGCTAAGAATCCTTGGGCAGTCGGAGTGAAGCACGTCTTAAAGCAATTCAAAGATATTTTGGAAGTTAGAGGCGTAGAAGAGATTAAGACCGTCGGCGAGAAGTTTGATCATGACCTGATGGAGGCTCTAGACGGGCAAGGTGAAAAAGTTAAGCAAGAAATCATGCCGGGATATAAGTTGAACGGAAAAGTTATCAGGCATGCGAAAGTCATAGTTGAATAAAATCATTAATTTTTCTTTCCTTATCTACTGGGCCAGTCCCCAAGTTTTACGGAAAGATATATAAAATTTATGTCACTCATCAAATGGGCCCCGTTTTTTTCGGAATTTGATGACATGGACAAGATGATGGGCGAGATGTTGCCGGCAGTACGCGGCAACCAATTTGGGTTCACGCCCGCGATTGATATGTACGAAGATAAGGATAGCGTCGTCGTCGAGACGCAACTAGGCGGCATTGATCCGGAGAAGGTGGACATTTCCATTGAGAATAATGTTTTGACCATCAAGGGCGAAAGCGAGAAGAAGAGCGAGGTGGAAGACAAGAATTATTATCGCAAGGAGATTCGCCGCGGCTCTTTCTATCGCTCTATTCCGCTGCCGACGAAAGTTGACGGTGATAAGGCGCTGGCGACTAATGAAGAGGGCATCTTGAAAGTCACTATTCCGAAAGTGCCGGAAGTTAAAGCGAAGACAATTAAGATTTTAGCCAAGAAGAAATAATTGTTGATTGATACCGATCCTATTTTTTGGGATCGGAAATGAGTTAATAATAAAAATATTAGAAAAATAATATGGCAGAATCATTAGAGTTTAGACACTTAGAGGCTAGGAAAGGAAAGACGGCCGCGGCAGAATCTTTGGCTGATACAGAGTTGAATCTGGACAAGCTGAATGAACATTTGAAATCCGAGTTAAATTACTTGGAGGCTAGTATTTGGCGCTTGAAGGATATGGAAACGCACAATAAGTTCGTTAATGAAATGAACTCCGATTTAGAGATGAGCATTGATGAAAAAGATGAGAAATATAGCCCGAAGGAAACAAGCGAGATGGATCAAGAAATAGAGCGGACCTGGAAACACATCGAAGAAACTAAGGATTATATTGCCGAATATACCGTATTGAAAGAGAAATCGCGAGATTTGATTGATAAATTTGATTCCCTGGAAAGTGATTTGAAGAATTTTCTTATTACAGTTAGGCCGGACCAGCGTCAGTAGATTATTATAAGATATTAAAATAATTAATTAAACAAAAAAATATGTCAAAAATTTTAGGAATTGATTTGGGAACGACGAATTCCGCCATGGCTATCATGGAGGGCGGCGCTCCGAAGATCTTGGAAAACATTGAAGGCAATCGTACGACCCCGTCGATTGTCGCCATGTCTAAGAATAATGAGCGCATTGTCGGCCAATCCGCCAAGCGCCAAGCGGTCATCAATCCGGAAAATACGGTTTATGCCGTTAAGCGCTTGATCGGCCGCCATTTTGCCGAGGACGAAGTGCAGCGCGATCTGAAAACTGCGCCGTACAAGATCCTTCAGGCCGGCGAAGGCGTGAAGGTTAAGATCGGTGATAAGGATTATACGCCGCAAGAAATTTCGGCGATGATACTCGCTAAGTTAAAGGCGGATGCGGAAGCAAAAACCGGAGAAACCATTACCGAAGCGATCATTACTGTTCCGGCTTATTTTAACGACGCTCAACGCCAAGCGACTAAAGACGCCGGCACTATCGCCGGTTTAGACGTTAAGCGTATCATCAACGAACCGACGGCCGCGGCTTTAGCTTATGGCTTTGATAAGAAACAGGGCCAGAAGATTGTTGTCTACGATTTAGGCGGCGGAACTTTTGATGTTTCTGTGTTGGATATTTCCGCTGATACTGTTGAAGTAAAAGCCACTAACGGCGATACTCATTTAGGCGGTGAAGATTTTGATCAAAGAATTATTAATTGGATTATTGAAGAGTTTAAGAAAGATCAGGGCATTGATTTATCCAAGGATACTTTAGCCTTGCAGAGAATAAAAGAATCTGCCGAAAAGGCGAAGATAGAATTATCAACCGCTCAAGAAACGGAAATTAACCAGCCGTTTATTACGACTGACGCGAACGGGCCGAAGCATTTAGTCATGAAGATGTCCCGCGCCAAATTAGAAGCCTTAGTTATGGATTTAGTTGATAAGACTATTGAGCCATGTAAGAAGGCTTTAGCCGATTCCGGCTTTAAATTATCAGATATTAATGAGGTTGTCATGGTCGGCGGCATGACTCGCATGCCATTGGTATTGCAGAAGGTCAAAGAATTCTTCGGCAAGGAGCCGAACCTGACCGTTAATCCGGACGAAGTCGTGGCTTTAGGTGCAGCCGTTCAGGCTGGCGTGCTTCAAGGCGATGTTAAGGATGTTTTATTATTAGATGTCACCCCGCTCACTTTAGGCATCGAGACCTTGGGTGGCGTCGCTACTCCGTTAATTGAAAGAAATACGACTATCCCTACTTCTAAGTCTCAGGTTTTCTCAACGGCTGCTGACGGCCAGACCGCCGTGGAGATCCATATCGTCCAGGGCGAACGTCCGATGGCCAGCGATAATAAGACTTTGGGCCACTTCACTTTAGACGGTATTCCGTCTGCACCGCGCGGCATTCCGCAGGTAGAAGTGAAATTTGATCTAGATGCTAACGGTATCTTGAACGTTTCTGCGACCGATAAGGCGACTAATAAGCAGCAGAAAATAACTATCACTGCTTCATCCGGCTTATCTAAAGAAGAGATTGAGAAGATGAAGAAGGAAGCGGAACTGCATTCCGAAGAAGACAAGAAAAAGAAAGAAGAGGTAGAAATTAAGAATCAGGCCGATGCCGTCGGCTTCACGATGGAAAAGATGATTAAGGAATCGGGCGATAAGATGAAGCCGGAAGATAAGAAAGAACTCGAAGACAAGAATGCCGAACTCAAGAAGGCGAAAGAATCTGGTAATCTTGAGGATATGAAAAAGAGAATGGAAGAGATCAATACGATTGCGCAGAGAATCGGCGCGGCCATGTATCAGCAGCCGGGCGCCAATGCGGCCGGAGCTGAGGCCGGAGCTGCGGGAGCAGGACCGGAAGCTGGCGCTGGCGAAGCCAAGAAGGATGAAAATGTAGTTGAAGGAGAAGTTGAAGAGAAGAAATAATTTTATTTTCTGAGGCCGCCGCTTAGATTGAGGGGCGGCTGACTGAAAATGAAATTGTTAACACTAAAATAATATGGGTTTTGAAAAAATTGGTCAGATAGTCGGCAAGACTATCGGTAAGTTAGGAATTGAACATTTGAAAAGCAAGGTTGAAAATTTTGATATTGAGACCGATGGTTTGGAAAATTTAAAAAAAGTAAAAGAGGAGGCTTATTTATTAGTAGCTAACCACATTATACCTAACGCTGATAATCAAGCCGCTTTAAATACTGGTGTCAGTCCTGATGCTTTTGTGTTATCAAAATTAGTGGAGGATAATACTGGTAGAAAAATAAAAGTTGCTCATAAGGCCGATGACGGCTGGTTGGCTGAAAGCGCTATCATGAGGTTTTATCAAAAAAATATCGGTTCGCCATTTGCGAGAGGCGTGTCTAAGGGGGTTGGGAATATACCTATTCAAAAGAACCCCGGAAGCTTTAATAGGGATTTTGTCGAGACTATTGATAAGACGATTGAAAATAAAGAGCCGATCATGATTTTTCCAGAAGGTAATTGGTATGAAGATTTTAGCCCTGATCATAAGATTGAGCCCGGTGCCGCCCATATTGCCAAGAAATATAATTTAAAGATTGTCCCCGCTTATATTAATGGCGCTAATAGCTGGGGCGGAGAGCAAAAGGTTAAAGTATCTTTCGGGGAGCCTTTCGCGTCTGAAGGTTTGAATAAACAAGAAATTTCTCAGAAGATGTTTGAACGGATTGCCGAGTTGCAGAAAGAATTAAATCAGAAAAATCAGTAATTTATTGAATTTAATTATGTCCAAAGACTATTACAATATTTTAGGCGTTTCAAAAGGCGCCTCTCAAGATGAGATCAAGGCGGCATATCGTAAGAAAGCGCACGAACATCATCCTGATAAGGGCGGCGACGCGGAAAAATTCAAGGAGCTCAATGAAGCCCATCAGGTTTTAGGCAATCCGGAAAAGAGACAGCAGTATGACCGCTTTGGTTCGGCTTATCAGAATGGCCAAGCCGGCGGCGCGGGTGGTCCCGGAGGTTTCGGCGGCGGCTTTAGCGGTTTTCAGGGCGGCCAAGGTTTTGATTTTGAAGATCTGGGAGATATGTTCGGCGGCTTTGGCGATATTTTCGGCTTCGGCGGCGGAGGCGGCGGCTCTTCTCGGAAACAAACTCGTGGCCGCGATCTAGAAATGAAAGTTAGCCTAGATTTTTTAGAGGCTGCTTTTGGGTTAGAGAAAGAAATCAGTTTTTCTAAGAATATAACTTGCGACCGCTGTCATGGCAATGGCTCTGAACCGGGCGCTAAAGTAGAAACTTGCCCGACCTGTAAAGGATCGGGTCAAGTTAGCCGCATTCAGCGGACTATTCTCGGCAATATTCAGACGCAAGCGACTTGTTCTAATTGCCACGGTGAAGGCAAAATCTATTCTCAGAAATGCACTAAATGCGAAGGCAGCGGCGTTTATCATGATCATGTCAGCTTCAAGGTTAAAATTCCAGCCGGCATCAATGACGGCGAATCAATCAGATTGAGCGGCCAGGGTGAAGCAGGCCAGAAAGGCGCTCCCGCCGGAGATTTATATCTGCGCGTTTCGGTTAAGAATCATAAGAAATTCATTCGCGAGGGCTATGATATTCGGACAGAAGAGAAAATCAGCGTGAGACAGGCTATTTTAGGAGATAAGATTGATGTTGATACTATTAATGGCCCAGTAAAATTGAAGATTCCGGAAGGCACGCAATCGGGAACGATATTTAAGTTAAAAGAGAAGGGGGTCACGAAATTGAATAATCGCGGAGTCGGAGATCAGTTCATAAAGGTTATCGTGGAGATTCCGAAAAACTTGAATAAGAAGCAGAAGCAGCTGCTAGAAGAATTAGGGATTTAGGCCGTTTTTATTGACTATTTTGCTCAGGATGTTAAACTATAAGTGAGTTTATTATTAATTTACACGAAATTTATGTGCAATTTTTTAAAGAAGCTTTTTGGTGGATGTTGCTGTTCCAAGAAGGACGACTGCTGCTCTAAGCACTCTGATTGTTGCCATCACGACGAGAAGTCTGAAACTCCTAAAGAAGAGATAAAGAAGTAAGAATAGCCATGTTCATAGATACTCATGCTCATGTGAATTTTGCCGCTTTCAAAGACGACGCTGACGAAGTCATCCGTCGGTCTTTGGGTAATAATACTTGGATGATCCTGGTCGGTTCGGAAATGAAGACTTCGACTCGGGCACTTAATTATGCGAATAAGTATGAAAAGGGCGTTTATGCCGCCATCGGTCTGCACCCAGTCCATCTTGAAGATGGATCCGTCGACACTGGCGAAGAGGGGACAAACGCCAGCTTTATTTCGCGCGCCGAAGAATTCGATTACGGCAGCTATGAGAAGCTGGCTAAGTTCGAGAAAGTCGTGGCTATCGGCGAGATCGGGCTTGATTATTATCATCTTGATCCAACTAAAGATATGCAGGCGATTAAGAAGAAGCAGCACGAGATTTTTGCTCAGCAATTGCTCTTGGCGCGCAGCTTAGACTTGCCGGCTATCATTCATTGCCGCCAAGCGCATGACGACTTGCTCACTATTCTCACCGAATTCAAGAAAGAATATAGCCATCTGATTCCAGCTGATCGTCCTTGGGGCGTGATTCATTGTTTTTCCGGCGACGAGGACTTGGCCTGGAAGTATTTTCGGCTCGGCTTATTAATATCTTTCACCGGCCTAATTACTTTCAGCAAGCAATGGGATGACCTGATTCGGAAGATTCCTTTAGACAAGATGATGATCGAGACTGACACGCCCTATATGACTCCAGAGCCATATCGCGGCCAACGCAATGAGCCGGTTCTGGTCCAATATGTCGCTAACCGTATCGCTGATATTCGCGGAATTAAGCTGGAAAAAGTCGCGGAAGCGACGACGGCGACCGCCCGTAATTTCTTTAGAATTTAGCCGTAAAAGCGGCCTTGACCCTGAAATTCGGAGGGTTGACACTTAGGGTTTTTTGCGCTATAAATGAG
This sequence comes from Patescibacteria group bacterium, assembly GCA_041661685.1. Classification (GTDB taxonomy): domain Bacteria; phylum Patescibacteriota; class Patescibacteriia; order Patescibacteriales; family UBA12465; genus UBA12465. The sequence goes on from JBAZTY010000002.1 coordinate 180,962, forward strand.
TTGTTAAAAACAAGTAAAAATATATGAAAAATGAATCCTGGAGCTTAGCCTTGAAAGTTATGGCTAATATTTCAGGCTGGATCGCTTTTCCAGTCATTATCGGCCTGTTTTTGGGTCGTTGGCTAGATAGGCGCTTCGGAACCGAGCCTTGGCTATTCTTGACGACTATCGGGGCTTGTTTCATTATCTCCATCTACGGTCTGGTGATTAACTCGCTGAAAGAGTTTAAGAAGATTGAAAAAGACTATGCCGCGGAAAAAGCTGAGAAGCTAGCAGCGGAAGCGACAGAGAAAAAATAATTTAATTTGAATAAAATGGCGGGAGAAGAAATCATCCATGAGAATACATTATTCGCTGAACCGATAGCTCATATCGGCAGCTTTCCGATTACTAATGCGTTCGCTACTTCGATAGTTGCTTTAGTTATTATTGTAACTCTAGGTCTGCTGATCGGCCGTAATATTAAAAAAGTTCCAACCGGCCTGCAGAACGCCCTGGAAATGATCATTGAAGGATTCTTGGGAATATTTGATGGCGTTACCGGCAGCCGCAAGAAATCGATGCAGTTTGCGCCGGTTGTGCTCGCCTTTTTCTTTTTCATCCTAGTAAATAATTGGATGGGCTTATTGCCTGGCGTCGGTTCTATCGGCCAGATTGCTCAAGAGGGCGGAGAAAAGATCTTCATCCCCTACTTGCGCGGCGCTACCGCTGACTTGAATACGACTTTAGCTTTGGCGACCTTAGGCGTAGTGTTGAGCCATATTATGGGCGTCGTCGCCGTCGGCTGGTGGAAATATCTGAATAAATTCATCAATATCAAGGCGTTTTTAGAAATACCGGGAAAAATCATGAAGGATCCGATGATTCTATTGGTTAATCCGATCAAGGCTTTTGTCGGCATCATCGAAATTATCGGAGAATTGGCTAAAGTGGCCAGTCTCTCCTTCCGTTTATTCGGCAATGTTTTCGCCGGCGAGGTTTTACTCGCTTCCATGTCCGCTATCATGGCCTATGGCGTGCCGATACCGTTTTTGTTTCTTGAAGTTCTGGTCGGCCTGATTCAGGCGCTTATTTTCGCAATGTTGATTTTGACATATTTGACTATCAACACCACCGCCGAGGAACACTAAAAGATTATTAAAATTTAAATAAGAGCGGGATGGGAAAAATATCTTCTCGTCCGGCTAATAAAATTATGGAAAATGTAATGTTAGCTAAGGCCCTGGCTATCGGTTTGGGCTCCATCGCTCCGGCTTTGGGTATCGGTTTGATCGGCGCTAAGGCCATGGAAGCTATCGGTCGCAATCCGGAAGCTGCCGGCAAGATCTTGGTTCCGATGCTTTTGGTTTCGGCTTTCGCCGAAGCGGTCGCCATTTATGCGCTCGTTATCGCTTTCAGCATCAAATAATATTTTGACGGATTTCTCCTGAATTTTTCGGGAGAAAGCGCTAGATTATTATCAAGGCCGGATTATCGGCCAATATAAATATGGATTCATTAATTTCAACTTTTCACATCGACATCAGATTGTTAGTCGCTCAGCTGGTTAATTTCGCTATCGTGTTTTCCGTCTTATATTTTTTCGCCTTTAAGCCGTTAGTCAAAGTCATGGCCGAAAGGACTGAGAAGATTGATAAGAGCTTGAAGGATGCCGACGCGATTGAGAAGCGCTTGGCTTTAACCGAGAAAGAGCGCGAAGATATCCTCTTAGCCGCTAAGAAGCAGGCTAATTTGATTATCGAAGAAGCGGATAAGCGCGGCGAAGAGAGAAAAGGAGAGCTTATCGCTAAGGCCAAGGAAGAAATCGGTCAGGTTATTAATAATGAAAAAGCCAAATTGCTTAGCGAAAAGGCAGAAACTTTGAAAGAAATCAAAAAAGAAGTGGCCGAACTGGTGATTTTGACTACTGAAAAGTTATTGAACGAGAAGATGAATGCTGATAAGGACAAAGATTTAATAAAGAAATTAGTAAAATAAGAATGAAAATATCCGTTCAACAATACGCTACTAGCTTATTTGAAGCAGTCGTTGGTAAATCCGAGAAGGAAGCCAAGGCGGCTGTTAAGAATTTTGTCGCGATCTTGGGAAGGAATCGGGAATTGAGCAAGGAAGCGGCGATTATTGCGGCTTTCAACGAGACCTGGAATCGTGAGCACGGCGAAGTCATGGCGACGCTGTCGAGCGCGCGCGAATTGGGTCCGACTGCCCGTGAGAATGTTGTAGAATACCTGAAAGAGAAGACAGCGGCCAAGAAGATTATTTTAGACGAAAATATTGATAAGGATTTAATCGGCGGATTCGTTTTGAGATATGGCAGCAAGGTTTTAGATGGAAGCTTAAAGAATAGCCTTGAAGCTCTAAAGAATAAGATTAGCAATTAATCATAAATAAGCATAAATATTTAGCATAAACGTATGTCAACTACAAAGGATTTCATCGTCGAACAGCTGAAAGAGGAAATATCCGGCTTTAAGGCCGAAGTGAGCGAAAAATCAGTCGGAAAAGTATTGAAAGTCTCCGACGGCATTGCGCTCGTTTCCGGATTGGCCGAAGCGATGATGAGCGAAATCTTGATCTTTAAGACTGAAACCGCCGAAGTTACGGGCGTGGCTTTGAATTTGGAAGAGAGCCAAGTCGGCGCTATCATTCTCGGCGACTATACTGCGATTAAAGAAGGCGATGAAGTTATCGCCACTAAGCGCATTCTTGAAGTTCCGGTCGGTGAGAACATGATTGGCCGCGTCGTTAATCCGCTCGGCGAACCTATGGACGGAAAGGGCAAGATCGAGACCACTAAATTCTATCCGATTGAAAAAATCGCTCCGGGCGTAATCACTCGCGCTTCCGTTAAAGAACCGGTTCAGACCGGTATTAAGGCTATCGATGCCATGATTCCGATCGGCCGCGGCCAGAGAGAACTTATTATCGGCGATCGCCAATTAGGCAAGACCGCTTTAGCGATCGATACTATTATCAATCAAAAAGGCCAGAACATGAAGTGCGTCTACGTTGCTATCGGCCAGAAAGAATCCAAGATTGCTAACATCGTCACTAAATTGACTGAAGCCGGCGCTATGGACTATACGACTATCGTTTTAGCCGGTGCTTCCACTTCCGCCTCTTTAATATATATCGCGCCTTATGCCGGCTGCGCTATGGCTGAATATTTCTTAGATAAGGGTGAAGATGTCTTAATCATCTATGATGATCTATCTAAACACGCTGTTTCTTATCGTGAAATTTCTCTTTTACTAAGAAGACCTCCGGGACGCGAAGCTTATCCGGGCGATGTCTTTTATTTGCACTCCCGTTTATTGGAACGCGCTTGTAAATTGAACAAAGATTTCGGCGGCGGTTCGATCACGGCTCTCCCTATTATTGAAACCCAGGCCGGAGATTTATCCGCTTATATTCCGACTAACGTCATCTCTATTACCGATGGTCAGATCTTCTTGGAACCGGATTTGTTCTATAAAGGCAATCGTCCGGCCGTCAATGCCGGTTTGTCTGTCTCTCGCGTCGGTTCTTCTGCTCAGATCAAGGCGATGAAGAAAGTCGCCGGCAAGATGCGTCTCGAGGCGGCTCAATATCGCGAACTCGCGGCTTTCACCCAATTCGGTTCTGATTTGGATGCCGATACTATGAAGAAATTAGAGAGAGGCAAGAGATTATATGAGATCTTCAAACAAGACCAGTATCAGCCTTTATCCGTCGCCAAACAGGTGGCCGCGTATTACGCGCTCATCAACGGCTTCATGGATAATGTTCCGGTTGAGAAGATCAGAGAATTCGAAGCCGGCTTATATAAGTATGCAGATTTAAATGACGCTGTCTTGAAAGCGATCGAGACTAAGAAGGAACTCGACATCGAAGTTGAAGCGTTACTGAAGAAATTGATCGATGATTATAAGGCGACCGTAGATTATTTAATCAAGTAAAAAAATGGCACAAACCAAGGAGATATCTCGCCGCATCAAATCCGTCACCAGTACCAAGAAGATCACGAAAGCGATGGAAATGGTAGCGGCGGCCAAGATGAGAAGGGCGATTGAAGCTGTTCTTAAAACTCGCGCTTATGCTAACTTAAGCTGGGAGACGGTTTTGCGTTTGGCGGCTTTGGAAAAATCTCAGGATGAGAATACTCATCCGTTATTAGCCCCGCGCCGGGAAATAAAGACGGCCGCTGTTATTCTGATTACTTCTAATCGCGGCATGTGCGGCGGTTATAATTCTGCGGTAGTGAATAAGGCTGAACAATCCTTGAAAAAGCATGCCGGCGTCAAGACCAATTTTATTCTGGCCGGGCGTAAAGGCGCTTCCGTCTATCAGCATGGCCATTCTGTCATAGCAGAATTTGAGAAGAGCGACATTTTAAATGATGTCCGCGAGATTAATCCGATCATTAAGATGGCTGTAGATGATTATCTGAGTGGGAAATATGATAAGATATTCGTCGCTTATACCGATTTCGTCAATCCGGCCAAGCAGATTCCGCGCGTCAAGCAATTATTGCCGGTCGAGCTCGAAAAGGTGGAGGCGGATTTGGGCTCAGCTAGCGTCAATATCCCAGCAGACGGCGATCAGGCTCATAAAACTAAAGCTGTTGAGACTTTATTAGAATATACTTTCGAACCGTCCCCGCGCGAAGTTCTGGATACGATGATTCCGCGCCTATTGGAAATCCAGCTGTTTCAGGCGTTCTTGGAAGCGAACGCTTCTGAGCATAGCGCGCGCATGACCGCCATGCACCAGGCGACCGAAGCGGCGAGCGATATGGTCAGCGAATTAACGCTATTTTATAATAAAGCCCGTCAAGCCGGCATCACCGCGGAAATCGCGGAAATCTCGGCCGGTGCGAATGCCTTAGCAGAATAAATAATTTAAATAATATGTCAGACAAACAGAAAAATGTGGGTATCATCAAACAGGTCATCGGCGTCGTCGTCGATGTTCATTTTGAGAATAAGCTGCCGGAAATTTATAACGCTTTGACTTTAGAATTAGGCGGTCAAATCTTGACTTTAGAAGTCGAGCAGCATATCGGTTCTAATGTCGTCCGTTGCGTCGCCATGGGTACGACCGACGGCTTAAAGCGCGGCGATAAGGCAATCGATACCGGTATGGCTATTTCCGTTCCGGTCGGCGTTGAGACTTTAGGCCGCATCTTTAATGTCCTCGGCGATACCGTCGACGGCGGCGCTCCGGTCAAAACCGAGAAGAAATATCCGATTCATCGTCCGGCTCCGAAGTTCGTCGATCAATCAACTAGCACGGAAATATTAGAGACCGGTATCAAAGTTATTGATCTGATCTGCCCGATCGTTAAGGGTGGAAAGGTCGGTTTATTCGGCGGCGCCGGTGTCGGTAAGACTGTTGTCATCCAAGAACTCATTCATAATATCGCTTCCGAGCACGGCGGCTATTCCGTTTTTGCCGGTGTCGGTGAAAGAACTCGCGAAGGTAATGATTTATATAATGAATTTAAAGAATCCGGCGTCATCGATAAGGTATCGATGGTCTTCGGTCAGATGAATGAACCGCCAGGATCTCGCGCCCGCGTTGCTTTGTCCGGACTTTCTATCGCGGAATATTTCCGCGACGAGAAGCATCAGGATGTGCTCTTCTTCGTCGATAACATCTTCCGTTTCACTCAGGCTGGCTCCGAAGTATCCGCTCTTTTAGGTCGTATGCCTTCCGCCGTCGGCTATCAGCCGACTTTGGCCTCAGAAATGGGCGAGCTCCAAGAGAGAATCACTTCGACTAAAAACGGTTCTATCACTTCCATTCAAGCCGTTTATGTTCCGGCTGACGATTTAACCGACCCGGCTCCGGCGACTACCTTCGGCCACCTGGATTCGACGGTCGTCTTGTCCCGCTCCTTATCCGAATTAGGCATCTATCCGGCGGTTGATCCGCTCGATTCTTCTTCCATCATTCTTGATCCGAAGATCGTCGGCCAGGATCATTACGAAGCGGCCCGCGGCGTTCAGAAGATTTTACAGCGCTATAAGGACTTGCAGGATATTATTGCTATTTTGGGCATGGAAGAATTATCCACTGAAGATAAGGTTATTGTCGCTCGTGCCAGAAAGATCCAGAAGTTCCTGTCTCAGCCTTTCTTCGTCGCTGAACAGTTTACCGGTCGTCCGGGCAAATACGTCAAGCTGGCCGATACTGTCCGCAGCTTCAAGGAAATTCTTGATGGCAAATACGATGATAAGAGTGAAGATGATTTCTACATGATCGGTGGCATCGAAGATTTAAGCGCCAAAAAATAATCTATGTCTAACAAGACTATAAAATTTGAAATCGTGACGCCGGAACGCGTGGTCCTCTCGCAGGATATCCTGCAGATTAGTGTGCCGACGACTAGCGGCGAGATCACCGTCCTGCCCGATCATATTCCGTTGGTTTCAGTTTTGAAGCCGGGCGTTATCGAGATCAAGCTGGCGGACAATACTTCAGAAATCATGTCGACTTCCGGCGGATTCATCGAAGTCATGAAAGATAAAGTTGTCATTCTGGCTGATACCGCCGAAAGAGCGGCCGAGCTCGATGAAGAGCGTATCAAGGCCGCCCAAGAGCGGGCCGAGAAGCTTAAAGACGAAGCGAGGAACGTCGATGACGTTCAGTTCACCGCCGTCGCCGCTAAGCTCGAAAAAGAATTGGCTCGTCTGCGTGCGGTTAGCCGTTGGAGAAAATTAAAAGGAATAGATAATAAATAATATATAGATTTTAGTACATTATAAATGAACCATATGTCTAACTCAATCGAAAACATGCACATGGAAAAAGGACACGAGAATAATCTTGTCGATCAGGGCTGGGAAAAAGCTCGCCAGAATGAGCTGATCAAGCGCCTAGATTCAGGTGAGAATATCCAGGAAATTATAGAATCTTTCCCGGAATTCAAGGAAGCTTTCAAGGCGCTAGACACTATCGACTGTTCCGACGGGCGCGTTCTTCAAGGCCGCAAGATCGGTATTGCTGATAGCGGTCTCTTGTTGCCGGAAGCGGAAAGAGCGGCGTTCGTCTCTCACTTCAAAGGCAAAATCGAGACTATTACGACTCATTCTGATTGCGGTGCTGCTGCTTTAAAATTTAATTCCTTGAAACCGGAAGAGATCCCAGAAGGCGTGAAAACCGCTGATGAGTATGGAACTTATTGCGGTAAGAAGATGGCCGAAGATTTAGGAGCGAAACACGAATATCTGGATCGCGACGAGATGGCTAGCGAATATCACAATGAGACCGCGATCGTCATTGATCAGACCGGAGAATTCGACTCCACTAATCTAGAGGGTTTCCCCGCTCATTTCGTCTGTACTGGCGCCGGCTTAGGCTTCAGTCCGGAATATATGAAATCAGAGGTGAAGACTCTGGCTGGAATCGCCTTAGGGCATCATGGCTTCGGTGATCGTTTTGACTCGGCTAATCCGTTGCGCGTCATTGTCGCGGCCAAAGACCAAGAACAGCTTAATCGCTGGATCGAGATTGGCAAAGAGGCTGCCAAAGATTTTGGTACTCGCGTCAAAGTCGATGGCTTCATCGCCCCCGAGAAGGAATAATCTAACCTATTGGAATTTAAAAAGACCGTCTAAAACGGTCTTTTTTATTGTTATGAAGTAGGGTATAATTTAAGCAAGAAGACTAATTTAATCGTTAAGAGCTATGCGCGTCAATAAATTTTATAAACTCCTGATTTCCGCCTACTGCCTTTCCAGCTTCAGCGAGGGTATAATCCTGCCGATTTACGCGATTTTTGTACAGAAAGTCGGCGGCGATATCTTAGAGGCCTCTGGCGCCATGGCTCTATTTTTATTGGTAGAAGGAATATTCACCATGCTGGTTCATCGTTTTCACTGGAGCAAGAAGCATCGGCGCCTCATGCTCATCGGCGGCTGGATTATCTGGGTCTTGGGCATTTTCCTCTATTTTTTCATTTCTAATATCGTCACTTTATTGATTACTCAGGTGTTTACGGCCATAGGCAATGCAGTTGCGGATCCGGTCTTTGATGCGGAGCTAGCCGAAAACACTGATCGCGGTCATGAAGAATTCGAGTATGGCTTCTTCGAAGGGGCAAAGTCTATTCTAGATGGGGTTGCTGCGCTGCTCGGCGGCGTCATCGTTGCTATCTTTGGCTTCAAGGTACTGATAATCGTTATGGTTTCGACGGCGACCGTTTCTTTGGGCTTGATTATTATCTACGCTCACAAGAAGAAAACTCCTTGGCTGGCGAAGTTTATCTAACAGTTGAAAATCAATAAAGAGCGGCTATAGGGTCGCTCTTTTTGATTGCTAAAACATTTTGGAAATTATTTCAAAAAAATCCAAACGAAAATCACTGCGCCTAAAATTATACGATACCAGCCAAAAGGCGCGAAGTCATTCTTTTGGATGAACTTGATGAAGAACTTGACGCCGATGACGGCGGTGATGAGGGCCGCGACAAAGCCGATCGCCCAAACCATCAGATCTTGCCCGTTTAGGGCGCCGATTAAGCCGCGGCTTTCATACAGATCAAGCGCAGTTGCGGCCGCCATCGTCGGGATGGCTAAGAGAAATGAAAATTCGACGATATTTTTGCGGCTGATTCCGAGGCTCAAGCCGCCGAGTATGGTGGCGGCTGAGCGGGATACTCCGGGAATCATTGCCAAGGATTGGCAGGCGCCGATGCTAATTGCTTGCTTATAAGACATATTGCCGAGCTCGTCGGCTTGAGGATCAGAATTAGCTATTGAGTTGCTATGGTCGCCAGATACTCGTTTCGAATAATATTTTTCTAAGATGATAATAGCTAGGCCGCCGATCAGTAGAGCTCCCGCAATCAGGGTAAAATTTTCCATCAGATAATTCTTCACTATCTTGTATAAGGCCAATCCTATGATCGAAGTCGTGATAAAGGCGGCGCCAATCTTAAAGATTAAGTTCCATGAGCTCCAGATCTTTTTCCAATATAGGATGACGACCGCGAGGATTGCGCCCAGCTGGATAGAGATAGTGAAGGTTTTCAGGAATTCAGTGGACGGAATCTTCAGCCAGGCGCTCGCGATAATCATATGCGCCGTAGAAGATATCGGCAGGAACTCAGTTAGGCCCTCGATTATGCCCAAGATTAGGCTGTGAAAAATAGTCATAATTTTATGGTTATGCTCTTATTTTACTATAAAAATCAGGTTGTTGATAGATTGACATCAAGAGCTTAACTTATCATGCGTCTGAGTTTTATTTTAGCCCGCTCTTTGCTATAATATAAGCATCAAATTAGCTTTATATTTATATGTCAAAATCTGCAAAAAAATCTAAAAAAGTCTTAAAAAAACCAGTAGTCGTAGCCGTTTCGGGGTTTTTTAATCCGCTTCATGTTGGTCATTTAGAAATGATTAGAAAGGCGAAGAAACTAGGCGACAAGCTGGTTGTCATCGTTAATAATGATAAGCAGGTAGCTCTAAAGAATAGGGTGCCTTTCATGTCTGAGAAAGACAGGGTAGAAATTATCAAGGCTTTACGTGATGTCGATAAGGTCGTCTTGGCGATCGATGACTATAGGTTGGATAATGGTGAAGTGCCGGTCATAAAATCTTTGGCCAAAGTTCGGCCGAATATTTTTGCTAATGGCGGCGATCGTCATAATATTATTAACGTTCCCGAATATGATGTCTGCCGCAAGTATAACATTAAGATGGTTGATGGCCTCGGTAAGAAGATTCGCGCCAGTTCCCAAATGATAGCTAACGCCGCCGCGCTTAAAGCTCAGAAGGCCGCAGAAATGAAAACCGTTGGAGCGGCTAAGAAATGACCGTGCTTATGAGAAAATTGATAAAATATTTTTCCATCGCCATCGCGGTTTCGCTGGTAACTGTCTTGGTTATTGGTCTGTTCTATATCCGTTCTGTCTATAAATCACTGGTGACCGATAATGAGAAGAATTTTTCGCCGTTTGTCATTAGTATTATTGATAAGCTGACGCGCCACGAACCGGCTCCGGTTATTACGCCGCCGGCCGAAGAGACTATTCAGATATTGGAAGGTTGGACTGATAGTGATATTGCTAGATATCTCGAGAGCGAAGGTAAGTGGCCGAGCGCTAAATTTTTGGAAGTTGCCGGTCTACCGCGCGTCGATTATCGCTATAACAAGAAAGCTCCGGCCTTGAAAGATTGGTCTGAGGAATTCTCGTTCTTGGCGGATAAGCCGAAATATTACGGCTTAGAAGGTTATCTGTTCCCGGACACTTACCGCATTTATGCCAGCTCGACAGTAGCGGAGGTAATTGAGAAGATGCTGGGTAATTTTGATGATAAGTTGACGGCCAAGATGCGCGCCGATATCAAGAAGCAAGGGAAGAGTATTTATGAGATTGTCACCATGGCTTCTATTATTGAGAAAGAAGCGCCAATAAATTATCAGAAGGAGGATAACCGCGACGCGCGCATTATTTCGGGCATATTCTGGAATCGCTTGGAAATTGGAATAGCATTAGGTTCGGATGCAACTCTGACTTATATCTTTGGCGATAACGACCCTTCCCATAGTATCAAGGATACTAAAGTCGATTCGCCATACAATACTTACAAATATCGCGGCTTGCCGCCCGGACCGATATGTAATCCTGGAATTATAGCCATTGAGGCGGCGATTTATCCGATTGCGACTGACTATCTTTATTTTTTGACGCCATTAGGAAAGAATGAAGTTATTTATGCTCATACCAATGAGGAGCATTCAGCGAATAAATATCAATATTTGAAATAAATTTATGTTTTCCGATCAATCTACTATTCTTTCGTCGGAGCTAGAGCCGTCGGCCGGGTCCTCGCTGCCCGAATCTGCGCCTTCTTCGCCGAACAGGAAGATTATCTTCATGATCGCTTTAGCGTTAGCAACTATCCTCTTGATGGTCGGCATATTTTTCGTGGTCAAGAAATTCGTTTCCCCCAAGACTGAGGAGCCCATGGCGGAAACGGAAATCATTGCAACAACAACTGAAATAGTGCCGGCCGTTTTGCCCGATCTAAATGCCCCGGAAACAGCCACGACGACAGTCGCAACCTCATCTTTTTCTAATTTGGCGATTGAGTATCTTTCATTCGCTGATTTCTATAAGACTCCGGATAATTCCGTTACGCTGAAGCTGAGTGATTATAAATTACCGCTCAATATCAAGATCGACGTGATGAATTATTATGACGTCTCCCGAAAATTAAGCCTTGATCCGGCGCTGGATAAGCTTAATAGCCAAGGATTCGCGGTCATTGATAATCCTTCAACTAAAGACGTGCTGGATTTCTATTCCGCCTATTCTTTCCTGGACTCCAAGCAGCTGCCGCTGCTTATCACTTCCGACTACATGATTTATTATTATCAGAACGTCCTCAAGAAAGCTTTTAAGGATGTGGAAGAGAATGTCTTCTATGATAATCTCTGGGATATAAATAAAGAATTATATACCGCCGCTAAAGAGCGCTATGAAGCGCGTTTAGCCGCTATCGGCAATATTAATGATTCTATCCTCGAAGGCGAGCGCCTAGAAACGGCTTTTTTCGCCGCGGCCTTAGAGTTATTGAAGCCGACGGCCGAGCAGCTCAAGACCGGCCAGTCTAATCCCGTAACTGGATCATTCACTTCGTCTGATGCGGATCGTTTTTATTTCGTCACCCCGCCGTATCTCAAGGATGATGTCTTAGCCGAGGTCAAGCTTATCCGCGACGCCAAGCTCAAGGCTAAGTCCCCGGTTATGCTCTACAATCGCGATTATGTAGAATTTTCCGTACCTTTTGATTATAAGGCAAACGCTAAATTGAATAATTTTTATTTGACGACCGCCTGGCTCAATTCCGTCTTCCCGCTCAATTACCGCGGCAAGGATTGTGCGGCCTGCTTGTTGGACGCGGCCGATTGGCGCGTCAATATGATAGCGGCCAGCTTTATCTCCAAAGACTTTTCCGAGCTTCCGGGATTAAAGAATAAATGGGCGCGGATCTATAAGGTCATGTCTTTCTTTAAAGGACTGCGTGAAGATTTGAATTATGTCCATTATCGTGATTCTTTAGTTGCCGCCTTTGGCGCTGACTATAAGATCGAAGAGCTTTTCGCCGACTCCAATAAGAGCGCGGTGGCCAATCTAGAGAAGCTGCGCGCCAAAGCCTTAGCTTATGATTTCGCGGAGATAAACGGCGCTCTGAATAAGAAAGATGTGAGCCTGAAGCCGCGCCTCGGCCTCAAACCGCTCGCTGAATCGTATTGGCCGAATAATTATATTTTCTCCCGTCTGACTTCGCCGGCGGTCGGCACTTTTAATGCGACGACTACGGCCAGCAATGATATCACGACTTGCCTGGATAATAAGATCTACAAACGCTGTAACGGCTTTGCTTTAGATGTCGTTAATCTGACTTACCCCATCGGCAATAATAATTATTTTAATATCAATACTAATTTTTCCGGTTATGGCCAGGCCGCCAGCGGTTTGCAATCAGAATTAGTGAAGAATAATGTCTGGCATACTAATAATTACTGGGCGAATTTAAGTTCAATCAAAGCGCTGCTCACGATAAATAAGGAAAATCTGCCTCTTTTTGCCCGTTCTTCGGCTTGGCAGGATAAGTCTCTCCGAACCGCGGCCGGCGCCTGGATAAATCTGCAGCTGCCCATGGACAAGTTTTCTACCGGCGGGAGCGTGAAGAGTTCGGGGCTCAATAACGCGGCGAGCTGGAACGAGAACTCTTATGTCGAACCGAATCTTGATCTCATCAATGAGCTTTTGGCCGACACCGCGATGGTCATCCAGATGTTTTCCGCTTTGCAGTTAGATACGGAAGTGCGCGTTGCTCTTCAGGATATTAAGAATTTTTCCGGCAGCCTGGAAGAGATGAAAGTGATCGTCTTAAAAGAATTAACTAGCGGCGAACTGAATGCTGCTGATAATGAAGCTATCGCCGACTTTGCGAAGCAGTTTAAAACAACCGCGGCTTCGGTCAAAGAGAAACAAATGTCACTCAAACTGCCGCAACAAAAAACCGCCTTAAAAGAAGATTTAAGCCGGTTAAAATTATTGCTCATTGTCCATCAGGAAGGAGAGAATAAAGTATTCTCTGTCGGTCCGGTTTGGGACTATCAAGAAAGCCACTAATAGTAAGGGAGAGAAATCTCCTAGCGCTGGTATTTGAAGATATAGACTTCGTTATTTATCGTCCACCATTTATCAGCCGCTAGTTTCGCCTCATTGATGATGCGGCCGCTCTGATACCAATATTTATTTATAACCAGATAACCCGTATTAACTCCGGCTAGATCTAAAGCATTCAGCATGCTTGATCGGCCGGGGTTTTTATATACCATATCTAGATAATACTGATAGAGGGGGCTGCCGGTCGGAATCGGATAGAAATAAAGTTCGCCAGCGCTAGTCTGATAGTAATGATTAAAACCGAAAGAGCGCAGGGCGGCGGCTGAGACCTGCTGGTTCGCTAAGGCGATATAAGGCGCGCGCGCTTCCATATTTATCGATTCGACGGCGGCGATGTCATTAGCGCTCGTGCTATAGCCGCGGCTATTGAAATACTTGTCAAAGCGCGGGTAAGAGATATAGAGGCTAGTGCTAAGCACGCTGAGTCCGAAAGCCAGCCAGATCAAGCGGATAGCCAGTTTTTCTTCCAAGACGCGGCTGATCAGGCCCTTCAGGGTTAGAGAGATAGCGGGCAGCAAGAATATCATGATCGCGACCGGAATGCGATTGGCAAAGCCCGACTGCTCATAATTAATGACATTATCGAAGGTTATCTGTCCGCTCAATAAATAAGCGAAGAGCAGGGCGGAAGAGATCAATATGAATTTGCGGTTCGCTGTCCGGGAATGTTCAGAGATGTTCTTTGAGCGATTGACCCGCCATAGAGCGGCGATGATTAACAGGATAATGATCAGGTGGAAATTATTGGCTATGAGGTAAATGAAGTTAGAAACGATATCTTCGCGGCCGGCGCTGCTTGGTGTTCCGAAAAGATTAGTGATCGAAGCTAAGAATAATTTCCCGCGGCTGCTATTAGGGAAATTTGCTCCAGAGGAAATAAATAGAGCTAGGGGGATAGAAAGAGCGGCGAAGAGCCAGATGATCGCTTTGATTATTTTTTTTATGCTCATCTTTAGCCTATCGCCATATTGATTGAGCGCGACTAGGGCGGAGAGCGCGATAGCCGGCAGTCCGGCTAGGGGGTGGATAGCGGCCGAAGCCAAAGATAATATTAAGACGCGGCCGAGATTATCTTGGCTAGCCGCGGATAAGACGGCTAAGATCAAGAATAGATAGCTCAGATTCTGCGGCGTCGTGGCGATGGAGGGTGAGAAGCCCAAAACCAGCAAGAATAGGATGGTTAAAAAAATAGCCGCTGTTGATTTGGAATATCGCTTCAAGAAGCTGAATAAAGCGGAAGGAAGGAATAGCGCGGCTAGCAGGGGAACGAGGAACCTATTCAAGATCTGGATTGTTAAACCGCTAATTTTAGAAAGAATGATAATGAGGCTGTATTCGCCTAGGTAATAGGGCGTTTTCGGCAGGATTAAGCCTTTAGCGACGATTATCTCCATGGTCGCTTGGTGAATGAAGGGGTCGAAGCCGTAGCCAATCTTGTAAACGATAGCGGCGGCGCTGAATGACAGGAAATAATGAGCAGATATCAAAATTATCTTTAAACCGTCTTTAATCTTAGTTCTAGTTAATAAGATACTTAGAACTAGAGAGCTAAGCGCGTATATCCAGAAGAAGTCATGATTTATGACCTGCCAGGGAGAGATAAGGGCGCGGTCGCTTATAGCTGAATAGAAGCGGTAAAAAGCGGCAGCTAGCAGGATAAGATAGCCGAAGATCAAAGCCAGATCAATCAATTTTTTTGATTTTTTTATGGCTTCATCTCCGTCTCTATTTTCACCCCTCTCTTTTAAAAATATATTTCTCGTCCAGAAGAAGCTGAAGAAGGTCATAACTAAAGTTAAGATAACTCCTAGAGTGTTCAAGGCGTAGAAATAATATATTATTGCTCCCCAGATAATGATCAGAGAACCTAAAAGCAAGATATAGTCAAGCCAAGTTGCGCTAATTTTAAGTGATTTTATGCTTTTTTCCATATGCTTTAATAATAGCAAATTCTTGCTAAAATTGGCAATTTCGGATAACATTAAAAAAGAAATACTTTCTTGATCGCACAAAAATGTTTTTAAAAAAATACCTTAATTTAATAATCGTCAGCCTCTTAGCGTTAGTCTTTTTTACGGCTACCGCTAGTTTTAATTATCTGAGCCAGGACTCCGATTACGTGAAATGGTCCTCTCCGGATGAAACTGCTAATTATTTTTTCACTAAAAATTTTGCTTTGACCGGTGAATTAGCGGTTTTTGATAAGGCCAATCTGGTTAGCGATAATATGGCCATCCCCCGCAGTGTTAGGAGCGATAGCGGCTTTATGAAACCGGTGAGCTTCTTAGGCATCACTCTTATCTATGGTACGATTGCCGCCGCGACTGATATTGCAGTCATCCCTTATTTGACTCCACTCTTCGCCGCTCTCGGAATTATTCTGTTCTATCTGATTATTCGCCGCCTTTTTTCCGAGCGTGTCGGCTTATGGTCGGCCTTTCTCTTGGCGTCTTTTCCGGTCTATAGCTATTATACGGTTCGGAGCATGTTCCATAATATCCTGTTCGTCGTCTTGCTCCTGGCAGGATTATATCTGTTCTTGTTAGCTTTGGGAGAAAAATCAGAAAAGATAAAGGCTGTTTTCTTAACTTGGAGATTATCCGGACGCGTCTGGCTAGAATCATCAGCGGCCCTGGCGTCTGGTCTCTTTATGGGTTTAGCGCTCATTACCCGTACTTCCGAAGCGCTTTGGCTTTTGCCGTCGCTACTTGTCATTTGGATATTCTATGCTCGCCGCTACGGCATCATGAAAGCTATTCTATCGATTGTCGGCCTATCCTTGCCCTTGCTTCTGGTCGCTTATTATAATCAGATATTATACGGATCTTTTTGGTATGGCGGCTATAACGAAATGAATCGCTCTCTCAAAGATATCGCGAAGACCGGCGGAGAGATATTCAAGTTCGGCTGGGGCTGGGATAATATGATTTATTATCGCGATTATCTTTTAAAAATATTCAAGAATATCTTTTATTTTGGTTTCAATCCCGGACAATCAAAATCGATATTCATTAATTACGTCATCAAGATGTTTCCGGCTTTGTTTTATGCTGGGTTAGCTGGAATATTGCTTTTGATAGTTCAGAATTGCCGCCGTTTTCAGAAAAAATATCTGGTTTATGTCCTGGTCTGGCTGGGTCTGAGCGCGTTTCTTGTCGTCTATTATGGCAGCTGGAGGTTCAATGATAATCCTGATCTGGCGCGATATACCATTGGTAATTCTTATACCCGTTATTGGTTGCCTTTCTACTTAGGCCTAATGCCCCTAGCCGCTCTTGCCCTCGTCCGAGTTTCTCGAGCCCTACTCCTTATGAGCGCTAAGACTACCGGACGTATTAGACGGATAATCGCGACTGGTTTGCAATCAGTCGCTATCCTGGTTTTTGCCGCCGTTTCTATAATTTTTGTTCTCTACGGTTCCGAAGAAGGCTTGGCTTATCTGTATTATAATAATCAGGCTGAGAAGCTTAATACGCTTCAGGTCTGGGCGCTGACGGACAAGGAGGGAATCATCATCACGCGGTATTATGATAAGTTTTTCTGGCCGGAGCGGCGCATCATCATGGGCGTCTTGCCTGATGACGGCATTCTGAAGGCGGCCGTAAAATTAGTCCGTTATTATCCGGTCTATTATTATAATTTTTATTTGAAGCCCGTAGATGTCGAGTATCTTAATCAGAATAAGTTCGCGCCTTACGGCTTAATCATGGAAGAAGTTAAGAAGGTCAACGCTAAATTTGGGCTGTATAAATTAGAGGTGGGAACAAGTACAGTTTTGATAAAATAAGCATAAACATTAAAACTTTTAAAGTATTTTTTCCGTTCAGGATTTTTTCTGTGGCAAAAATAAATTAATATTTATTTTTGCTTTACGAAAAAATATTCACTCCAAAAACATTTTAAAAGTTTTAATATAGATTATTTTTATGAAAACAAGTAAAACATATCATATAATAACTATCGGCTGTCAGATGAATAAAGTCGATAGCGAGAGAATGGCGGCTTTTTTGGAATCCGAAGGCTATAAATTAAGTCCGGATTTCAAGCACGCTGGCGTCGTTATTATTAATACCTGCGGCATCCGCCAGATGGCCGAAGATCGCGTCTACGGTCTCGTCAATCAGATCAAGAAATTCAACCCTGACTCTAAAGTGGTTATTGCGGGCTGTCTGAGCAAGCGCACGGACGTAAAGAAGCGCTTGAATGGAAGAGTAGATGTATTCTTGCCCATCAGTGAAATGCTGCGTTTGCCGGAATTACTGGGCGGAGAAGAATTCCAACCGCATTTCAGTTTAGACGAAGTGCGCTTGGAAAAAGGAGAAAAATATCTTGATATCAAGCCGAAACATGAAAGTAGGTTCACTGCTTATATTCCGATCGGCAACGGCTGCAATAATTTCTGTTCTTACTGCGTCGTGCCGTACGCGCGCGGCCGGGAAGTCTATCGCAGCGCGGCTGATATCTTAAAAGAAGCGCAAGGCCTCATCAAAAAGGGCTATAAAGAGATAGTCCTCATCGCCCAGAACGTTAATAGCTATCATGATGATAAGATGAAGTTCCCGGAGCTCTTAGAGAAGATTATTAAGATCCCGGGAAAATTTTGGATACGTTTTTCTTCCAGTCATCCGAAAGATATGTCTGACGACCTGATAAGGGTTATTGGCTCGTCTCCAAAAGTTTGTTCTCATCTGCACCTAGCGGTCCAGTCCGGAGATGATAAGGTCTTGAAAGCGATGAATCGCGGTTATACCTCAAAGCACTATCAAGGGCTGATTAAGAAGGTGCGCGCGGCCAAACCGGGTATCGCGATTACGACCGATGTTATCGTCGGTTTTGCGGGAGAAACCAAGGCGCAATTTTTGAATACTGTGAAATTATTCAAGGCGGTTAATTTTGATTTAGCTTATATTGCTCAATACAGTCCGCGCCCAGGTACTGTTTCGTATAATAAGATGAAGGATAATGTTAGTCCGGTTGAAAAGAAGCGCCGCGCCGAAGAGATAAATGAGATATTGAAAGTTACTGCCGCAAAGAATAACCAGTCGCATCTAGGAGAGACAATGGAAGTGCTGGTTGAAGGGAAGAATAAGCGCGGAAAATATTATGGCAAGACCGGCAGCTATCAGACCGTGCTTATCAACGTGGACAAGAAACAGAAAGATAGTTTGATTGGAAATTTTATCAAAGTGAAGATAGATAAGGCTTTGGCGTTCGGATTGGAGGGGAATTTAGTCATAGAATCTTTAAAAAGCGCAAAAGACAAAATTAAAAGAGGCTAAGCGTAGAAACTTAGCCTCCATGATAGTTTTATTAAACCTCTTTTTTCCCAAGCCAGGGAGACCTACATAGTCGAGTTGTTTAATAAAGCATCATTGCTACTTTTTTGGGCGACAGCTGGCAAATTAGATGTTAAGCTGCAAGACCCTTTGTTCAATGTTCTCATTTGTACTGTCCTCCATCGTTAGATGAATAAGTAAAAACATTTGTTGAAAAGAACTAAACGTGTAAACCTGAACTTGTTGTAAATACAAACAAAAAATACGTATAACTATTATAGCATAATATTAGCATATGGCAATAAAAAATATTCACAACCATAAACCCAAAGTTTTGGCAATATTAGGCACGACCTCAGCCGGTAAGACTGGCTTAGCCGTTAAATTAGCCGCTGAATTAAGGGGGGAGGTAGTCAGCGCCGATAGCCGCCAAGTCTATAAAGGTTTGGATATCGGTACGGGCAAGGACTTAGCCGAATATAAAGTTGGCCGCAAGAATATTCCTTATCATCTAATAGATGTTGCTTCGCCCAAGACTCAGTTTGATTTGGCTAAATTTCAGAAATTGGCCTTCAAGGCGATTGATGATATTTTGCGCCGCGGCCAGTTGCCGATAGTTGTCGGCGGCAGCGGCTTGTATCTGCAGGCGCTCGTGGATAATTACGATCTGTCTAACGTTCAGGCGAAATCGGCCAATCGAGAAAAATGGGAGAAGATGAGTGCTGATCGTCTATTCGCGCTAGTCGTCAAGAAGAAGCCGGAATTCGCGTCGCGTCTTAATAATAGCGATAAGAACAATCCGCGCCGCTTAGCTCGGTATTTAGAAATAATCGAATCTGAGGGGCTGGAAAAAGTCGGCCAGCGGGAAAGCCGTTATGATTTTTTGATTCTGGGACTTAATTGGTCGGACAAAATATTGCGTGAGCGCATAGTTCAGCGTTTGTTGGATCGCTTAGAGAAAGAAGGCCTAGCCGCCGAAGTGAAGCGGCTGAATAATGAAGGCGTTTCCTGGGAGCGACTGCAGGCTTTCGGATTAGAATATAAATTCGTTTCCCGTCATCTTTTAGGCGAGCTATTATATCCGGAAATGGTCGAGAAATTGAGCACAGCCTTATATCGTTTTGCCAAGCGTCAGAAGACTTGGTTCAAGCGCTGGGAAAAGCAGGGCGCAAAGATTAATTGGATTAAGGATATGACCGGAGCGGAGAAAAAGATAAGGAAGTGGGCGCCAGATTTGATAAAATAAGTACTTAAATTAAATAAAGAAGCTGTATAATAAAAAAAGCCCCGTCTTCAGAGCGGAGCTTTTTTATTTTGGTTTACCTTATCTATTCAACATTCTCTCTAATATTTCTCTCGCGATTTTCGGGTTAGCTTTGCCGCCAGTTTCGGCCATGATTTTCCCGAGCAAAAATTGGATGACGTTAGTCTTGCCGCTCTTATATTGCGCGACTTGGTCGGGATTAGCAGCTAAAACTTTGTCGACCGCTTTCTCTAGTTCTACGCTATCGTCCATTTGTTCCAGCCCGGAATCGCGCATGATATCGGTCGGGTCGCCGCCGTCTTTATACATCTTTTCTAAAATGGTCTGGCCGACAGTAGAGTTTATTTTTCCTTGATAGATCAGGCAGGTCAGTTCAGCGAAATTTTCCGCCGTCAGCTTTAAATCGCTGATTTTTTTGTTATCCGCGTTCAGATGTTTTAGTAATGGGCCGCTGATAAGATTAGCCGCGGCTTTAGCCAAGCGTCTTTCCTGGCGCGCTTCGCTGTCGCCGTTAGCCTCTATCCAGGCGTCGAGTTCGGAAATGACGTTTTCAGTCCAGTCAGCCATATCCTTGTCGGCAGTAAGCACTTCAGCCATCTCGGGCATGAATTTATATTCAAAGACAAAGCGCTGTTTTTTAGCGAGCGGCATTTCTGGCAGTTCGACAGATAAGCGCTCTAGCCAATCCTCACCGATCTTCAGCGGAGGAATATCAGGTTCAGGGAAGTAACGGTAATCGGCCGCGCTTTCTTTGACACGCTGGCTGACGGTTGCAGATTTATTCTCGTCCCAGCCGCGAGTCTCGGCGCTGATCTGCTCGCCTTTTTCTAAAGCTTCAGTTTGGCGCTTGATTTCGAAATTAATCGCTTTCTCGACGGCGCGGAAGGAATTGATATTCTTCACTTCTACTTTAGAATTAAGTTCGTGGCGGCCGCCGAATAAGCCTTTCTTTTTCGGCAGTATCTTCCCATCCTTATATTCCCAGGTTCCGGCTTCTTGGACGCTGACGTTCGCTTCGCAGCGCATCTCGCCCTTTTCCATATCGGCGCCGCTGACGCCGAGGTAGCGCAACGTTTGCTGATAGGCCTGGCAGAACTTCTTGGCTTGCTCGGCGCTCTTAATAACCGGCTCGGTCACAAGTTCCATCAGAGGCGTGCCGGCGCGGTTAAAATCTAATAAAGTGTAATCCGACTCTTTCTTATGGGACGATTTTCCCGTGTCTTCCTCAAGATGGATGCGGGTGATGAGAATCTTGTCGCCGTCTACTTCCAGATAGCCCTCGGAAGAGAGCGGCTGGTCGTATTGGGAGATCTGGTAGCCTTTAGGCAGGTCAGGATAGAAATAATTCTTGCGGTCGAATTTAGATGAGCGGCTGATCTTGCCGTGCAGAGCCAGGCCGGTGAGGATGGTCCAATCGATGGCTTGTTTATTAGGGACGGGCAGAGTGCCGGGGTGGCCGAGGCAGATCGGGCAGACGGTCGTATTCGGTGCCTTGCCGTTCGCGTCGTTATCGCAAGAGCAGAACATTTTGCTCTTAGTCTTCAGTTCGGCATGGATTTCCAGGCCGATGATAGCGTCGTATTTCATATTTTTTCAACTAGCTTTTAGGATAAAGCAGTCTTTAGAATAAGCCCGAACTGCCGAAACCCATGGCCTGGCGCTCGGTCGTATCATCAATCTTCTCTTCGCTTATCTCTAAGTCTAAGATAGGCTGGATGAGTATCTGGGCTATTTTTTGTCCCGGAACGATATTAAGCATCTCTTCGCTAAGATTCTTGACGATAACTTTTATCTCACCGCGATAATTAGAATCAATCACCCCGCCCATAGTCTTGATGCCCCGGAAAGCGACGCCGCTCTTGTCCCAGATCAGGCCGGCATAACCTTCGGGAATAACCATTCTTACTCCGCTCGCCACGAGATCTTGGCTATAGGGAGGGATGGAATAGAAATCATTAGCGTATAAGTCATAACCGGCATCGCCAGGATGCGCTTTCTGCGGCAGTTTGGCTTGCGGATTTATTTTTTCAATTATCAGTTTCGTTGGAGCGAGTATCGGTTCCGGCTTTATGATATCTTGCTTAGCGATGGTCTCGTGTTTCTCAAAGATTATTTCCCGGTTATTCACGATTTGGCGGTTGGAGCCGATGATATTACTAATCGCTTGAAAATCTTGGCCCTGTTTGCTCTCGCCGGCGATAATCTTCTTAACCGAGGGCCAGACTAGCGTGCCAATATCTTCGCGGCTTAAGATCTCGTTATTACGCGTGCAGCTGATGAGCTTGAAATCCGGAAAGCTATTGGCGATTTCTAGGTAGATGCGCTCCGCTTTCTTTAAGTGATCGAGGTTGTCTTCGTGGATATCATTTTTCTTTCCGGCCCAGTCTTCGCGGGCGCGAGCTTTGGCGAGCTTCTGGGATATTTCTGATTCGACATGCAGGATGATCGACAAGTCGGGGCGGGGAATCTCAAAAATCTTGTATTCCAGGTCATATAGCCAATTGAAAAACACCTTTCTTTCTAAAGGATTTTCGATCTTGCAGCCTTGATGGCCCATATTAGCGCTAGTGTAGCGATTGGCGAGTACAATCTTGCCTTCTTTGAGCCATTCTCTGATTTTGAAGCTGGCGTCGTAACGATCGACAGCATAGAAGATTGAGGCTTTATAAGAATTGACCTCGTCCGCCTGGCCGTATTTGCCGGAGAGATACTCTTCTACCAGTCCGGCCGACTTGGTATTGTATTGAGGAAAATCAGCGATAGCCACGACATACCCCTCCGCTTCTAAGCGGGCTTTAAGCAATTCCAGCTGCGTCGTTTTGCCGCTGCCGTCGGTGCCGTCGATGACGATGAATTTTCCTGAAGCTTCTTGCATAGCTTTACGAGGTTTAGCCTTTAAGTGGATTTTTTAATATCGGCGATAATCTTATCTATCTGAGCGTATAGTTCTTCTTTAGTTCCATTATTGTTAAGCTGGTACTTAGCTTTTGCCATAACTGTGGGGATATCCTGTTCGGCTTCGCGACCGTTGTCGGTGACGAATTCCTCGAAAGTCTTAGTGGCATCATCTGCATTTTCGCGGCGGTTAGTTAGACGCTGATAGCGCACTGGAAGATCGACATTCAGGCTGATTAGATAAAAATTAGGCAGATCCTTTAAAGAAACGATATCCGGCAAGCGGCGGATGCCTTCGACGATGATTATCTCGTTATTATCATTCTTGACGTCTTCGGCGATGACGCGAGCAAGAGTGTCACTACCGAAACGAGTTCTCAAATCTAAAGAAAGATCCTGCATATTCTCTCTAGTGATCGGCAAGTACAGGCGATTCAAGATATCGCGGAGCATCGTAGAATAGCGATGGCCGCTGGCGCCGTATTTTTCCATCACATAAGTCTTGCAGGTGTCTTTGCCGCTGACCATGAGGCCGCTGAAACCGAGGATGATTTTGGACATAATTTAGTAGATGACCCGATATTTCAGCATCAGGGTATCGTCGTTTAGATTTTTAATTTCTAATAATTTTAAATTAGCATTCAAATCCTTATTGAATAAGGAGAGCCCGGTACCGAATATCTTCGGTTCGACTGTCAGGATGATTTCAGAAATCAATTTTTTTTCTAAGAAAAGGGAATTAAGAAACGAGCCGCCGCCTAGAAGGGCAGATTTATAACCGAGGGCTTCTAATTCTTCTAGGACTTTCTCGGGTTCGCCCTTAACCCATTTTACGCCTTCAATCGGCTCATGCTCTGTTTCAGAGAAGACGACGTTCAGGCGGTCTTTCAAAGGAGCGGGAAAAGTCTTAAAAGTATTTTCGCCCATCATAATCACGCCGTGAGCCTTAGAAATCTCCACGAAAAGTTTTTTGTCTTCGCGGCTAGTCCAATCGGCAAACTGCGTCTTGTCTTTGGCGATCTTGCCGTCAACGGTCATCGCCATCATCATAGTGACTGGAATCATGTCTTTGAGAATTAGTGATTAAATCGCTATCGGCGCTTTTATGCCCGGTTCCGGATCATATCCCTCTAGAGTGAAATCCTCGAATTTGAAGCCGAAGATGTCCTTTACTTGCGGGTTGATGATCATTTTTGGCAGAGTTTTCGGGGTGCGGGCGAGCTGAGTCTGGACTTGTTCGAAATGGTTATTATAGATATGGAGATCGCCGAAAGTATGGACGAATTCTCCGAGCTTCAGGTCGCAGACTTGAGCGATCATCATGGTCAGGAGCGCGTAAGAAGCGATATTGAAGGGAACGCCTAGGAATAGGTCGGCGCTGCGCTGATATAATTGGCAGGATAATCTATTATCATGAGAAACATAGAATTGGAACATGGTATGGCAAGGCGGCGGCGCGGTTTTTTTGCCGCTGATAAGATTGCGCAGGTCGCCGACGTTCCAGCCGCTCACGATGATGCGGCGCGAGGTCGGGTTATGTTTCAAAGTTTCGATCACTTCAGCGATCTGATTTATTTTTGTGCCGTCTTTTGCTTCCCAGGCAGTCCATTGCTTGCCGTATATCGGTCCGAGGTCGCCGTTTTCATCGGCCCATTCGTCCCAGATAGTCACGCCGTTATCATTCAGGTATTTTATATTAGTATCACCTTTCAAGAACCATAATAATTCATAGATGATAGATTTCAGATGGACCTTCTTGGTCGTGAGTAAAGGGAAGCCTTCGTTTAGGTCATAATGGACTTGGCGGCCGAAGACGCTGCGCGTTCCGGTTCCGGTCCGGTCGTCCTTAGTTTTTCCATTTTCCCAGACGTCTTTTAAGAGATCAAGATACTTTTTCATATTTTTTTTATGATTATTGATCTTCGTATTTAGTCATCTCGTCATGCACTAAAGAATATTCCACTCCTGTCTCTTTAAAGATCTCTTTAGTCCTCTGTCCGGCGTGATAATCTTTGGCGCAAACGACGCGCTTAATTCCGGAATTGATTAGCATCTTAGCGCAGGTATAGCAGGGAGTCATCTGGCAGTACAAAGTTCCGCCTTCTAAGCTGATTCCCATTCTAGCGGCCTCACAAATCGCATTCTGTTCAGCATGAGTCGTGCGGATGCAATGGCGGCTTTGGGTAGCGTCTTCATTAATTACGGTATGCATTTCATGGCCGACTTCATCGCAGGTAGCTGCACCGGCAGGAGCGCCGTTGTAGCCGGTCACGACTATGCGCTTGTTGCGCGTCACGACACAACCGCCGCGAAAGCGATCACAATTGCCGCGCGTTCCGACCATTTCGACTATTTTCATGAAATATTCATCCCATGAAGGTCGACGATAAACCTCTTTTTTAACCTCATTTTCCCCAGCCATAAGATTAAGGTTTAATTGTTTAAAAGCACTATTATTTTAACCTATTATTTAAATAAAATAAATCTTGACAGATGTGTTTTTCTATTCCGTCCGGGCTTTTAAAAAGCCTAAAAAGAGGTTAAACTATAGATATATTTCAGATGTCTTAAGTTTGACTATAAATTGTAAATATGTTAGAAAAATATAGTAAAAATTTGGCTGATAATAAAGAAATTTATTTGAGAATTAAAGTATTGGCCGGAGCCGGGAAAACTGTATTTGTGGAAGAAATGGCTGACGGGACTCTAAAAATAGCGGTTGCGGCCGTGCCGGAGAAAGGAAAAGCTAATTTAGAGCTGATAAAATATTTAGCCAAGGGACTAGGAGCTGCTAAGAGCGACATTAAGATTATCAGCGGCGCCGGAGAAAGACTAAAGCTTATCAAGATTAGTCGCTAATAAGATTTTGTTAATATGGATTTATCAATTATCATCGTTTCTTGGAACGTCAAAGATAAATTAAGGGAGAATCTCTCCGCCTTATATAAATCCGAGGGTGATTTTAAGTTTGATATTTTTGTCGTTGATAATAATTCTAGCGACGGCAGCGCGACTATGGTGGCAGCAGAATTTCCGAATGTACGCTTGATAGCTAATTCAGAAAATCTAGGCTTTGCCAAGGCAAATAATCAGGCGATTAAGCCGGCGGCCGGGAAATTCGTTCTCCTGCTTAATCCAGATATGCGCGTTCGCCCAGATACTTTGAAGAATATCTTAGCTTGGGCAGAGAATAATCAGCGGGCAACAGTTTGCGGTTGCAAGCTAGTTAATGAGAAGGGAGATATTGTTAAGCAAGTTCGCCGTTTTCCTAGATTGTGGGATCAGCTGATGATCGTTTTGAAAGTGCCGCATATTTTTCCGAGCGTCGTGAATGGATATTTAGAATCCAGGTTTGATTATAATCAGGCCGCTAAAGTCGATTCTATTCGCGGAGCATTTTTTTTGATAAATTACGAGCAATATAAAAAGATCAGCGGGTTGGATAAACCGTTTTTGGACGAGCGGTATTTTATTTGGTTTGAAGAAGTTGATTTTTGCCGTGAAGTTTATAAGCTGGGCGGCGAAGTTTGGTATACGCCGGCGGCAGAATGCTTAGATTATGTCGGCGCGAGCTTCAATCAAGTGAAATTAGGCCAGAAGCAAAAGTATGTGAGCGAATCAATGTTGAAATATTTTGAAAAATGGGAGAAGAGATGGGAGTATATAATTTTGAAAATATCTTGGAAAATAATGGAAGGTCCGCTTGCGTTCATGAGGATTTTTGTAAAATAAAAATCCCCTTTTCGGGGATCTTTATTTGACTCTCGTCGACGCTGATATTTGAGCGGAAACTTAACAATTAATATTATTATAACATGCGATATTTTTTAGTCAACATCGCTCAGCGGTTGTGGACCGACGGGGAATCGAACCCCGGAGCAGGAATTGTTAAGTTTCCGCTCGCGACCGACGCCCGGCCCACAACTTAGGTATAATACAAAAGCGCCGATTAAGCGGCGCTAAAATAAAAATGAATAAAATCTGAATCTATGCCCAAAAAAGTCGGAATTATCTTAATAAATTATAAAGATTACGCGGAGCGCTTCTTGAAAGCTTGCCGCGATTCTTTGCGTCGGCAGGATTATCAGTTGGAGTCTATAAATATTTATATAATAGATAACGCGTCTACCCCAGAAACTTTACAATATCTGAAAACTAATTATCCGGAAGCGCAGATTTTAACTCGTCCGGATGGAAATTATGCGGCCGCCAATAATCTCGGCTTGAATCAGGCGATAAAAGACGGCTGCGAGTATCTCGTGACGGCAAATATGGATACGGAGATGACGCTGTCCTGGCTATCAGAATTGGTTAAGGCTTTAGATAATAATCCGAAAGCTGGCATCGCGCAGTCTAAGATATTGTTATTTCCGCGCACGGACGAAGAAAAGAAGAGTCCGCGCCTTAATAGCCTCGGTAATATCATCCATTTCCTCGGTTTCGGCTTTACTTCCGGCTATGGCGAACCAGACAGGGAAATAAGCGGCTGTCCGGAGATAAAAGGTTATGCTAGCGGCTGTTCCTTTATCATTCGGTCTGAAGTCTTTAAGAAGATCGGCGGCTATAATGAAGAATTCTACATGTATCATGACGATATCGAAGTGAGCTTGAAAGCTAGATTAGCTGGGTATAAGATAATCCTCGCGCCGCAATCAGTTATCTTCCATAAATATGAATTCTCTCGGAGCGTCCGCATGCTCTATTATATGGAACGCAACCGCTATCTGACTCTGATGATCTATTATCCGGCTCGGATATTCTGGCTCGTCGTGCTACCGTTATTTTTTATGGATATAACCATGTTTTTCTATGCCCTCGCTAGCGGTTGGTTCAAGGAGTATCTGAAGATCTGGGGTTATTTCGGCCGCCTTTCTACTTATTTCAAGATTAGCGCGGCCAAGAAAGAGATTAAAAAAATCAGCGTCGTCGATTTTTCCGAGATAGCGCGCGATTTCGCCGGGAAGATCGAGTTCCAGGAAATCGCTAATCCGCTCTTGAAATATATTGCCAATCCGTTGATGAATCTGTACTGGAGTTTAGCGAGAAAAATTATTTAACCGAGAATAAAAAACGTTCAATATGGATTTATCAATAATCATCGTTAATTATAAGAGCAAAGCCAAGCTGACCGATTGCTTAGAGTCTATTGATCGCGCAGAGATGAGCGGATTACAATATGAAATAGTTATTGTGGATAATGCTTCCGGCGATGACTTGAGCGAGGTTAATAATCGCTGGCCGGGATTGAAGCTTATCGTTAGTCCAAAGAATCTCGGCATGGGCGGCGGCAATAATCTCGGTATTGAAGCGGTTAGCGCGCCTTATGTGCTCGTTTTGAATCCGGATACAGTCATTAAGAGTAGGGCCCTGATGATCATGCTTAATTATCTGCAGAATAATCCGGAAGTCGGCTTAGTCGGTCCGAAATTATTATATCCTGACGGTTCACTGCAATCTTCCTGTTCGCGTTTTCCGCGTTTTTTCATGCCTTTTTTGCGCCGGACCTCTTTGGGGGAATATTTTAAAGAGGCGTGCGATAGTTTTACCATGAATGATTTTGATCATAATTCTATCGCGCCGGTAGATTGGCTGATGGGATCATGCCTCATGTTTAAAAAAGAGATTTCTTTGCCTGGCGGCCAAGTATTCCAGCCGCGCTTTGATGAACGGTATTTCATGTATTTTGAGGATATTGATCTGGCGCGCCAGTTCTGGTCTAAAGGTTTGAAAGTGATCTATAACCCCGAAGCAATAGTCATTCATGACCATCAGCGCGACAGCGCTAAATATCCTTGGTATCTCGCGCTGTTCTTAGACAGGATGGCTTGGCGGCATATCGATTCCTGGTTGAAATATTTCTTGAAATGGGGTTTTAAAGCCGGCCTTAAGAAGGCTTCTTAATTCATTCAGGGCTTGAATCAGAATTTAAACCTGGTAATATATAAGCAGAATTAATAATCATCAATAATATGCAAAAAGTGAGAAAAGCTATCTTCCCGGTCGCAGGCTTCGGCACGCGTTTTTTGCCGGCGACCAAAGCCCAGCCCAAGGAGATGCTGACGGTAGTAGATAAGCCGGTTATTCAGTATTTAGTAGAACAAGCCGTAGCTGCCGGTATCGAAGAAATAATCTTCGTGACTGGCCGCGGCAAGCGGGCGATAGAAGATCATTTTGATTATTCTTTTGAATTAGAGAAGACTCTCGTTGAAAAGAATAAGCTTGATCTTTTGAAGAAGGTTAAGGAAATAGAAAATTTGGCGAAGTTCTCTTATGTGCGCCAGCCGATTCCGCTAGGAGACGGCCATGCGGTTTTATGTGCCGCCCATCTAATTGGAGAAGACGAAGCTGTCTTAGTAATGTTTGGGGATACTCTATACGATGCGAAAATTTCTCCAGTCAAGCAAGTGATTGATGTTTATGAAAAATATGGAGATACAGTTATTGGTTTAT
This sequence comes from Patescibacteria group bacterium, assembly GCA_041661685.1. Lineage (GTDB taxonomy): Bacteria > Patescibacteriota > Patescibacteriia > Patescibacteriales > UBA12465 > UBA12465. Next base: position 210,039 of record JBAZTY010000002.1, read on the forward strand.
CCGAAGTCAAACCGGAAGAAGTCAGTCAATTCGGCGTGATGGGCGGGGTCGATTTAGGCGATGGTATTTATGAAGTAAGAGAATTTGTCGAAAAACCGAAAATGAGTGAAGCGCCATCCAATTTGGTTCAAGTCGGAATAAACGTCATTACTCCGGATGTCATTAATATTCTGAAGAAAATGAAGAGCGGCAAGTCCGGAGAAATCCGTTTGGCCGACGCTTATGATGAGATGATCCAGCAGGATAAGCCCCTTTATGGTAAAAAGATAGAAGGTGAGTGGTTAGATACCGGTAATAAATTTAATTTCTTAAAAGCATCTATAAAACTCGGTCTAAAAGACGAGGAGATTGGAGTTAATTTGCAGAAATTGATCAATGAATTAGCTAAATAGGAGAAAATATTTTTTCAATAAAAAAAGAACCGGCTTTCCGGTTCTTTTTAATTTATCATTACGCTATTTATTGCAGGATCATCTTATATATTCCCGATTCCTGCCCCCGCTTCGCCCAGAAATAGATGAGATTATTCTTCTCGTCTATAGATACTCCGCTAATCTTATCCGCTTGAAAGATCTTGGTCGCGGCGTTCATCTTCATGTCGAGCGCGTTCAAGCTATTGGCAGTCGAGAAAATCAGGTAGCTGCCATCTCCGTTCCAGATCAGTCCAATTATTTCTTCGCCGACGCGCGTTAGGAGATCAGAACTCCCGGTCTTCAGATTGAAGCGATATATTTCCCAAGTATTGCTATATAAGAGAGTGCCGGCGTCAATCCATTGCCAGCTGATGACGTTCTTGATGGTTTGAGCGCCGTTTTGAATATTGTCCGGATTCAGGATATAGAGAGTTTTATTTAAGCTGTCATAAAGATCTAGCGCACTGGTATTATCACGCTTGAATTCGTATTGGCCGACCGCCGGCAAGCTGAGCGATTGCTCGATTTTCTGGCTAGACATGGAATATCGGTTGACGGAAACCCTATTCGATTCAGAAGCGACAAAGAAGATACTGTCGCCGCGCGGTTCATATGTATCAAGATTATTTCCGCTAAGAGCTGAAGCGCTAGTTTTATCGGATAATTTCAGATAACTGATTGCGTTTTTATTCTGGTAGTATAAGCGATTTTGATTTTCATCCAGATACCAGTTTTCCGCTTCCGCTCCGATAAGATTTTCATAATTAGCGTCATCGGCCGGATTGACGCCATAAATATTGCCTGAAGATAATAACTTGTCGGCTTTATTAAGCCAGGTAGCGTCAGCGCCCTGGTCGGGCAGGACTCTCTCTTCGCCATTTTTTAAAGTTATCATCTTGCTCAGTAGCGGGATATAAAGGTACTTCCGGCTAGCGCTCAGCTTCGCTTCTACTTCGCTGCTGGCGGCCAGCAGCAAGGGGGTATTATTGCGGAACAGATTGATATCTTCCGCAAACGTCGTTTGCCCGGAAGAGACATAGATTTTTTTCTGGAAAGGCCAATAACCTTCGCGTTCCAGACGCAGAGTGTATTCGCCTGGCAAGACGTTCTTTATTTTAGCGGCCGTCATCAGATATTCTGTCTTGAAAGGGTTCAAAGAAAGATTAGATTGCGGATCGTTGTTTAAATAAATGACTGCGCCCTTTGGAACCGTGTCGACAGCGATCATGCCGGTCTTAATGAGTAGGCGATTGAATTTGAGCGGCCAGCTCAAGTTGAATTTATAGCCGGAGGCGTAAAGAGATATCAAAATCGTGCCAGTCACGAAAAAGAAGATGAAAAGATAAAAGATGTAATCGCGAGTTTTTTTGGTCATAAATAAGGACTAGTCTACGCGTTGGATGTCGGCGCCTAATTTTTTAAGCCTTTCGTCGAGTTTTTCGTAACCGCGGTCAATCTGATAGATATTATCTATTTCTGTCTGTCCTTCGGCGATAAGCGCGGCGATGACGAGCGCGATACCAGCACGGATATCCGGGCTGATCAGGCGCTTGCCATAAAGCTTAGTCGGACCGCTGACGACGACGCGGTGCGGGTCGCACATAACGACGTTGGCGCCCATCTGCGAAAGCATATCCGTCCAGATGAGGCGGCGGTCATAGATATTTTCCTGGATGAGCGAATTGCCGTGCGCCTGGGTCATAAGCACGACATAGGGGGACTGCAGGTCAGTCGAGAAACCCGGGTATTCATGAGTCTTCATATCATAAGCACGGATGTCGGAAGATTTTTTCATCTTTATCCAGTCGGCGCCTTTTTCATAATTAACGCCGATTTTATCAAAGATAGTCAGCAGGTTCAAGAGATGTTCAGGATTGCAGCGCTGGATAGTTATTTCGGAATTAGTCGCCGCGGCCATCAAGGCAAAAGATCCGGCCTCAATCCGATCGGGAATAATTTCGCAATCGCCAGCGCTTAATTTTTCTACCCCCTCGATGGTAACAGTGGGGGTTCCCGCACCGATAATTTTAGCTCCTTGCGAGTTAAGATAGTCGGCGAGCGCTTCAACTTCCGGTTCCATGGCGCAGTTTCTTAGAATAGTTTTTCCTTTAGCTAAACAAGCGGTAGACATTAGACTCTGAGTGCCGGTAACCGTTGCGGTCGTGAAAAAGAAGTCGCAGCCGGTCAGATGCTTGGCTTTAATTTCGTAATAATTGTTTTTGACTTCAACTTTAGCGCCCAAAGCGGTAAATCCTTCAAGAAAGAGATCGATTGGCCGTCCCGCCGCTCCAATAACACAGCCTCCTGGGTGAGGGAACTTTACTTCGCCGAAGCGAGCTAAAAGAGGTCCGACAAACATGACTGAAGTTCTGAATTTATCGGCAATTTTCTTGTCTAATTCAGTCTTAGTGATTTGGCTGGCGTTAATCTTAATAGTTTTACCATTATCTTCTATCTTAGCGCCTAAATCGGCTAATAATTCTAAAGATTTTTCGACGCCGTCAATTCGCGGTATATTATGGAGGCTCATGGTTCCAGCTGATAGCAGGGAAATTGGCAACATTATCTGAGCATTATTTTTAGCGCCTCCAGTAATGATCTCGCCACTCAGTTTGTTCCCGCCGGTAATAATGAATTTTGGCATATTTGTAAAGCCTGTTTATTAGTTAATCTTAGCTTCACTATAACCCATTTGTTGACATTTTTCAAATATTTGCTATCATTATGTTAGTTCAGAGATACATCTGATTTTTTATTAAAAAAATTCGCTAATATGTCAAAAATTGCAGTAATCAAAACCGGCGGCAAACAGTACAAAGTCAAGGAGGGGGACACTATTAAAGTAGAGAAACTGGATGCTGAAAACGGCCAGAAAGTTAAATTGGACACCCTTTTAATCATTGATGGCGAGAAATTAGAATTGGGTCAGCCGTCTTTAGGCGAGAAAGTCGAAGCGGAAGTGCTTGAGACCGCCAAGGGCAAGAAGGTAACCGTCGTTAAATACAAGAACAAGACCAGATACAAGAAGACTGTCGGCCATCGTCAGCAGTTTACCGCTCTCAAGGTTTTGAAGATTTCCTAATTCGCTAGAACAAAGATTTCTTAAAATAAAAACCGCTTCTTATTTGAGCGGTTTTTTGTTTGTCCTGTCTAGGATTTTCCGTATCCAATTTTGTCTTTTTGCCTTTCTGGTGCGGCGCCGGTCGCGGCGGCGATTCATCCTTTCTTGTCGGTTGATTCTTATTCTCTTTAGCATTTTGAGAAGTATCAACCCTCTCTTGTGAGGCAAAAGCCTTATTAAGAGCCAAAGTCTTGGCAGTAATCGGCTGGCATTTTCTTTATCTATCTTCAAAGTACGGGCGAATCCAACGATTAAATTGACATGGCCATTAACTCGTTTATTAAAGAGTCCAATGAACCACATTATTCCTAGCGCCAGAGCCGCTAGGAAGGCTAAGGCTATAGGTAATGTCAGCATTTTTTTCCCTTTCTTTTCGTTAGTTTTTTATTTTAATATTTCACTGCGATATTTCAGGGCGCTGCCGAGCGTCAATTCATCCGCATATTCTAGATCAGATCCGGCCGGCAAGCCTTTGGCTAGGCGGGTTATCTTCAGATGGTCTTTCAATATCTTGGTAAGATACATGGAGGTGGTCTCTCCTTCCATCGTAAAATTGAGAGCGAGGATCATTTCTTTCACGTTTCCAGATTTTATTCTTTTCAATAGCTTTTCTATATTCAGATCTTCCGGACCGATGCCGCTGATAGTATTTATCAGTCCGCCGAGAATGAAATAGCGGCCATCATATTGCTTAGTCGCCTCGATAGCGATCAGGTCTTGGATATTCTCGACGATACAGAGGATATCTTGGCGGCGCGAGGCGTCGGAACAGATCGGGCAGGGATCAGTCTCGCAGATGCTCAAACATTCGCGGCAGACAGTGATTTTGTCCTGAAGCTCCGAGACGGCCGCTCCGAAGCTCTTCAATTTTTCCTGGCTCTGTTTCAATAAATAAAAAGCATAGCGCTCCGCCGTTTTCGGACCGACACTAGGCAGGCTGGATAGCTTATCTATCAAGGTTTGGAGAGCGGCCGGATATTTCATTAGTTTAATCCTGGAATGCCGCCCATGTCCTGAAGCTTCTTAGCCATCAGTCTTTGAGCGCGTTTCAGGGCGTCATTAAAGCAGGTCTTAACGGTCTCTTCCTGGACATTCTTAGTCAGTTCGCCGTTAAGCTTTATCTCGAGCACTTCCATATTGCCGTTCAGGACGATTTTTACGCCGTTCTTCTCTTCGGTCACGGTTTCCTGAGCCAAGGCGCTCTGCATCGTCTTCGCTTGGCTGCGCAGATCTTTGAATTGTTTTAATTTGCTGAACATATTTATTGCTTAGTTAATGATTAATTATTTTAGCACGTCGCGCCTTAAAATTCCACTGGAGCGGAATTGGTCGGCATTTTGGCCAGGCTCTTGAAGCTGACAGTATTCTCATCGAAGAATAAATCTACTTTTCCGGTCGGGCCATTTCTGTGTTTGGCGATATGGATTTCCGCCTTATAGCGCTCGTCTTGGGGCAGGTCATTAGTATTATAGCCGCGGTCAGCCGCTTTGCGGTAGATGAACATGACAACGTCGGCGTCCTGTTCAATAGAACCGGAATCGCGCAGATGAGAAAGTTTTGGGATGGCCGGATGAGTCATTTCCACGGCGCGGGATAACTGGGCTAAAGCTAAGATAGGGACATTTAATTCGCGAGCGATCGCTTTCAGGCCGCGACTGATCTCGGCGATTTCCTGAACGCGGTTATCACCGTATTTTCCCCGACCTTCCATCAGCTGCAAGTAGTCGATGACGATGAGGCCCAAGCCTTTCTCCATCTGCAAGCGGCGAGCCTTGGCTCTTATTTCCATGATTGATAGAGTTCCGGAGTCGTCGATATATATCGGCGCTTCAGCTAATTTGCCCATGCCGTCGTTCAAGCGCATGAAATCTTCATCGGAAAGATTGCCGGTGCGCATCTTCCATAAGCTGATATTGGATTGGGCGCAGAGCATGCGGTCGACTAATTGCTCCTTGCTCATTTCGAGCGAGAAGATGCCGACGCCCTCCTTGCTCTTGATGGCCGCTTGGCGGGCGATATCGAGCGCGAAAGAAGTCTTGCCGACGGAAGGGCGGGCGGCGAGGATAACCAGATCGGATTTCTGCAGTCCGGCCAGGAGATTATCCAGATCGGCGAAGCCGGTCGAGAGACCGCGAAGCTTGCCGCCGTATTTATGGAGTTCGTCGATACGATCGAAAGCGGCGGTCAGAAGATTATCAATCGGCATGAAAGCATTTTTCAAGTATTTGCGGGAGACGCCGAAAACTTTCTTCTCAGTCTCGTCGAGAATCTCGTCTATCTCTCTTTCCTCGTTGAAGCTCATTGACGATATTTCGGCAGCGGCTTGCTGAAGACGGCGCAAGGTTGCTTTGCGCTGGATGATATTAGCGTAGTTAGTGATATTTCCGGAAGTCGCGACGGTATTCGATAATTGGGCTAAATAAGAACGTCCGCCGATGACTGTCATTTTCTTCTTGTCCTCTAAGCGGTTAGAAAGAGTAATGATATCGATCGGTTCCTGAGCGGCATAAAGCTCCTTGATCGCATCATAGATTATTCTGTGCGCGTCTTTATAGAAATCTTGCGGCATGATCGTATCCGCGACTTTAATGATCGCGTCCTTATCGATCAAGAGGGAACCGAGCAATGATTCTTCGGCTTCAAGGCTGTGGGGCGGGACTTTGCCGATTAAGTTTTCTTCGTTAGTAGCCATAATATTTAAGCCTATTGATTAGCGATATCTAAGATTTCTTCATCCTTATCTTAGCTTAAGCTTATCATTTTTTCAATGACTTTTTATCAACTCTTTATCAACGTTTTATTAACCAGGTCCGGTTGACAAAGGTCGTTTTTTCTTATGGGTTTTTGGCTGATTTTTAGATTATTTTTTGTAATAATTAATCCATTCTAATATTATCCCTAATAGTCGTTTGTCGGGGTAGTTGATGGTCAGAGTGCCATATTTAGACTTATTTTTGTAAGTGCCCGGTTTTCCTACGTGAAGATATGATTTATAAAAATGTTCTTTTGGTATTCCAGTTTTTTCTATCCAAATTGACAATAACTCTTTTTCGTCATGGTCGGGGTATATATGGATCAATGCTTTTAATCTATTCTCGTCGATTCCACATATGATTCTAAGGAATCTTAAGAATAAGCGGATCATGGCCGGGTCGCTATTAGTAAATTTAACCACATTTCCAGATTTCCCCCCTTCTCCCCAATACAGCATTATTCCGGCTGTTTTGAGATTTTCATCACTAGCGGAAAGCTTGGGCTTTAGTTGAAAGGGTTTTTTGTTAAATTTAGTTAGATACCATTTATTGGTGGCTTCAGACCGGGATCGTCTTTTCGTTCCATTTTTATCTAGCCAATATCTAATAGCAGAAGGGGATAGCTTAAGTTTATCAGCCGTTTGAGCCATGGATAAACCGTCCTTTAGATACAATTTAGCGATTGACTTGTAAATATTTTTTGATTGCAGCATATCTTGTATTATAACAGAACAACTGTTGCTGAACAAGATGGTATGACTATATAAAAACTACCCACATCTTTGAGATAAAGGTAGTTTTCATGTGACTGAGCCGACTGTCGGGCTCGGACCGACGACCTGCCGCTTACAAGGCGGCTGCTCTACCAGCTGAGCTAAGTCGGCGCAACTGACATAATCAATATAAAAGATTTTTCTAATTTTAGCAAGCCGGTGCGAGCCGGCTTTGGATAAATAGCCCGGTATCAAAAAATAGTTAGGCAATATAACAAAAAAACAGGCGTTAGCCTGTCTTTTATGTGCGCCCAGCTGGATTCGAACCAGCGACCATCAGCTTAAAAGGCTGTTGCTCTACCAACTGAGCTATAGGCGCTCGTTATAATAAAATGGCCATATAAATGAGCCAGTTTTATTACAAATCTGATAATAACAAAAGATTTCTCGTTTGACAAGAGCGTGAGAAAAATCTTTTTAAATAAAACCCCCATTAAGCCATTAATGGGGGTGTAAAATAAAATTACGAATTAGCCGCCGCAGCTGAAGCCTTGAGTCTGGCATTCGACGATAGTGACGGTAGCCGCACTGCAGCCAGTGCCGCCGCTAATACCCACTAATTGCCAGGAATAGACGCCAGGAACCAACTTGATGTCCTTGTCTTCTCCTGGATCGAGAGTTCCATAACTGACGCCGTTGATCATGATTCTTTGTACGGTGCTATGGCTGTCGTTGGTGAGAGAAAGAGTTCCGTGTCCATCGCATTCTTCTGTCGGTTCGCAAGACGAGCCAATAAATAGCGGTACAATCAACAGGGCTGTCAAAATTAAAATGTTTTTAATTTTTTTCATTTTAGTTTCCATTTTAAGTTGGTAATTTACTATTTAGAATATATAATATTTTTGATATTATGTCAACAACGGTTGAACTGGTTTTTAAAATTAAGAAATGGGCGAGCAGCCGTTGACATTAATTATTATGGGTATATACTCATAATAGGCAATTAGTAAAGGTCGGATTGCTGTTATAAGAATACTAACAATAATTGTATGCCAAGAATGAATGGAACGGGCCCGAAGAGCCAAGGACCGCAAACCGGACGAAGCCTGGGGCGCTGTGCCAACGGAGAGAGAATGTTTTGGTGCGGGCGACGGATGATGGGCGGGGATGGCTTTAAGCCTTCTTTATCTCCAGAAGACCGAGTGAAAGCTTTAGATGAGGAAGAAAAAGCTCTGCTCGCCGATCTCAAAGCGGTCAAAGCGGAAAAAGAGGCTCTCAAAAGCCAAAAATAAAAGAAGGCGCGGAACCGGTCTCTTTAGAAAAGGGGCCGGGTAGCCTTCTTTTATAGAGATATGATATCAAATTTACTATAATTTTCAATATATATGTCTAGACCAAGACTTGGCCGAAAAATAGAATTCAATCCCGGAGTGACTTATTTTAAACCTCAGGGGGTTCCCATGCGGGATCTGGAAATTGTTGAATTGACGATCGAGGAAATGGAGTCGTATCGTCTGCGGCATTTAAATAGCCTAGATCAGAAAGAGGCGGCCGAAAAAATGAATACCTCGCCCAGCACCTATCAGCGGATCCTTTATTCCGCTTATAAGAAAATTGCCGAGGCTCTTATTAACGGCAAGGCGATAAAGATCATAAAATAATTTTTATGAATAAGCATAAAAAAATTTATATAATGATAGCTTTGGCGGCTTTACTGTTTCCATTTTTGTCTCGGGCCGATGAGATTAAAGAAGAAAACACAAATTTCAAGTCCGAAGTGACAGAAGTTTTGCAGGTTAAAGAAAAAATTAGGGAAGATGGAACTAAATTCAAGCAGCAGGATTTAAAACTTTTGGGACTAGAGGGCGTTTGGAAAGATAAGGACATGATTTATAAAGGCATATCTGATATTGAAGTGGCTAACGCTAATTTCTATAAAGTCGGGGATAAAGTCTATGTTGAGGGGCACACGGACGAATCCGGCCAAGATATCTTTTATGTGGTTGATTTTGTCAGAAGCGGATATCTTTATATTTTATTTATTATTTTTGTCTTAGCCGTTTTAGTGGTCGGCAGATCAAAAGGATTTAAAGCTTTAATCAGTTTATTCTTAAGTTTTGTAGTCATCATTAAATTTATTCTGCCGCAAATATTAAACGGCCGAGACCCCTTTTTGATCAGCTTGATAGGCGGCTTGGTTATTCTAGGAGTAATAATTTATTTGACGGAAGGCTTTAAGAAAAAATCTCATATTGCCGTTTTATCAGTTTTGATTTCTTTGTCAGCAACCCTGATACTATCAGTAATTTTTACAACATTAACCAAATTATCGGGATTAGCGCAAGAAGAGGCCGCCTTTTTAATCGGCGCCGGCAATATTGAAATTAATTTCCAGGGTTTATTGTTGGCCGGCTTTATTATCGGCGCCATCGGAGTCCTAGACGATATTATCGTCGGCCAGATTGAGGCGGTCGAGCAAATCAGGGAAGCTAATTCGAGCTTATCGACAAAAAAAGTATTTCAATTAGCCTATAAAGTTGGCAATACTCATTTGGGCGCAATTGTTAATACTCTGTTTCTAACTTACGCCGGCGCCGCCTTGCCTCTGCTTTTATTATTTATTATAAATCAAAATTCCGGACTGACTTTCAGTAGACTGATTAATACAGAAATCGTCAGCACGGAAATAGTCAGGACTTTAGTCGGCAGTATCGGCGTAATTTTATCTATGCCGATTGCTACTTTTTTAGCTTCTGTTAAGTTAAAAAAATAAGCGGCTCGCTTTCTCTAGTTTACCCACATTAATAAAAATAGACCCAACATTCGTTGAGTCTGTTTTTTAGTAGCCTTAAAATCTGAAATTTGCCAAAATTTTGGTGGGATTATTTGGGAAATTGGGAAATGGGCGGAAATTTTAAATCACAGTCAGGTATATGCCTGTGATTATAACGACGGCCAAGATTATTTTTTTAATCAGGTGGGTTTTTTCCTTGTGGACAATTGAAGCGATGAGCACATTTAATAAGACGGCGGTGGCTAAAAGCGGCGCTATGAAAGCCACTTGCCCTAATTGCAGGGCGCGAATAGTGAAAAATATCATCGGGCCGGAAGCGATGCCGGAAATGATGTAATATTTTTTACGTTCAGTATTAAATTCATTGGTAATATCTTTTAGCGGACATCTTTCAATGGCGTAATTAAATAGCGCCGGAATCATCAGAGTCAGCATGACATAAAAGGGCAGATTAAATCTTTTTGAGATGTCTACATCAATAATCAAGGCTGTCGCCATGAAGAAGGAAGCGAGGATAGAAAGCAAGACGTACTTATTGATGACTAATTTATTTTTGTGGTAAAACAGAGCTATGTTACCCAAGATGATTAGGGCTCCTCCGATCAGCTTGGTGGCGATTATCGGATTATGAAATAAGGCTATCCCGTAAATTATCAGGAATACTTTTGATAGTTGATCTATTATCGAAAAGGTGGAAACTTCCAGATTTTTTCTGGCGGTAGTCTTGATTCGATCATTGAGCGTATAGAATATATTGGCCGCAAGAAACAATAGCGCTACCTTCGGGTCGATGGAAAATTTAAAGGAGAAAAAGGGCAGTAATAGCAGAACGCTTAATCCGCCTAGGAATTCCCAGATAATCGTAGCGATCGCCTCTTTCTTGGTATCTTTTACAGCCAGCTTATAGGTTTGGACATATAAGACCGCGAAAATTACTGCCAGGATGGTATTGAATTGCCAGCTGTTTAGAATGGTTTTGATTAATTCCATATTTGATTCGGAGAGGGCTTCGAAGTTATGATGAAAATAACTCTAGATATTCCTTCATTTTTGATAAAAATTCTTCCGGTTTTTCCTGTAATCGGCTTCTCAGCTCTTTTGGCGCCAGCCATCCGATCTCTCCAACCTCATCCTCTTGAATCTTAAATTCATCGATATTTTTATCAATGTTCAGCGTATACCATTGAGTGAAATGATGATATTCGCCATTAGTTTCTGTCTTCGGGCCAAGCTTTGGCTGGATATTTTTTAATCCAATCTCTTCCTCGGCTTCTTTAATTATATTGCTTTCATAGGTTTCGCCTTCTTCAACCGTTCCGGCGACCGCCGGTCCCCACATGTTGGGATTGTGGGATTTAGTATGATGGCGCTTAGCGAGAAGAATCTGTCCTTGGGAATTAGTGATCCAAAGGGCGGATACGCGGTAAATATCTTCTTTATTTAAATTATCTCTGGTTTTATATCCGATGATTTCATCATCCTTGTTTACGATGATTATTTGGGGTTTATTTGGTATTTTCATATATTTTGTAGTAGTTAAGATGCTATTAAATTATATCATTAACATTATAAAAAGGAAAAAGACTCAGTCATATGCTGAATCTTTTTTTATTGTAGTCTTAAGGTCTGGAATTCTTAAATCTTCTTTTCTGTTCTTCTATCAATAATTTTTCCAACTCGCTCAATAAAATCATCGTTGCTGATACCTTTTTGGATATAATCTGTTATCGAAATTTCTTTCATCCATTTCTCAGCCTCGATTGATAGATCTGCGTTGGTAAGCAGGACTATCGGGATATTAGCTGTTTCAGGTTCTTCCTTTAATCTGCGAGAAGCAGTTAAGCCGTTTTCTACCGGCATCTCTATATCCATCAGGATAAGGTCGGGGTGAAAACGTCGGGCTAATTCACGCCCCTGGACTGAATCCGGAGAGTAGATTACTTCATATCCGGCTTTTCCGAGCAAGCTGCCATAAAGCCGACGCATCACCTCATCGTCATCAATAATTAAAATGTGAGTTTTTTTTATTGGCGTATCCATAATATTTATATTATTGAAAATTAATAAAATTGCCAGAAATAGAAAGTGAAGTTAGACATCTAGAAATTCATTTACTTTTTTTACGACATCTCGATATTCCCATTCGCTCTTAATCATAAAATCGAGTATTCCAAACTTTTTTGCTCGAGACATCGTAGTAGAGTCGTGAGAATTGGTCCACATAACGACTCGGGCATTTTTGCCCCATTTGTCCGCGCGAATTTTTTCAAGGAAATAAAAACCGTCGGTGCCAGGCATGAGATTATCGACAATAATAAAGTCGGGGTGATCATTAAGCGCCTTATCTAAACCATCTTGGCCATTAATCGCCTTGATTACCAAAAAACCTTCGTGTGTAAATTTATCCGAGATGCCATTCAGGATAGAAAGCTCATCCTCGATAATCAATATCTTTTTTTGTGGAATGTCCATAATATTATTATTTTAATTCTAACCTTTTTGTACCTTCTTTTTTCTTCATGCCTCCTATAGGGGTGGTAACGTAAAATGTTGACCCTTTGTTTTCCGTGGATTCAAACCAAATTTTCCCCCCTGTTTTTTCTAGCGTTGATTTGATTATATATAATCCCAGGCCGGTACCGTCGGGATCATTCACGCGGGCATTGTCGGCTCGGAACATTTTAGTAAAAATTTTTGATTGTACGTTTTTGGGAATCCCATAGCCAGTATCGGCGACCGCAATAAGGATATTAGCTCCGTCCTTTTTGATACTGATATTAATTTTTCCTCCCGATGCCGTATATTTTAACGCATTGGTCAACAGATTCTGAAAAACCATCCTGACAATATTCAAATCAGCGTTGATAATCGGGATATTTTTTTCAAAAGCAGTTTCCACTGTTAGCTTTTTTTCTACAATTTTCATTTGGAGATCTTTCAGGACGTCCTCCGCGACCTTTTTGAAATCAATCGGCTCTGGTTCAACGATGAAAACATCCAGATCAACTCTGGAAACATTTAGAAGAGCTGTAATAAGGCTAATCATGCGATCATTCGCATTTTTTATCTCTGTCAGATATTCGTGTTGTTTTTCGTTTACTGGTCCAGCATCTCCATCCAGAAGCATCCCCGTGTATCCTTTTAGAGCCGTAAGAGGGGTTCGGAGTTGGTGAGAGGCAATAGAGACAAATTCATCTTTCGCTACATCAAGTTTTTGTAATTCCTCATTTATTAATTTAGTTTTTTTAGCAGTCACAGCTAGCTTTTTGGCAGTCACCACTAGCTTGTTTCTGACATACTCCTTCTCTTTAGCAGTTACGGCTAGTTTTTTGGCGGTCACCGCGAGTTTACTTCTAACGTTTTCCGCTTCCTTGGCGGTTGCAGCTAATTTTTTGGCCGTCACCACCAACTTGTTTCTGACAGTTTCTTTTTCTTTAGCAGTTACCGCTAGTTTTTTGGCGGTCACCGCGAGTTTACTTCTAACGCTTTCCGCTTCCTTGGCGGTTGCAGCTAATTTTTTGGCCGTCACCACCAATTTGTTTCTGACACCCTCTTTTTCTTTGGCGGTTACTGCGAGCGTACGTCTGACATCCTCCTTTTCTTTGGCGGTTACGGCCAGTCTTTT
>JBAZTY010000003.1:0-183520 GCA_041661685.1 Patescibacteria group bacterium
ACATCTCTCGTTAATTTATATAATTCTCTCTTTAATAAGGAATAACTCTTTTTTTCTTTTCGGCGGTTCCCCCGTAGGGGGAGCCGAAAAGAAAAAGTTATCCTTGTTAAGAGAACTTCTAATTAGAACTAGAAACAAATAAATATATGAAACCACAAGACAATAAATACTTATCCAATCGTAAACTGGTAAAATCTGGGTCGCTTTTAGAAATATATCAGTTTGGTCGGGATATTCATTTGGAAAGAAGAATCCGACATATCAAAACCGAGGAAGAAATTGAAGAGGCTAAGAAATTCCCCAAGCCTAAGGCCAGCCAAGAGGAGACTCTCAAGTCTTCCGCTAGGCGTGCCAAGCGAATGATTAAACGATTGATTATGGCTAATTGTTTTCTTTGGTTTAAAGAAAAGGGACAACCCTATTTGCCGATTACTCTAACACTGACATTTGCCGAAAATATTACAAACCTTAAAAAAGCTAACTATGAATTTACAAAATTCATTCGTAGACTGAATTATGAAACTAATGGAATCGAGGGAAAAGACTTAAAGCAAAGCAACTTAAAATATCTGGCCGTCTTTGAACTGCAGAAACGAGGAGCGATTCACTATCATATGATATTTTTCAATCTGCCCTATATCAAAAATATCTATAAAAAGATGTTTGATATTTGGGGGCAAGGTCGGATAATGGTCGGCGGTAAAGACAAAAATTTTACTAAGGTAAAAAACCAAGCGCAACTGCAAAAAATAATCTTCTATTTTATTAAATACATTCAAAAATCGGTCTTTGAAAATAACTGTCCCAGACAGAAAAAATATATCGCCAGTAAAAGACTACTCAAACCGCAAGAAAATTCTTTCGTGGAAGTCGTCTCGCTCGTGGAATCAAAACTACCCTCGGAATCATTAGTCTATAAATATGACGGCGAAACGGAATATAACAATAGCGACCCAAATGATTCCATCGGCAAACCAATAAATTTTATGCGTTGGTTTAATTATCAGCAATACGACCTTTCAAACTATCCCGAATTAGACGAGAACATCGCAGGTATTCTAACTGGCCATTCTTTGGACGATATTGATTTTTAATCTGTTCTTTAGTATATTAATAGTATTGACCTAACATAATAGACAGACATGCCCAAGGTATTTTTTTAACAAATACCTTTTGTCGCTCGAAATGGGCAGTTCTGCCAAACGATAAATTAACCTTTGGGCTAGTTTGTTATGTTGGGTCAATCAGAACTGCCCTTTTTGATTATTAAATAATAATTATATGAACGACAAAAACGAAACGACAATCAAATATGCCCTCTACTGCCGAAAGTCTACCGAAGACAGTAGCAGACAAATTCTTTCTCTAGATTCACAAGAGAAAGAAATGTTGAAATTGGCCGATTCTTTAAATTTGAGCATTGACTACAAATTTAGAGAAAGTAAATCGGCCAAGAAACCAAATAACCGTCCGCAATTTTCCGAACTTATCAATTTGATCAAGCGAGGTAAAATTCAGGGCGTTCTCTGTTGGAAAATTGATAGATTAAGTCGCAACCCAATAGACTCGGCTACTATTCAGTGGCTCCTACAACAAAATGAACTAAAAATAATTCAGACCATGGAAAGACAATATCTGCCTGGCGACAATGCTCTATTATTTAATGTAGAAAGCGGAATGGCTAACCAGTATATTTTGGATTTATCTAAGAATGTGAAACGAGGAATCAGGGCAAAGCTAGAAAAGGGCGGTTGGCCAAACTTAGCACCGCTCGGATATTTAAATAAAGACAGTAAAATAATAATTGATAAAGCACGAGGAAAATATATCGTTAAAATATTTGAGATGTATAAAACGGGAAAATATAGCGTTAAAGAAATTGCCGATACTCTATTTAAAGAGGGATTCAGAAGCCGGGCGCATAACAAATATCATAAGAGTAAAATTCATAAAATGTTATCGGAATCATTTTATTGCGGAATTATGGAAAGAGATGATGAAAAATATTTAGGCACCCATGAACCGTTAATTTCTAAGAAACTATTTGATGAAGTGCAAGAAATGCTAACTAAAAAATCCCATATTAAAAAACAAAATATTCCTTTCGCTTTCAGGGGCATGTTAAGGTGTGCCAAGTGTGGCTGTCTGCTAACAGCCACCAAGAAGAAAGGACGGCTAACATATTATTATTGTACGAACGGCAAGAATGTCTGCGAGGAGCATAAGGCCTATATTAAAGAGGAGAATCTCTCAACGGAATTAAACGGAGTTTTTGATAATTTAATCTTTGACGAAAAAGTCGTTAATCTCGTCTATCGGGCTAAACAAAGAGAAAGCGGAAATGTCTTATCCTATTTAGACGAGGCCATTCTGGGTCTTCAAAACAGGCTCAAAACGCTTGAGGAGCGCAAGAAAGTTCTGATAGACGGCTACTTGGATAAAGTCGTTTTAGAGGGCGACTATAAGGCTAAAAATCAGATAATAGAAAATGAGATAGTGCTTATTAATAAGGACTTACAAGAGCTAGAAATTAAAAAACAGAGCCAAGATAATATTACTTTGGAACGGATAAGAAATGCGTTTTTAGAGCCTAAAATAATACAAAAAGCGTTTTTATTGCAAAAACCTGACGAACAGCGAAATACTCTAATTGATGTACTTTGGAACGCTACTATTGATAACAAAAAAATCGCTAATATTTCTTTCAAAGAGCCATATAATGTCCTCTCTAAAATTGAAAATAAAAGCGATTTTAACTCAGTGCGGGGAGTTCGGGACTATATCAGAACTGAAATGAGACAAAATACCAATAAATATTAAGCTAACTTGATAGTCAATATTTTAACCCTTAATCCTGTTCTTATTTTTGATAGCTAAATAAATAACCCCTAAATAGAATAAAACCATGAAATCTCCCCGGAATAGTCCACTTTGAATAAATATATTCCATCCGGTCTCCCCATAGCATCCCGTAAAGAAACAACGAGAACCAGGAAGTGAAAAATAGCCATGAAATAATGACCAAACCCAGCCGTAGGAACCAAATATCCAATAAATGACTAAACCGACAATAAAAACATATAACACATATTGAAGATATTTTTTTAATTTATTATCTTCGGTAAATATATAAATTGCTAGGGGTATTGCGGCCGTTAAAATGATAATAGATTTATAATCGCTATTTCCCAAAAAAGAGATAATAAATAGCAGATACAGTATAGCTAACGGCAAAATTTTATAAATTGTGGCTTTTGAAATTTTAAACATATTTTTATATTATTTATTCTTGTATTAATTATACCACCTTGCCAATAAAACCGCTAAATTCAGCTTAATTCGTAGAATTCGACCGAAATATAGTCTTCTCCTGTCGCCTTCTCCAATAAATCAGCATGATCTCTGTTCGGGATGATTTTATAAGCAAAAACTCTTTCCCAGAAATTCTCTTTATTCTTTGCCCCCATAGAAAAACAGTGAGCGAAGTTAATTCCGTATCCCGTGCCTAAAATTGTATAATATTGTTCTTCCCCATCCTCTAGGCTGTAAACCTTGGTATCTTCTATTGAACCATCTGGGGCTGTTTTTCTTATAAATTCAATATTTTCTTTTTTCATAAATTTGATTATTAATAATAAAAAAGCTCTCCCCCAACAAAGGAAAGAGTTTTTATTAATAAAAATAAAAAATCGACCTTTATCTTTCCCTTGTCGGGCTAGAATTAGCACCTTCCGGATGGATTACTCCGGGGTTGCTGGCAGGTCGTCGGGCTAGTTCCCTCGCTGCACTCTTTATAAAACGATTATTCAATTGTATCTATATAATAACAAAATTAGACCATTTAATCAATCTCTTGTTATCTCGGGGTAACTGGCTACTAAAAGCATTTTATCACATATTGGACAGGATACATCAAGACAAAAATGACTATCAGTATTTACGCAATCGCTCGTCTTTGGGGTTCCTTTCCATTCACAAATTGGGCATTTTAGTTCTATATTTTCGTTGTATTCTTCGTACTTAATAATTGGGGCGGGGTTATTTTTCATAAAAGTTAAACTCTCGATCCGACTTAAATCACTAGCTAGGAATTTAAGATCCCAGGCTAATGGATTCTCAGGCCAACGACTAACTAGTGCGCTTATAACTTTTAGATGACTTTTAACTATCTTTTCTTTAGAAGAATTAAAACGTTCAAAAACATCATCGCCATATTTTTTATAGTCATCAATAAGCTCAGAAATATTGCTAATAACATCAGACGATTTTACAAGAATAGCTTCATGAGAGAAATTTTTTATATGCTCTAGAGCCTCGGCTTTTCTTTTTTCCCAAGATAAAGACTTGTCTTGCTCGGTAACACTTAAAACTAGTTTCATTACTTCTTCGCCAAATCTTTCTTTAATCATCTCGGATGTTACTTTTTTTTCCTCAATACTGTCCTCAATGGTATCGTGTAAAATTCCAGCGACAATCACATCTTCGGATGCCCCTGCTAAAGAAAGGATAATCCCAGCTGTTAATGGGTGGGCAATATATGGGGTTTTCTTGCCTTTGCGTTTTTGTTGTTGGTATTGGTTATGAGTTTTAGTAGCAAATTTAATTGCCTTTTGAATTTTTGTTGTGTAAATCATAAATTTTAATGTTAATTTTTTCCCAACCAATATACCCTTGGTTTGTCAGCGCCTTTAGGATAATCTTTTCTAAGGCAAGGCTGAAATAACATAATCTCAAATATATTAGTTTTTTTTAATTTCTCAATTTCGGCAGCAGTTTTCACGGGGACATAAGTAACATATTGCGGATCATCACCGTCAACCCAATCTATTTCTTCATAAAACTCTTTAAAATATAGCTGCCCACATTCTTTACATTGGACTAGCCATCGAGAAAAGTGACTTTCATCTACAAAGGTTTCGATGAGTTCGAGATTATCGCAGCCCAGGTCATCTCTGCAGACATCATCATTCGCCCATAAATGGCATTGGATTGGTTTTACCATTTGAGTTATTTCTATTTTATTGTTTTCCATATTTATCACCCCCTTTCTAGCTTATCCGACAAAAAAAGCGGCTAAGAGATTTAACCAAAAGATATTGCTATCTCTTAGATTGAAATCTCCCAACCGCCTTAACGATTAGTCACTTATTACATTTGGCTCTCAGCAGATTTCCCTGATTGCCTATTCACACGAGGTGAAAGAAATAAATGGTGCTGTTATGCTCCGCACTAGAGTTTGTATTGTTAACTACATTATTACTATAGCTGATAATTAGCGAAAAGTCAAATTATTGTTATTTTAATTGTTTAATTTGGAATAATATTAATAAGTTCTTTCCAAATAACATACATAGCATATGTATCTAAGCAGCAATATTTTAATAAATTTGCGGCTACCACTTGTTGTTCTTCTGGCGATTTATTGCCAAAAACCATCTCATACCAGGCCTCCATCGCTGCGCCGCCTTCTTGAATTTCTAAATCTTTATAACTTAAGACTGGAGCTAAGACTGGTAAAACTTTTTTTATAGATACTTTGCCCTTAAAACCAGGGTGAACATATAACTGTTTTTGGAAAATTTCCATTAAATCATATATTCTCTCATTGATATCTCCTAAAAAATTAGCATCTTCGGGATGACGTTCTGCCAATTGGGCATTTATACTTTTTTCGAATCTTTTGCTCCAAACTATAATGCTCCCCGTTGAACCGATAAATTCTTTTAACTTGGAGATAATATGTTTTGATGGATCGGTATTTTCAGTATGCAAATATTCAAAATGTTCTAATTCTGCATCAGGACTTCGCAATACATGCAAGGAGAATTGAAAAGGAATTTGTTGATAAGGTTTAAATCCTTTAAATAATGGTATGGCTGGCGGGTATGTTTCGTAGTCTAAAAAATATAAAGGATAGGTTAAAGATTCCAACTCTTTCTTTATTGAGTGTAAATCAATAATCGGAGTCTGCGTTTTATGAACATTTTTTTGATTTTGTTGAATATCGGTTAATTTTATTGAATCAGGAATTTCAGCAATCTCATATATTTTAGAATCAACTAATTCAGCTAACTTCTTTTTACTTGTTCCTATTCTTGATAAATCATGAATAGAATATTTAGGAACATCCGGATAAGAATAGCCAAAAGTAGAACAATGATTGCTTCTACCAAGATATATACACTGGCATTCTAAAGCATTTTCATCTTCTTGAAATAAAGCCTCAGAAGCCATTTTCATTTTTATTCTAGTTGATTCAAGTCTTTTTTTAACTTGCTCGCTTATATCCTCTTTTATAAAAAGAGCATTAACATCAATTTCATCCCCCCTAATATATTCTTTATTTAAATGGACTAAATATATTTGCCCCAGCTTAATCCCAATATTATTTAATACTTCCACTTGGAAAGTAGCATCTTCAATATGATCAACCGAGTCTTCATTTTCATCTAAAGTATTTGTCCCCTTTATTTCATACAAATTCCAACAATCATTATCGGAATTGTATTCTAGAACATCATTTCTTACTAAAAATTTATCATTTATAAAAGTTGATTGAAAAATAATTTTCTTTTTTTCGCTTAAATATTGATTCGTTATAGTATGCGCGCTTTCTCCATATTCAGAGATCAAGATTCCTTCTGGGAATAGCTTGCGTGCCCAAGATTCAACTAAATTACCTTTAGCAACTAAACTCTTATCAAAATCTGATAATTCAAACATTTCCTTAAGCTCTGGTTTATTTAAATGTAGCCAAGCATTTTTAGGACATGAGGCAAATTGTAAATAGGTTGTTTTAGTTATTAGCTGCATACTTTATCATATTTATAGCGTTTCTTCGTATGACTGTTTAATTATTTCAAAAACATCATCAACCTCTTTTAAAAATTTAACTTTTATTCTTCCTTTGTATCCCCACATATGAGTACTAATATCGGCTACTAAATTTTTTGGGTCATTATATTTAGGGCTTCTGACTAAAACATCCATAACATTTTTCCCAAACTCAAATCTAATAAAACTTTTTGTAGTTCTATATGTTATTCCGGTTTTTTGATTAGAAAATTCCTCAACTTCTGGCAAAGATTGAATTTTTTCTTGAAATCTATAAAAAATTTGCTTAATTTCTTCTGAAGAGTTGTGTTTTTTTAAATGGTACTCGATATCGTAAACCTCATCATTATTTGTTTTTATATGTTCTATTTCTTTTACAGCCTTTCTTGTTTGGCTTGGAACATAAACATTCTCCAAATAAAGAATATCCTGTTTATATGGCACGTATTTAATTAATTCTACACTATCAACTTGCTGGACTGCAATTATTGTCCGGCTATCAAATCCTTGAGCGATTAAAATTACACGTGGGCTAGTCCAGTTAACTTTTTCGTCCCTCCCTAATTTATCTGCTACTAATAAATCGAAATGTTTCTTATTTTTTTTCAACCAATCTAGATAAAAAAGACCCTGAACAAAAATCGCATTATCTTGCCCCCATTTGTATTCGATGATTACTGGTGAATTTGTTTCGTCCAATGCTATCGTATCCATTCTGCCCCCTTCGCTAGTTGGATATTCTTTAGCTAAAAATCTCATTCCAAGCAATTCTTCCAAGTTATTTGCAAAAAAATCTCGGAGTTCGGCCTCATTATTAAAATGATTAATATCTAAAAAAACTTGGCTAGCTTTTTTATTGTTCATTTGAAATATTGGCATACTATTTTTTTGTAATTAAATAGTTTTTCTGAAGTAAAATTAAATCTTTCTCCAAGTTTTTTAGTATTTTTATATTATTTTCAGTAAATTTATTATCTCTAGAACTTTGTCTAATTAAACTTAAAATAGCCCCTAAAGTGCCAAAATAATCGTTTGATAGAATATGGAATTCAATTGATTTTTTGCTCATATACCATGAATGCTAATATATGTATATGTGATAAAAAGAGGCAAATTTGGGAAAATTTAATTCAGGATCGACTGCCTGTAAATTATCTTTATATTTATGGAATAATTCGGATATAACTTCGCTTTTTTGCACTGGTATAGCATTATGAATCTTGCTATGGCAGTGGGGGCACAAAGGCGTTATATTCTGCGGACAATCTAAATTGATTTTTCTCTCAGTCCAGTATTGGTGTTGATACTCCATAGGTATCATGTGATGACCCTCAACAAAATTTTCTTTTGTCGAATTGGCTGTAAAATATAAATGTTCCTTACTATGGCAGCCGCACATATAATCGTGAGCCTCCATTGATTGAATTTTGTATCTTTTTTGCGTTGTAAATATTTTTTTACCTTTAGAATTGTATGCGGTCGTAACAGGTATTTTGAATTCTGGTAAACCAGCTATATTAATTGGCTCCTCTGCAATTTCTTCTTCCACTTCTGTTAATTCGGTGGCTACAATTTCTAACTCAGAGCTGATATTTAAAACAGGATAAAGTTTTGAATCAATTGTTTTAATATATTCTATATATTCATTTAAAACTTTGATTGTGTAGTCTTTTGTTTGTTTCAGGGCAAGACTGATGTCAATATTTTTTCCTTTTAATATATGGGTTGTAGCCAATAATTTTAATGCAAAGGCTTTTTGTTCTTGTCCTTTAGGTTCTTTCTCAAATGAAGCTACCAATACGCCATTTTCAATTCTTAATTGTTTAAACTGCGAATTTGTAGGATAACTAGCTTGTAAAAAATTCGTATGCTCAATAATTTCTTCTACGGTATTATAACGACCAGCAATATTTAAATTTTTAATAGGAAAGACTTCTATAAACTCAAACCCTAGATTATTTGCGAAATTCACCGTCATTTGAATATTTGAATCCCAAGTGGTTTCATTTTTTTCTTTCGACATTATCTCTGACTTATGAGTTGTCAGCAAACATATTTTTTTAATCTTATCATCAATTAGAAAATCTTTATTTCTTGCTAATTTTGAAGTAACCATCGGCATTACTTGTTGGTTAAACCATACGTTGCCACTTTTCCCATAGAGAGTCGTAAAAGACACAACCACTTCTTTTAAGCCTTCTAAATCTCCTGACACATATCCATTATACATATGATACAAACCGCTTTCTCCACTATTAAAAAAATCATATCCGCTAATGGAAAGAAAATTATATTCATCATTTAATTTCTTTATTACATCATTAAGGAAGGATTCTCTGTCTGAATAATCATAAACTCTCAATAGTTTTAAATTTTCTTCTTCATTCAAACTATCAAAAAATACTTTATTGATTTTTAAAATTTGCATATTCTTTTTCCTCCTATTAAATTATAATTTGTTATAATAACCTCTTTTCTTATTGAATGGTCTAATTCTATAATATTAAAATTATGAGACTCAATCCATTCTAATAATAAGTGGTTTGTTTTATTTTTGTGATAAATTATGTTTGATAGGATAAACCTGCGGCCACTATCATGAAGAGCAGTTAGGTGTTTTAGTAACTTGGCCTCAGAGTCTGCATTCCAACCATTAAAACCTCTCTTTCCGTCGTTATAGGTTGCATTAGTTATGAAATATGGAGGATCAAAATAGAATAATGCTTGTTCATCGTACTCGTTAAAATTTATTTTTAAACAATCCTTATTTAAAAAATATATTTTTTTTGATTTTGGTTTAAATTTTTTTAATCTATCGCTGATTGTTCCATTGTAGGCACAGTTTCCCACGGGAGTATTGAAATTTAATTTGGAATTAAATCTAATCTGATTCTGGAAACAAAACATTGTTAAAATAAATAAATCTAAATCCTTTTTAGATTTATTGTATTTATTTCTAAATATATTATATTTTTCAGAATTTCCTTTTTCTAAATTATAAGAATCAACCGTCTTATCTAAATATTCAATAATTTCTTTAGAGTCAGTATTTAATAATTTTTTTACTAATTTATATACAAATGGATTATATTCATTATATACTACTTTTTCTGCTACTATATTTACCCCAACGTTAAAAGCACCCCCCATCATGTCAACAAAAGAACTTATGTGCTCTGGCAAATATTTTATCATTTGCTGCATTAAATCATTTTTACTTCCTGAGTAATTCAGCGGTGATTTTATAATCTCATTATTTTTTTTAATATATAGTAAAACCTCAAATAATTTATCCCCTTTTTGGCTCGAATGAATATTTTTATATTCTCTGTAATCAACAAGACTTTTTATAACTTTCCCGTCTATTGCGTAACTGGATAACATTTTTTCTAACTCATCTAACGGTATCACCGATTGGTTGCTATAACTAATAACAATATCATTAAATTGTGCTTGCCTTATTAAATCTTCAAACGCGAAAAGCGCGGTTTTTTCTCGTGTATAATGAGATTTTTTATCATTTTCAGTTCTGCGTCCAGTAATACCGGCAATTCCAGGATAATCATATTTGGCTATAGTTTCTAAAACATGATAAGCGGACGAATATTCAGTAACAGTATATGGCGGATCTATATATAATATATCGCCAGATATTTTTCTTATTAATGAATTTGCGTCCTCGTTGTAAACTAAATTTTCCTTATTTATTGATTTACAATTATTTATTTCCATCGGCAAAAATCGAAATTTTTTCAACGATCTTCTGTCCCATTCTTTTAAAAATGCTTCGTAAGTACCAGAGGTATTAGAAAATCGCATTATGCTTTCTATTAAACTCCCTAATAAAAAATAATATTCTTTTTCATTAAATATTAAATTTTTATATAATTCCTCTATTTCAATTCTGATTGAATCAATGACAATAGCATTTTCTTCTGAAAAGAATTTACGGCCTCCTTTTGGTGAATAATTATTGGTTACAAAATAATGATTTTTATACTCGTGCGTTTTTTTCCCAAAATAATCAAATGGGTCATTATTATATGTGTTTCTAAATTTTTCAAAAGTCGGTTTATTGTTGTTATATATTTTTGCTTTCGTTATAACAGAAGAACATACTAAAAAATCATTGGCAATTATTTTATAATTATGCTTAAACGCATCAGCAACGCTACCAGTTCCCGAAAATATGTCACAAAAAGATTCACCTTTAATTTTATTATCCGAAAAAAAGTCAATAATATTATTGACTAATCTGGTTTTATTGCCTATATATCTCATAAAGTTATAATTCACGCAAAACAAAAAAGTGGAGCTGTTTAAATTTTACCATTTTGATGTAAAAATAACAATAAAAATAGCCCAAATCTATCAACTTGCCGCAGATAATTATTTAAACTATAATAAAAATTACTATGAACACTACAAATCCATAAAAACATGACTTCTTGACAAATTTACATATAAAATGTTGATATTCCCTGTCGCGAGGCGGGAATATTTTTAATAAAAAACAATATGAAAGCCTATTGCTCCGGGTTGAAAGAAAAAATGCTGGAATTAACTAGGCTTTTTTGCGTAGAAAGGAACGTTTTTCAAAAATTCGTTATTATTTATAGATATATTACCCTTATCGACAAAGACCCGATCACTCATGATATTCTCCAGAAGATATTTGATGACACGGTTAAAACCATGGGCGAAGCTGGAGATGAACTTAATGAAAACAATTTTCTAAATGTTAAAAGCGAGATAATTCATACTAATGAATTTTGGGTGTATTATTCTAACCTTAAAATAATACATAGCCGGATGAAAAAATTAAAAGAGTGTAAAATTCACGAAAAATCAGAATTTGATAGTTTATGCCGCCTTTTTTCTAAACCCTATTCCCCTGAATCGCTTAAGCTCTCGTTTAAGGTCGTAAATAGCAATATTTTTGATCATTTAGACCAAGAGAGCTTTCTTGAGGATGACGAAGATGATAAAAAAACGTGGTTTGACGATAAAAAAAGTATTCTATACATAAAAGGCGAAAAAATAAGAATAAGAAGAAAAAGTGCAGATTCCAACGATCATAAAATATTAAAATATATTTTTACTGACAATAAAGAAAATTTAGAAGACGATTTCTTTTTTTCCGAAATGGCCGAAGACGCATTTGGGGATGAGGAATATCGAAACGATAAAAATTCCTGGCGGCGATATCATGACGCCTGTCTTAAATTAAAAAATAAGGTTGTGGATAACACTAAAAATAGAATAAACGATTTTTTTATTTTTAGCTCCGGTCAAAAGGGTTCGATTAAAATTAACCCTAAATACCTATAATTTTATAAAAAAACTTTGACCATTCTTTCAGCCGAAGATGGTCAAACTCCACTTTCATACAATAGCCTCATAACGATTATGAGGCTTTTTTTATTAAGCCCCAAAACCGCTATCGCCCAGTAAAGGTCGAGGCGCAAAAATTAATTAATAAACAAAATTAACATCTGCAATTATGTTTTACATCAAAGGAACAATAAAAGACGACAAGATAGAAAACTTCACCCGCAAAGACGGAACGCCCGGCCAAAAGCGGTTGCTTTACGTCGAGCCGTTAAACAGCATTTATCCGATAACCGTTAATGTGCCTCTAAACAAGGACTACGGCAAAATCGGCGCTAAGGTGGAGGTCGAGGTAAAGGTTTACCCCTTCTCTTTCGTCAACAAAGAGCGTCAAAGGGCTTTCCTTTCGGTTTACGTTCCGGAAGACGAGACCGGTAAAAAATAGATAATCATATGGATATTATAATCGCTACCACAACCGCGACTTCGACGATTTACCGCCTGACCGACGAGGCCTTAAATCTCCTGAATTTCAATTACCAATTTTGGACGTTCGTTGTTTGCGTTGCCTTGGGATTCGCCGTGATATTTTTAATTCTTAACATCTTCGACTAATATGCACGCCGCGATTATAACTTTCTTTGAGTCTCTCGGGAACATCATCGTTCCCGTCCTGGCAATCGCCTTGATCGCCAAATTATTAATAAGAATTAGCAGATAATAAATTATGTGCTCCGCTGAAATATTAATCTCAAACTCTTGCTACCTGGATAACTGGGTCAATATCACACACTCTTTATCCGCGGGCTTGGTTATGGGCGCGTTTCTCGGAGTAACGGTCGGCATAATTCTATTATTTCTTAAAAAATAATTTTAACTGTAATTTTTATGATGAATTTCATTAAGAAAATTAAAGTGGGGTTAATGGCTTTGCTGGGTATTATCGGCTTTAGTGCCGCTAACGCTTATGCGGCCGTGGATGCGGATATCGCTTCCACAACCAGCGGAATGGCGGTAACCGTTAAGGAAAACTTAATGGGCGTCCTAATTTCCAACTTGCCGACGATAGTCATTGTCGGTGTAGCCGTCTTAGCGATCGGCTTCATTTGGAGATTATTCCGCAGATTCGCTAAATAGCCCTCGGGTTGCCTGATAATAAAAATCGGGCAACTTACAGGGAGATTAAGATATCGGTGAGAGCCGGTGATGAGGGACAAAAATGCGTTTTAAAAGTTTTATAACTTTTAGTTCAGCAAACAAATACCCTTTCTCCTTTTAATAACATTTAACCTTTGACCGTTATGAAAAAGTTAAATTTTAAAAATTACTTGCTCGGATTATTTTCTTTTTTGACGCTATTCGGAATATTTTTTAATTCGCCGCATGTCGTTAAAGCGACGAGCGGTATTTATTTAGACAGCACCGGATACACCTATCGCTTAAATTCTGATGACGGAGCCGGAAATTTTACTTTTGCTAATACGATAAGCTCAACTTGCGCCAATAGTTTTTTATTAGCTTTTGTTTCTACTTACGCCGACGGTAGTGGCTGGGACAGCGTTTCTTATGGGGGCGTTCAGATGACCGACAGCGGAATAGGCGGTCAATCTTATGTTGGCCAAGTACGTCATATGCGCTGGCAAACTTTTGTTTTAAAAAGTCCTCTTTCCGGCACGAGAAATTTTCATGTTAGAAACACTCGTGGTCTTTACTCCGACCCGGCAACGATAGTTTTAAAAACATTCTGTAACGTCGATCAAACTACTCCTTTAGATTTCGTTCGAGGCGGAGTAAGTAATTATAGCGGCAACGGAATCGGCAGCGGCTATTTCAACATAACAAACGACAATAGTTTAGTTCTATTTAACTATATCGTAGCGACAGGGGGGACAGTCACGGGAACGGCAGGCTACACGAAAGATACGATGTATGCCTATAACGCTGTCGGCGATCAACAAATTTATAATTTCTTTACGGCGACAATCGGCAGTAAAACCCAATACGATTATTACTATGTCGGCGGAACCGATACTGACTGGGCTCGTTCTCTAGATTTATTTGTTTTAAATGCGGCTGCTCCAACTTCTAATATTTCCATAACTTCTCATACCATTAATCAAGCGAGCGGCGATGTTAGTATTAACGGAATTTGCGACACAATTGGAACCGGACAAAATCAACTTGATATTTTCGCCAACTCGCAAGGCGACCCTAAGTTATTCGTTGTCGATTGTTTAAGTAATGGCTTCTCGGCAATTTATCCGGGAATGGATTACGGGACTTCGACAATTTACGTTATCGACGCTTTAAACAATGCCTCTTTAAATCGAGCAAGTTTTACGGAAACGAGAAATCGCCCACCGTCTAATATTGAAATAATGTATCCAGAGGCCAGCTTTTCTAAGCGTGGCACAACGCAAGAATTCGTCGGCTACTGCGAACCATATTACAGCGGCGGATTAGCTCCCGAAAATGCCGTGCCTAATACTCTGACAATTCAATCGGGAAGTTCTATGCCACCAGTAGCACCGTCTTGCACCTGCACGCCGAATGACGAAGATTTTACTTGGGGAACTTTCTCGTGTTGGTATACCGCCAGGTCATACGGCACGACGAACGTTTGTATTATAGACACGAAAGACTATAACAACATCGATTGTTTAGAAATGGACTTCACCGATTACAACGGAGCGACTTTAGTTTTTTATCCTTATTTCCAATGGTCTTTCGATTCGGGAGCCGGAGCAAAGTTTGAGCAATCATCAATGAATATTTATGACACGCAAGGGATAAACCAAAGCGCCGTGCCACTTTATTTTACTTTCTCGCAAGACGTTTATAATGCTTCATCCACTTATATTTTTAAATTAGAGGATTACACCATCAGCACAACATCACCCCAAGTTATTTCTTCTTCGACGGTTGCCGATCTGAATCTTAATCAGTTTCGACAAATAGGCTTCGAGCGCGACTTATCCATTTTAAACAAAAGGAATTTATACGCTTCAATATCAAACGCCACCGGAACTCTAAAAATTTATCAGGGAGTTAATTTGTTTTTGTATTATCATCCGATGTTTTTCCCTACGCCGCCGATAGATTTCGGAAGCATATTTCCGAGAATGAAAAGCACTCTTGAGGGGAAATTCATCTTTCATCAATTTTTTCAAGCTTACGATATTTTGTTGGCCAATTTTACTCACGTCATTCCCGAAGTCGTTCCGCAATTCCCAATGAAATTTATGTCGGGCGACAATAAATTCGATATTGTCGTTCCGGCACTAGACTTTGAAAGCGCGCCGGTAAAATATTTCGCTCAACATTTAAGACCGATGGGCGACGGTCTTCTGTGGCTTGGTTTTATTATATACGTATTTTTTAGAATCTTAGGAGCTTTTAGCCCTAACGATAAAGATTAATTATATGACCGGATATCCATTCGACTGGGCGATAAACGCCTTCATAAAATTCTGCGGCGAGTTCTTCGATTCAATGTTGGCTTTTATTTTTTCCTTCCTGCCGTCAAACGATACTTTTGCCGGCTGGATGAACATCGATGTCGATAAAATAGATTATGCCACCAAAAGAATTGCCGACACGATCAGTTATTTTAACATCGTGTTTCCGTTTGATACTTTGTTTCTGATTTTATCTTTTATGCTCGTCTTTGAAACAGTTCTCTTATTCTTCCGAATAACCCTTCTTATCATCGGCCTCTTGCGGGGTGGACACTAAATATATGATAAACGTTGTTGTCGGCAAGCCCGGCTCGGGAAAAACTTATTACTTGGTCAAGAAAGCGCATAAATTTCTGCGACAAGGGCGGGATGTTTATTCTAATTTTTTTATCGACTTTAAATCATATGACGAAGAAACAAGAAAGAAATTTATTAATCGTTGGTTGGACAGGTTTTATAATCTTCCTTTTGTTAGGAATGTTCGCTTTCGATTCTTTAATAAAAAAGATAGAAGAATCGGGAAACTCTATTTCTGGAACGAGCTCGAGGACTTGCTCGAAATAAGGGGTGGCGAAATCTTAATCGACGAATGCCAAATATATTTCAATTCCCGTTCTTGGAAAAAACTTCCGTTTCGGCTTCAATACAAATTTCAACAGCACCGGAAACATATCAAAAAGAATAACGACGGTTCTTATATGGCTTTGAATATTTGGGGAGCCGTCCAAAACGTTAAACGCATCGATACCGTCGTGCGAGAACTGGTTAATAATATCTATGCTCTAAAAAAAGTCGGGCCTCTGTTTAGAGCCTGTCTATACGACATCGAAGACATCGATAAAGAAAAGCGCAAACCCTATAAAGTAAGTTTATATTTATTCAATAAACGCCTGGCCGGTTGCTATGACACTTTCCAGGAAATAATCGGCTTTAAAGATAAAAGTTAAAAGTTCTTTTGTTCATTAAATTGCGGCACAAAAAAAGGAGTCAATCTCGTTAGAGATCAACTCCTAAATTTGTTAAGCCCGAAGCTCAACTTGTTTCTCGTAGAAAAGATAAATAGTTTTAAGTCTCTTTTCTATGACTGCTCCCGTCTTCTTGTCTTTCTTTTCAATGACAATGAAAGACCGAATGGCTTTTTCATCCTTGCGGACGACGCAGCCGTTCTTGAGCCATTGCTTGAAAGTTAAGCAATTCTCAAATGGGTTATAACGTTTAGCTTCGTCTTCACCCCAACGCTCGGCAATTTGTTTTCTGACGAGTTCAGAAGTGTTCTTTGACCCCGTCCAATTTGATTTGACTGATATAGTCATAAAATTAAATTGGCGACTGATTTTAAATACTGGAAGAAACGTCGCCTTAAATTGTCTTTCAGCGACGAATAAGACAGCGACTGATTGCTTGCGACGGTCAAAGTGGAGGCGTAGCACTACCTTGATAGGCGATAAGCTGACGCTACAATGAGAAGCACAGACAGACAATTTTTCTTTCGGGACTGTTAGTATTTGTTCCAAAAAATAGTTTTGACCGGCCGCATTATTATTTTTTTATTTATCGGCGAGTTCTGCTAACGAGCCGATAAATAAAAATAGAAGCGGCCGATAAATGAGATTTTAGACAAGACGGCTCCTCCCTATATTAATTAACTTGACCATACGCACACACCTAGCCGTCATCACGAATATTAAACAAAAATATGATATATAAAAACATTAAACAAGAATTTGAATACATCCTTTGGTTAAGAACGAGAATACAAAAGATTACTTTTGGTATTAGTCGGAGAGTGAAGACGGACTCGACTACTGATTTTCTATTACTGACCCGCAAACTTAAATCATATCAAGAAGAATTCAAATTCGTGACAAACGAACTTAATTCTCTCCTTACTAATGACAGCTTACTCACAAAAACTGATAATATCGGGCAAGAAAGCGGAGCTCTACCAATACGAGACGCCTATTGTGATTGGCAAGAGGAAGAAACCAAGAAAGCCCGCCAAAAGGCGAACCAGACAGGAGGTGGCGGCCGAAGTCAAAAACAGCGCCGACTCGGAATTTAAAATGGAAATAATGCGCGATTCCTCTTTAAGACGAACCAGGGCAAGAATTGTCCGTTTGGTTGATTCCAATCCCGACTTAAAAGCTTTCGTCACTTTAACTTTTAACCATGATGTTCCGGGATTAAAAGAGGCTAACCCGATATTCAATAAATTTATTAAAAGATTAAAAAGAAAAAGACCGGACTTAAAATATGTCGCCGTTCCCGAATTTCAATCAGATACCGATTTTTTCGGAAGAAAAAAAATTAACGGCGGTTCCGTTCATTATCATTTACTGGTTAATTTTGAAATGGCTTCTGGCGAATTAGAGGCACTATGGAAACACGGTTTTATCAAAATAAATCGCGTTAAACATATTAACCATTTAGGCCTTTATATTTCAAAATACGTCGGCAAGAATCTATTTGATATTCGATATTTCGGAATGCGCAAGATCATGGCTTCCCGAAATCTGGAGCAGCCGATTATAATCACCATCTTTAAAGAAATAAAAGAATTCATCGCTAACGCTATCGGCAATATTCCGCCTCTGTTTGAAAAAAGCTATCGCTCCGATTGGTTCGGTCAAATCCGCTACCGGCT
This sequence comes from Patescibacteria group bacterium, assembly GCA_041661685.1. Lineage (GTDB taxonomy): Bacteria > Patescibacteriota > Patescibacteriia > Patescibacteriales > UBA12465 > UBA12465. The sequence goes on from JBAZTY010000003.1 coordinate 18,268, forward strand.
ATACGGCTAAAAATACCTTTGATTAAAACATAGTCGCAAGGACTGTGTATGAACATAAAAAAAGAGCACGTTGATAAATTTATCGGCGTCTACGAAAAAACGTTCCACGAAAAAGTCGCTTACAAAGAAGCGTTCGAGCAATGTCTGCAGTTAGTTCTTTTACTTAGCACCGTTTATCAATCTATGACTCCCGAGGATTTTAAGCGCGTTCAAGAAAGACGCCGAAAAACCGGCGATTTATAGGGTCTTGAAAAAACAAACGGCTGTGATATTATATAGGTAGCATCTAACTAAATAATACCCGCCAAAGGATTTTTTATACTCTTCCCCAAAAAGGGACAGTTCTGCTGACGAGTATTGCCTTTGGCGATATTTAGTTAGATGCTCAGGACTGCCCCTTTTTGTTATGAAAAAACCTAAAATCACAAAATCAAATTAAGAAAAATAAATATGCAACCGACAACAAGTAAAATCAAATATCTGGCTTATGTCCGAAAATCAACCGAGGGCGATGAACGCCAGGCTTTATCGATAGATAGTCAAAAAGATAAAGTCCGAGAATTTTTTAGTGGCCTAGATATTATCGAGGTGCTCGTTGAAAAACACACCGCTTTTAAACCGTACAACCGCCCTGTCTTCGCCGAGATGATCAAAAGAATATCCAGGGGCGAAGTGCAAGGAATTATCGCCTGGCATCCGGACAGACTGAGCCGCAATGAAATAGACGCCTCTACTATCACTTATATGGTGCGCACCGGATTGATTAAAGACTTAAAATTTGGCTCCTATAATTTCGACAATTCCCCCGAGGGTATAATGATGTTGCAAATGGCGCTTAGTCAATCGCAATATTTTTCCTCTAAACTGGGCAAGGACGTAAAACGAGGATTGGAGAAAAAATTTGAAATGGGTTGGCAGCCCAATATCGCGCCGGAGGGCTATATAAACAAGCGCGACGATATTAAGGGGCTAAGCACGATAATCGTCGACAAGGACAAATTTCCGCTGTTAAGAAGGGCTTTTGACGCCATGCTGACCGGTGTTTATACCGCCCCGCAAGTGCTGGATATAATGAATAACGAATGGGGCTTTAAGACCAGGAGATTTAAGAGTCGAGGCGGCGGGCCGATGTCCAGGAGTGCTTTATACCGTATTTTTACCAGTCCTTTTTATGCCGGTATTATCAACTATAACGGCAAGGAAAACAAAGGCAAACATAAGCCGATGATTAGCTTGGAAGAATACGACAAGATTCAAATTATTATGGGACGAAACGGCAAACCGAGAAATCAAAAGAAAGACTTCGCTTATACCGGGCTGATACATTGCAAAGAATGTGGCTGTTTGATAACGGCCGATCTGAAACACAAAGTTATCAAATACACTAAAGAACTGAGAAGTTATACTTATTATTGTTGCACCCGCAAACGTAAAGATTACGCTTGTCATCAATCAGCTATAACCAGGGATGACTTGGAGTCGCAAGTCGAAAAAGAACTTGAAAAATACCAAATCAGACCGGAGTTTTTAGATCTCGGCCTGGAAATAATCGAGGAGCTTAAAAACGAAGAACAGGAAAAAGATTCGGCCGTAAAACATAACGCCGGCAAATCGGCCGACGCCCTAAAAGAAGAAATGAAAAATTTGACTAAAATGCGCTGTCGCAATCTTCTCGGCGATGAAGAATACACGGAATCAAAAAATGAACTGATGAGAGAATTATCTAAACTTGAAATCAATAATACCGATGATAATTTTGAAGAAGAAGTTATAAGAATAACTAAAGAAACTTTTGAGCTTGCCATTCACGGACGCAAACAATTAATGGACGGCGACAATGAAACTAAAAGAAAAGTGCTGACAACTTTAGGCTCGAACTGGACTTTGGAACATAAAAAACTTGAAATGTTAGCTTATAAATGGTTAATGCCGATACAAAAATCGCAAACACTCCTTAATGACGAAATAGCAAGGTTCGAACTGAGAAATACCCCCATAACAAAAGGACGAAATGAGCTTTTGAGCCTACTTCGTCCCACTCTGCGGAGAGGCAGGGATTCGAACCCTGGGTCGACTTTCATCGACGACAGTTTTCAAGACTGTTCCATTAAACCGCTCTGGCACCTCTCCTAAATTTTTCTAAAATTAGTCTAACATATAAATATTTCAAAAACAAGCCGCCCATTTATAAGGAGCGGCTTGTTTTAAGGCATTAAATAACCTAAATTTAATCAAATAGATTACCTCCATCCTCGATCATTGGTACTGGAGCGGTGCTAGCAGTATTAGCGCGGCAAGCCTTCAGGCTTTCCTGATAAACGCCCCAGGTTTCTTTCTGGATATTTTTGGATGTTTCCCTGACAGTTTTTTGAGTTTCGCCGAAAGACTTAACGCAGCCATTCAGGGCTTCTCGCGGAGTAGTACTCGCCATGACAGCAGCTTGCTGGCAGGAGCTGCGGACAGATAAGGCGGCGTTAAGTTCGACCGCGGCTGCAGTCACGCGCGCCATCAAAGCTTTGTCCTTAGCTTCGATCGCCGCGACTACACAAGGCGCTATCGCCGTATCAATGACTAGAGGGGTGGAAGTCGCTTGTTTCCGCACTCCCCATAAAGCCGTGCCGATTCTCTGAATTTTTTCATATAAATTGATCAGGGCCGGACCGGCTATCTTCTCTAACTTTGACGAATTACCAGCCTGTTCCGGCTTTTTCGAACTAACCGCCGGAGTTGTCGATCCCTTTCTGATGCCATAAAGAGCCGTGCCGATCTTCTTCATCACCCGAAAATTCTTAATCTGATCCGGAGAAATTATCTTTTCCAAACCGGACAGGTCTTCAGCGTCCGCCGCGGCTGTAGTTATAGCCGCAGTAGTCGCGGCCGTAGCAGTTACCGTCGCCGCAGTTTCAGTCGTAATCGTCGCTTCTGTCGTTGTGGCTGTCTCCTCTGCGATCGTATCTTCCGCTTTCACGGCGGTGGCGATCAAGCCGAAAACAAAGGAAGCGATAATCAGAGAATAAATTGTCTTCTTCATAGTTTTTAAAATTAATTAATAAAACCTAACCTTTATTTATTATACAACATCTATTATAATAAATAAACCGCCTAAAAATGTTATGTCTTCAAATATCTATGCTTAAAAATAAACATTCCCTGACAGAAGGGCCGATCATAAAATCCCTGCTAACCCTAGCCTTACCGATAATTATCGCTAATGTCTTCCAGGCCGCCTATCAGCTCACGGATTCTTTCTGGGTCGGGCGCTTAGGCGAAAAGGCGGTCGCGTCTGTCGCTATCAGTTCCCCGATAATTTTTTTACTGACTTCTCTGGGCATAGGCTTCGCTGTCGCCGGTTCGACTCTGACTGCTCAATATTTCGGCGCTAAGAAAGAAAAGATGGTCAACCATTCGGCTGCTCAGACATTATTAATGGTCGGCTCGGTCTCTTTATTACTCAGCCTCATCGGCCTGATTTTCGCACCGCAAATACTGAAGATAATAGGCGCTCCGGCCGACATCTATGCAACCGCACTCAGCTATATGCGCGTCGTCTTCATCGGGCTTCTGCCTAATTTCTGCTTCTTCATGTTTCAATCCATCATGCGTAGCATCGGCAAGCCAGCCTTGCCGGTCTATATCGTCATCGGTACAGTTATCCTTAATTTTATTCTTGATCCCTTATTCATGTTCGGCTGGGGCTTTATTCCGCGCTTAGAAGTTTCCGGCGTCGCTTTTGCAACTTTAATAACGCAGACTTTAGCGGCCGTTATCGGCTTCGCTATCCTCTTCTCCGGCAAGCGCGGCATCCATTTAAAATTAAAAGATCTTATCCCTGACAAAAAATTCATCTCTCGCTCTTTCTTTCTAGGACTCCCGGCCTCAATCGAGCAATCCGCTCGCAGCCTCGGCATGGTCGTTATGACTTCTTTGATTGCCGGCTTCGGGACTTTGGCGGTCGCCTCTTACGGCGCCGCTTCCAATATTATCCAACTGATCATCATCGTTTCCATCGGCCTATCCGCTTCGACCGCGACGCTGGCGGGGCAAAATATCGGTGCCGGCAATATCGACAGAGCCGAACGCATCGTCAGCCTGAGCATGCGAATATCATTCATCGGCCTATCTATCGCGGGGCTGATGACTTACTTCTTCGCGCCCGCTCTAATCGCTTTCTTCGTGCCTAATGACCCGGCTATTATCGCCGGCGGCGCCGCTTTCTTGCGGATTCTCGCTTTCAGTTTCGGCCTCATCGGCATCCAAATGTCAGTCAACGCGATCATGCAAGCGTCCGGCAATACCCTGACTTCAATGATTATTACCCTGACTTCACAATGGGCGCTACAACTGCCCCTCGCTTTTGTGCTTTCCAGATACACACCGCTAGGCATAAGCGGCCTTTGGTATGCTTTCCCTGCGACCAATATCCTGATCGCCCTGATCGCTTTTCTTACCTTCAAGACCGGAAAATGGAAAAAGAAGCGCCTGACAGCTAATGACAAGCTCGCATCGGAAATATCAGAAAATATCCAGACCGAGGAACTAGTCCCTTACGATGCCTAATCGATAGACTGAAAAAAATCACAATGTGCGCCTGCTGGTACCTCGCTCTGAGCCTCCGAGCAGAAGCCTTTCCCGTTTTCGGAAGTAAAACTCGCGCAATGGCGGCATTGGCTCATTTCATTAGGCCAATCAGCTATGAATTCCGCCTCGATTTCGTGAGACATAAATTTATTAATCTAATCTATTTCTTATCTTTAGTGACAACCGGAGTCTTGGCTAACGGAGCTGCCTGAACTAGCGGCAGAGTGAAGAAGAAGGTCGCGCCTTGGCCGAGCTCGCTAATAACTCCTATCCGTCCGCCCAGGCTCTCGATATTCTGCTTACAAATATAAAGTCCTAGGCCCATGCCGTCCTGTGAGCGGGAAAGAGACGGCTCAAGCTGAGAAAATTTCAAAAACAAGCTCTTCTGTTTCTCCTTAGATATTCCCTGGCCAGCGCCGGTGACAGCCAAGCGGACAGTGTCCGCATCAGGTTTAGCTACCGCAACAGTTATGGTCTGATTCTTCGGTCCATATTTAACGGCATTGTCGACGAAATTATAGACGACTTGCGAAATTTTTAGCTTATCGCCAGTCATTTTAATGCCTTTAGCCTGGATATCGAAGGCGACTTTCGAATCGGATCGCTTCGCTAATACCCCCAAAGACGTTTCCATTGATAATACTAGCTCATCAAAGACTAATTTCTCCAAAGTGACCGCGGTTTTCCCAATCTCATTGCGGCTGGCGGTAAGCATCGTCTTAATAAGATTAGTTAATTTCAAGCCCTCCGCATGGATAAGAGAAATAAAGCCTTTATAATCTTCCGGCATGGTCTTTGGTTGCTTCTCCATAACCTCGGACAAACCGACAATAGAGATAAGTGGAGTCTTGAGCTCATGAGTCGCAATATTTAAAACCTCGTTCTTCAGGCGGTCGACTTCTTTTAATTGATTGATGGTCACCTTGGCGGCGGCGAGCTCCGTCACATCCACGCCAGTGCCCAGTATCGCCTGCGAAATATTATTATCGTTCTTCAAGATACTAAAATGCCAGACTATATTCTTCTCTGACTTATCCTTGGCTATAAGCACGTTCTCGATCTTGTCGCTCGGAGAGATATCTCCGACCAGAAAATTCAAAAGGCTGCGAGTATTAGTCTGATCGGCCTTCTTGACGAAGAGGCTGACCCAATCCTTCCCCATAATGTCTCCGGCTTCGATTTTCAGGATTTCCCGGCCTTTCTTGTTTATGAGCAAGACATTATTATTAACATCAAAGATCAAGACGAGAACGCCGGCAACATCCAGATATTGCTGCAATTTCCTCTTTTCCGACTTCAAGTGATTGCGTGAATTCTTTATCTCCGTATTATATTCCTGTAATTTTTGGACACTCGACTTTAAAGAGATGATCATTGTATGAAAAGAATTGGCTAAGATGGCAAATTCATCGTTACCTTCCAGGAGCGCCTTGTCCACCTCCACATCAAGATTTCCGCCTTCAATCACCCAAGCCAATTTAGTCAGCTTGATAAGCGGCATAATTAGCTTGTCGGAAAAGAAGAAGGCATACCAAATGCAGCCGCCGGTCGTAAGCACTAAGAGTAAGATAGCCAGCAACACGCTGATAAGATTAATCCGGTCAATCTCGACCTGTAAGTTCTTGGCATATTCGAACTCCTCTAAAAGCAGCTTATTGACGTTCTCCTGGACGAAAGTGTTCTTTCGGCTCGCGGCCTCGTAGCGGCTCACCGCTTCTAAATAATCGCCAGCGCTTAAATTATTGACGCCGATCTCGATATCGAACATGACGTCATTGATATTATTTTCCAGGCCATTAAACACCACGCGGCTTTTATTATTGACTATGGACTGGTTGAGCCGAGCCAGAATATTTTTAGTATCGGAATAAATGAGGTTAAAACGGCTTATTTCCGCGCTGTCAAAGGGCGATTTAATGCGCTTATCGAAAGAAGATACTAAGTTAGAGCTATCACCGATGAGCGTGAATTCTGAGATCATGTTGGTAGCCAGATTGCGATATTTCGATAAGATTAGGCGATCCATGGAAATAAAAAAGCTTTCCGAAATCAACAAGACCGCGATGATGGTAAAGAATGATATTAATATTTTTTTCTTAATATTCTGCATATGGCGCTGCCGGAGTTTTTTTTATTGCTTAACCGACTTATAAACTTCATCATAAGTATAGAACCCGTCTTTGACGACCGTACCCATTATATTCTTCTTACTCACCATGCTCGGCTTAAAAAAATACGAAGGCACTTTAATCATCCCATTATCAACCACGTTAGTGACTTCCATGGCATCGCCTTTAACGAGCGCGACGGCGCTTTCGGCGGCTTTATAGGCCAGAGAGCTGATGGGCTTATAGACAGTAGAAAACTGGGTGCCGGCGACAATCCTTTGCACGGCCGAGAGATCAGCATCTTGGCCGGAAACCAAGACTTTCCCGTCCAACCCCTTTTCTTTAAGGGCTTGAATGACGCCGGAAGCGATACCGTCGTTAGCGGCTATGACCGCATCGACTGTCTGCCCGGAATCGAGATATTCTTTCATCGTCTTATAAGCTTCTTCCGGTTTCCAATCGTCAGTAAACTTATCGACGACCAACTCTATTTTTCCGCTGTCAATCCCAGAGGCAAGGGCATCCATCGTCCCATCCCGCAACAAATAAGAATTATTATCGGCCGGCGAGCCGCCGATATAAGCTAAGCGCCCGTGGTCTATCACGGACAAAATGCTCTCCGCTTGCAATTGCCCGGCCATGAAGTTATCGAACGATATATACAGATCGATATCACTATCTTTTATCAAGCGATCGTAAGAAATCACTTTTATCCCGGCCTGTTTAGCCTTCTCTATCGCCGGCCAAATAGTTTCCGAATTAGACGGCATGACAACTATCGCGCCCACGCCCTGGCTTATAAGGCTTTCAATCTGCAAAATCTCTCTCTCGATATTATAGTCAGAAGAAACGACACTCACTTCCGCCCCCAATTCCTGGGCTCTCTTCACGAACAACTCCCGGTCCTTAGTCCATCTCTCTTCACGGGTAGCGCCCATGGAAAAACCGATGATTATCAGTTTTTCGCCAGCCAAATATATCTGTTTTTCGTTCAATAAGCGATTAAAATAATAAATGCCGCCCGCGACCAGCACGGCTAGAAGAACCAGAACTGCTATGATTTTTTTCATATATTAAAGCTTGATCCACTTCGCCTCTATCTTTTCGAGGGCCCCATCCTCTCCAATATCCTGCAAGATAGAATTAATCTTCTGCATCAGAGACTCATTGCCGATCTTAGTTATAATTCCATAATTCTCTTTAGTAAAAGGCACTCCGACTATCTTCAGGCCCGGGTACTCTTTTATCATATCAAGCGCCTGGATGTAGTCGACTATGATTACATCGAATTTTCCGCTTCTGAGATCGTCGATGATGCCGAGGCTGCCGTTGATCTTATCGAAGTTAAGATAGGGATATATCAGGCTGGCAGATGTATATCTTTTAGCCTCGTTATAACCAGTGGTATCCTTCTGGGCGGCGATTTTCCTATCCTCCAGATCAGCGATACCTTTTATCTCCTGATTGTCAGAGAGCGCGACTATTACCTGCCCGCCATTGAAATAAGGGCGGCTAAAAAAAACTTCTTTCTGGCGCTCAGGGGTTATGGTGATGCTAGAAATTGCCAAATCAACCTCGCCGCTCTTGACCGCGGTAAATAATTCATCCCAGCCGTAGTTGTTCAGCTCTAACGTTACGCCTAAACGAGAAGCGATTTCTTGAGCAATATCAATATCGATGCCAACCGGCTTATTATTTTCATCAAAGCGCTCCATAACGCCAAAAGGCAGATTGCTTCCGACTTTTAGAACTTCTCTTTTTTTGATATCAGCCAAGGAACTATCGGCCGTTTTAAAATTGCCATACCATAACCATGCCCCCACAACTGTAGCAATTACTAAGACCGTTAAAACAACGAAAAAGGTATTCTTTTTTTTCATAAAATAATGCTGATTAAAGGCTCAGAGGCCCTGCTATCCCGTTATAGAACCAAGGCCCCAAAGGGATGGCTATTAAACAATATCTAAAATAATTATACCATATTTCCAGCAATAAACAAAAAGGATTTCGGCGATTGCGAGCCACTAGATTTATCCGGTCAATTCATGTTATCCTGTGATTATATAAATCACGATATGAATATAAATTACCTCAAGAGCAGCTTTATTTTCTGGCGCAAGCTCATCAATGCCTGGTCATTCCTGTTCTTCGCCATGATCATAATAGACTTTGCCCACAATAATGCCTACGAAGATATCTTGAACGCGATAGCTACTATCTATATCACCGTCTTGGCAATCTATGTTAGCAACAAGGAATTCGAGCGCTGGTATGACCGACACGAGGAAAGCCACCCCGGGGAAATATTTGTCATTATCTGGACTATTCTCATAATCGTACTCTTCATCCTTGATCTTTTATACGGAAAAACTTATAGGTTGCCGGGGGCGGTAGTTTCCGCTTATATCGCCGTACTAACTATCTTAGTAATCACCCGGAAATCAAAGGAGTTATACAAGCTACGGCGGCGGAAAAAATAAAAAACGGCCCGATAATTTGGGCCGTTTTTTATATCTTACTATCAAAAATTTAAAAACAGCTCTTAGCTTTCAAATAATCGCTGACGGAAGGAGCTGCCCCTGATTTTATCTGGGTGACTCTTTCTTGTCCTAAAAATTCGACAGTGCATTTCTCCTGAGCCGGAGTTATGGCCGTCGGCACGGTCTTCAGATCGACACCTAAAGTCTGGAGCGTCTTTTCCTGGGATGGCGACAAGAGGGGATGATCATAGGTTGTCTCAGAACTCTGGCCCGCTTGACCGAAGAGGTCGGCGCTTATGCCTAAAGGCTTCTTGATTATCACGTAAGCGACGAGCAGAATGGCGAGAAATATGAAAACGACCGCAATGATACCGACGATCATGAAGAATTTTTTCAGAATCAAGAACCTGCCCGGCTTCTGGTTTTCAGACATATTTTTATATTTACCGGGATAGCCCGGACATCCTAATTATTTAACGAATAATCTATTGAGCCAGCCAAACAGGCTAGCCCCTTCCTGAGCTTTTGCCAAAGATTCACCAATCTCTAAATTGGCGCGTTCAAGAAGATTGATCTGCTCCGTCAACTGCTGCTGATCGCCCTGGTTAGCGAGTAGATTCTTAACTTGATTCAATTGCTTTATCTGCTCGCGATTCTGCTCTAATGTCTTTTCGGCATTATTTATTTCGCCATAATTAGGGCCGAAAAAGAATTTAGCCAGAGCGCCCCGATTTTGCACCTTAGCTAGGCTCGTCTCTATTTTCTCCTGATTCTGCGTCTGAGCCTGAGCGATCGTCTTTATCTGCTGGCCAATTCCGCCGTTCCTTTCAGAAATCTGCAGCATCGTTTGCACGGCGCTGGCAACCTGGCTCCTTCTTTGCTGAGCAATGGCCGATCCTGACTGATTCTGGGCTTGAGTACTAGTTCCGCTGCCATCCTGCAACTTCTGTTGCGCTTGCTGTCTAGCTTGGACAGCAGAACTTGTCCCGGATTGAGCGGCGTTTCCAGCCTGAACCTGCGCATTATTCCCTGCTTGATTCTGGGCATTGGCACCCTGATTAACGGTTTGAACCTGAGCCTTAACTTGGCTGCCAGCTCCGCTGCCGTCCTGAAGTTTCTGCTGAACCTGCGTCTGGACGGGCGCGACGGCTTTCGGGGCCGCTTGATTTACGGCATCGCCGCTTTGGATCCTTTCTTCGGTCATGGTCTGAACGTTTGTTTCTTCCCCCTGATTGGCGGTCTGAGCCTGAACCTGAGTCTTAACCTGGGCTTGTGCTGTGACGCCACTCTGACTAGCGGCATAAACACCGCCGGCTAAAGCAATCGCGGTCACCGCAATGCCGGCGACTAGAATTTTTTTGTTCATATTTTTTCCCCACTAAGCCCGTTTGGCAATTTAGCACAAACAAAGCATTGTGGATTAATTAACTACGAAAGTTTATTTATTATAGCATATTTTCCAAAAAACTGGAAAATTACCAAGCCGGCTCGATATTCCATATCAAACACGATGTTTAAATTTCGAGAGCCGTACCAAAATGCCAACAAAAAATTAGCTAAGATTAAATTCAAAGAACCATTTAAAGTCTTAACCAATTGCGCCGAAAATCACGATATTGACAATCTGCGGAGTGTTAGGGACTATGTCCGAACCGAAAAGAGAGAAAATACCAATGATTTTAAATAAATTAACTATTTTAAATTTCTTATTAAAATATCCAAGCCCTCGTCTAAGAGTTCTTGCGGAATATTAAGTGGCGGCATAATTTGCATGTTATTTCCACTACCCACAACCACATGAAGTCCATCAGCAAAACAGGCTTTCTGTATTTTTGAACACGTCTCAGCATCTTTAAATTGGGCACCAATTTCCGACCCCATTCCTCGCACATCAACCAAAATCTCTCCAATATGAGCTCTTAATTTTTCTTTTATATGACTTCCTTTTTTCTCCGCCATTTCCCAGGTTTTATCTCTTAAATGAATTTGTAGTACTTTTAAAGATGCGGCACAGGCAATCGGAGCCCAACCAAAAGTTGAGACTAAAATCGATTCAGAAAAAGATTTTTCAAATATTTTTGATTTACCAACAACGGCACCAATTGCAGATGCCCCATTAGATATTCCCTTAGCCAAAGCAATCATATCAGGAACAACATTTTCATGCTGTATCCCAAAAAGCTTTCCGGTTCTAGATAACCCCGTTCCAACTTCATCAACGATAAGAAGTGTTCCGTATTTTAAAGTGAGTTCTCGAAGTTTTGTCAAAAAACCAGGATAGGCGATTAGGGTTGAGCCCCAACCGGTAATAATTCCAGGCTCTGTGACAACAGCGGCGACATCTTTCTTGGTGAGTATTTCTTCAAAATCTAAAAGAAATTTTTGCCAATCTACTTCACTGATTTTATTATGAGGAAAAACAATAGGCGCAATCTCCGGAACTAAAGGTTCAAGTTTTGAATGAGAACCTTTTGGATAGCCAATTGCCAGAGTGGCAAATAGTTGCCCATGATATTGGGAATTAAAACCAATAATCTTACTTCTCCCTGTATACACGCGGGCGACTTTGATTGCCGCTTCTACAGATTCAGTCCCGCTAGTTTCTTTAATGCAGGCGTCCAACTCTTTAGGCAAAACTCCAGTTAGCGCCTTAGCATACTCCTCTTGAATCGGATCAGAACCCCAGAGAAGTCCTTGCACATTTTTCTTTACTTGTTCAATTATCGCTTCATTAACTTCGGGATGATTCCAGCCTAAATTAGTGACATTCCAAGCGGATGAAAAATCAATATATTTTTTTCCGTCTCTATCCCAAATCAAAGAACCTTCGGCTTTTGAGAGCGGAAGATAATCATATTTTCCCTTAAAATCTCGATAAACAATGCTATTTTCTATCATATGTGGTTATTTTATTACTTATATTAAGTATAGGCTATTTTGGCATATTCTCAAAATGTTTTAGTGATGTTATACTAATTAACATGGAAAATTTAGCCAACTACCAAAATTTAAAAGAATCAGCTCAGGAAGTATATAATAATATTAATTCTGTCTTTTCGCCTGTTTTGCAAGCAAAAATTACTTTTCCGGCTGAAGGTTTTAATCACATAATCTTTAAAAATGCTAGATCAGAAAGAGAAAGACCTTCACAAATACTACGATTCAAACTACTGCCTCTAGCAAAAAGACTTATAGAAATATCTACTACTCATCAAGAATACGAGGAAATATCAAGAGAATTTATTGTTAAAAAATATAAGAAAAAAGTACGGGAAAATAAGTCCGTCAAATATTGGGGCATAATCGCCATCATTGATAAAAGAAAAATAAAAGTCATTGTCAGGAAAATAGGTGATAATGGATCTCTGCATTTTTGGAGTGTAATTCCCACCTGGACCACTAACAAATATCGAGACGCCAGGTTTTTTACCACAATGAAAGGCTGTCCCGAAGAAGACTAGTTTAATATATATAATAAAAAAGGCTTCATTTCTGAAGTCTTTTTTATTATGCCTGCCTTCGGCTTATGATTTTAGCCGAATAGGGCTGACGCCCCACAAGCATATTATTATAATACACAATTTTTGGTCGGAAGTCAATAAAATTTTTGACGCAGGCTCGAACTGGACTTTGGAACATAAAAAACTTGAAATGTTAGCTTATAAATGGTTAATGCCGATACAAAAATCGCAAACACTCCTTAACGACGAAATAGCAAGGTTCGAACTGAGAAATACCCCCATAACAAAAGGACGAAATGAGCTTTTATGCCTACTTCGTCCTACTCTGCGGAGAGAGAGGGATTCGAACCCTCGGTACCTTGCGGTACACAGACTTTCCAGGTCTGCGCACTAGACCGCTATGCGACCTCTCCTAAATCCGCCAAAAGGCGGAAAATATTTTATTTTATTTGATCAATCTTACAACTACCGTCTTCAGTCCTTCAATTTTATCGCCGTTAGAATCGGTAAAATCATCATACGGACGCGCGCCCAGAATCATCTCTTCGCCGGCAAATACCGTCGGCGCTCCTTGAACCGTATAAGTTTCCGCTTCCTGGACTAACTGTTCTATTTTTACTGATTTTTGGCTCTTAGTCAAGCAAGCCGTAAAATCACCGTCATTCAGGCCGATTTGTTCGGCATAAGAGCTAAAATTACCGGCATTCAGCTGCTTATTGCTAGTCTGAGCGAATAATAAGGCTCTCATCTCAATCCATTTATTTTGTTCGCCGGCGCAATCAACGGCCGCCTGCGCTTGGCTAGCTAAAGGCGAATTCTTGAAATAGGGACGGATTACAATAGCGACTTTATCGTCGGATTCAACCCTGATCCTGTCCAAGGTTTCAGCTAATTTAGCGCTATAAATATTGGTGTAATCTTCGTAGACGAAGATCTTAAGCAAAGCGGTCGCCGAGCCAAAAATCTTGTCCTCCGTTTTCAACTCCGGATATTTAGCGGATACGAAACTCTGTGCCCGTGCTTCCGACGGCATCCCGACCAAAGGAGAATTCAAAGTGCCGACCTTTTCCGGCCGAATAATCATGGCGACGATGATGATTGCTAAGACGGCCGCCGCGGCAATCATGTACATGTAGATTTTTTTCATAAGAGAGATATAATTAATCAACTGAACTGCTGATTATTTTTTATTTTATTCTAAAATTCTAGCTACTTTTATGACTAAGCCTTCTTTCAGACGCGGACCGACGAGCTGCGCGCCAATCGGCATGCGCTTCCCTTCTTCGACTTCTATCGTTCCGACTGAAACGGAAATCGCCGGCAAGCCGGCCAAGCTCGCGCCGACCGCAAAGACGTCTTCCAGATACATGGCTAAAGGATCATTCACTTGCTGCCCGATTTTAAAAGCCGCGTGCGGCGATGTCGGGGTTAATAAAATATCAACTTTCTTAAAAGCCTCTTCGAAATCCTTAATAATCAAAGTGCGAACGGCCTGCGCTTTTTTGTAATAAGCATCATAATAACCGGCGCTGAGAGCGTAAGTCCCGAGCATGATGCGGCGCTTCGCTTCCGGCCCAAAACCAGCGCCGCGCGTCGCCTTATAGAACTCCTGTAGATTATCAGTTTCCGTCTTAGCTAATCCCCAACCGATGCCGTCGAAGCGCGCTAAATTAGAACTGACTTCCGAGGGCGTAATAATATAATAAACCGGAATGCCATACTTCGTATAAGGCAGGCTGACCTTAACGAGTTCAGCTCCGGCCGCTTTAAGTTTATCGGCGGCCGCAATCAATCTCGCCGCCACTTCTCCGTCTAGATCTTTCAAATAATATTCCTCCGGCAAGCCGACCCTCAGGCCTTTTAAGGATTTATTCTCGGCTTCTTTCTCATAGGCATTAATCGCTTCTGGCGCAGTCGTCGCGTCACGGTCGTCATCACCGGCAATCGCTTTCAAGACTAAGGCGGCGTCATAAACAGTTTTTGCTAGAGGCCCGACTACATCGGTAGAAGAGGTCATAGATAAGAGCCCGAAGCGAGAAACGCGCCCATAACTCGGTTTTAAGCCCACGACACCGCAGAAACTAGCTGGCTGACGAATAGAGCCCCCGGTATCGGTTCCTAGGGCAAATAGGCACATATTAGCGGCCACAGCAGCCGCGCTGCCGCCCGATGACCCTCCGGCTACCCGGCTCAAATCATAAGGATTTTTAGTCGGTCCAAAGGCGGAGTTTTCCGTCGAAGCGCCGTGGGCGAATTCGTCTAAATTAGTCTTTCCTAACATGATTGCGCCGGCAGCTTTAAGTTTTGCGACTACGGTCGCGTCATAAGGAGCGATATAATTTTCCAATATCTTAGAAGCGGCGGTCGTCCTGATACCTTTAGTCATCAGGATATCCTTACAGAGGTAAGGAATACCGAGCAGATCGCCGCGCTCGCCGGACTTTATTCTCTTATCGGCCGCCTCGGCTTCAGCCAGAGCTTCTTTTTCGCAGACAGTCAGACAGGCATGAATTTCCTGATCCGCTTCTTTTATCTTTTTAAAACAGGCTCGCGCCAAATCAACGGAGCTTATTTCTCCGCTATCCAACTTCACACGCGCTTCTTTTATTGTCAGTTCGTTTAGATTCATAAACTGCTTTTAGCTAACTATATCAATACTTTTATTTCTCCTTTAAAAAATATTTAGTTTTATTTAATCACCTGATTGTTAAACTTATTTTCGGTGTGGGCCCGGGAGTGGTCCGGAGCCAAACTTAACAATTGGCTTCCCGGGGTTCGACTCCCTGCGGGTCCACACCTGGAAGGGGAAAATTGACAAGAAAAAATAATTTGCTATAATAATATTATTGTTAAGTTTGGCTCAACCTGAACCGCAACGGAAGTATAAAAATCTCCCATCAGGGGGATTTTTTATTTTACAAGACTCTCTTCACCTTAACTTGACCGCCTTCCCTCTCACCCTGATTAAGCGCGGCTTCAACCTCTTCTTGGTTCCATTCGTGCACGTCATCGGCTCGCCAAATATCGCTCAGGCCGCTAACTTGCGCTGTCGGTTCGATATTCTTCGTATCGACTTCGTTGAGCTGGCTGATATATTTCAAAATAGAGTCAAGCTGGCCGCCGAATTTAGTCATCTCTTCCTCGCTGAGCTCTAAGCGCGACAGCTCGGCGATATGTTTTATCTCTTCACGGGTTATGGACATATTATTTTATCATTTTCAAAAATTCATCTTCTTCTAATATCTTTATTCCCATCCTTTTAGCGTCTTCATATTTAGATCCGGGTTCGGCGCCGACGACGACATAATCAGTTTCGCGAACGACGCTCGTTTTGACCTTCCCGCCCGCTGCCTTAATCTTATCTTTCGCCTCATCCCTTGTCAAACCGTTTAAAGAACCGGTCAGGACAAAGTTTTTTCCAAAAAATTCGCCAGGCGCAGCATTAGGGTTAGCGTTAATTCGGCCTATCTTTAAGGACACCCCGTTATCTATGAATTTCTCCATCATTTTCAGATCGGCTTCATCGCGCCAAAAATCATGAATACTTTTCGCGACTATCGGACCGACATCCGGCATATTCTCTAAATCTTCTAAACTAAAATCTTGAAAATATCTGATTAACTTTTTGATAGATAGGCCATTTTTATTTATAGCAGCCCTTTCTTTTATCTTCTCCGCCAATAACCCGGCCGTCTCTTCGCCGACATGCCGAATGCCTAAACCATAGATAAAGCGATCAAGGGGTAATTCACGTCGGGAAACAATCATATTGATAACATTATCCGCCTTCTTCTCAGCAAATCTTTCTAGGCTCAATAAATCCAGTTTTTTCAGAGCATATAAATCAGCTGCGTCTTTTATCAGACTATTAGTAATAAATTGCTCAATCAGCTTCGGCCCTAGGCCATCAATATCCGCGGCGCCTTTAGAAACAAAGTGAGTGATTCGGCGCATATTAACGGCATAGCAGCGCTTATTGGCACAGCGATAAGCGACTTCCCTGGCGGCTTTAACGACTCGGCCGCCGCAAATCGGGCATTCTTTCGGCGCCTCAATCTTTTTCTCTTTTCCGCCCCGCAAATTTTTCAAGACCTCGACGACTTTAGGAATAACATCGCCGGAACGCTCGATGATCACAGTATCGCCCAGACGCAAATCTAAGCGCCCAATCTCATCAAAATTATGCAAAGTAGAGCGGCCGATAGTGACGCCGCCGACTTTCACTGGTTCTAAGATGGCCGTCGGCGTCAGAGCGCCGGTGCGGCCAACCTGCCAGACGACATCATTTATTCTAGTCGTCGCCTGCGCAGCCGAAAATTTATAAGCCATCATATAGCGCGGCGCCTTGCCGACTATGCCGAGCGTATTCCACATCTTAAGGTCGTTAACTTTGACGACTGTGCCGTCGATCTCAAACGCCAGCGCGGCGCGTTTCTTCTCGACCTCGGCATAGAAACGGAAGACCGCTTCCAGGTCCGGACAGATTTTATTCTGCTGCAAAGTCTTAAAGCCTAAAAGATTAGCTAGGGCATCGGCTTGATCGCGACGACGAATAAGTTCTCCTCTCTCATAGTTATCCAAAAGCAAGTCATAAGCATAAAATTCCAGTTTCCGCTCAGCCGTAATCTTCGAATCTAGCTGGCGGATAGAGCCGGCGACGCCGTTGCGCGTATTGGCCAGCGGGGCTTTACCAGCGGCGACATATTTCTTATTCAGAGCGGTAAAAGTCTTGTTGGACATAATCGCTTCTCCGCGCAGTTCTATCGTGCCTGAATCAACCAGCTCAAAAATCTTCTTCATTTCCGCGTCAGTCAAGCCGAGCTCACGCAGCTCTTTATCAGTCGGACGGCGGAGCCGCAGCGGAATACTGTTTATCGTCTTGATATTACGGGTCACGTCTTCTCCGATCTTACCGTCGCCACGAGTTGCTCCTTGAATCAATAAGCCGTTCTTATATCTTAAATTTATCGCCAAGCCGTCTAATTTTAACTCGCAATAATATTCCGCTTTGAGCGGCCGCTTCAAATAATTATCATTCCTTTCTTTCCAAGCGCGCATATCCCCTTCGCTAAAAGCATCGAAGAGAGAAATCATGGGACTAGAATGCGTTACCTTCTTAAATTTATCTGAGGCCGCTCCGGCCACGCGCTGGGTTGGAGAATCAGGAGTAATGAGCTCCGGGAATTCATTTTCGAGACGGAAAAGATCATTCTTCAAGCTATCTAGAGCCGCCGGAGAGATGGTCTCCTGGTCGAGGACATGATAATTATAGCGAAGAAGATCTATCTCCGCTTTTAGCTTATCTATTCTATTTTTAACTTCATTTTTGTTCATAACCTATCTTAATTATAACACAAAACCCTGCTTTTGACAGGGTCTAATTATGGCTAGAAACCGGCTGCGGAGAATAAAAAAGGCTTGTTTTTTCAACAAGCCTTTCACAGTTAAAATACTATTCAAAAAATTCTGACTGGGTCATGATTTCGATTCGCCTTTTTAGGGGCCGACTCATCATCCCAAGGATAAAATTGGACTTGGAAATCAAAGATGTATTTCTTGTTCGCCTGCACTATGATAGTATAGGCGTTCGGGATACGATTATAGCCTAGGGTTTGCCAAGGATACAATATCTTGTCTCTAATCCAATAAACTGCAACAATTTTAACTTTTTTTCCTATCAATATTCGAGCTTCGGCTCCTCGAAAAACTTTAGTAATTCCAGGAGTTATATCAATACCGGTGGTATCGCCACAGCCCAAATCAGTGACTATCCTGACGACCTTAACATCGACTACATAATCTGAGGTAACGGGTTGCAGCTCTTTTACGGAAAAAGTGAAAGCAACAGTATCTTCAGAAGCAGCCAGATTAAACCCATCAGAAGCGTTGACTGTATTCGCGCCGATCATGACTATCATGATCATGGCCGAAATAAATAAATTCTTTTTCATGATTTATCGTTCTTTTTTCTACAAGGGGGTGAAGGCAACGTCAAAATTGAAATCATAGCTCTTATTCTTCTCGACTATGAAGCGCGCGGGCGCCGGATCAAAAGAAGTCTTAAAGTATTCACTTCTAACATAAGGTTGCCACGAGTAAACATAAAAAACATTTACTTCGGGAGTAATAAGCACTTCTTTTCCGATTAACATCTTAGCATTATCACCTTTGAGCGTTACCGCAGTGTATGAGTTAAGGTCAACCTGGAAAAAATCCGTACCGTCATCCAAGATGACGCTAACGATGCAGGCATTTGCATAATATCGATCCCAATCGAAAGGAGTCAATAAATCAAAGGAAAGACGGAAAGTTACGCTATCATTCGCTTCCTGGATAATATTATTATCCGGATTAAAGGAATCATCCTTCTTGCTGCAGCCAGTAGCGATTATCGCCACCATGGCTAAAAAGAAAAGGGTCTTTTTCATGACATATTCTTATTTTAAGGTTCTTTTTTCACTGTTAACTTTATACAAACATTATATAACATTTATCAGATTTTGTCAACTAAACCACAAAACCCTGCTTTTGACAGGGTTTTGTAAGTAAATTCGAGGATTTTCTTATTATTTGACGTCCGGAGTGGTCGGAGTGGTCTGTTGACCCTGTCCACTGGCATTATTGATGAAAGTGACGATATCGCTGACAGCTTTGGTATTCTGAGAAACGGCTGTTTCAATCTGAGCCATGGCATTAGCCGCATTATTCAAGCGGGTATTGAATTGCCAGAAGACCATAACTAAGCCTCCGAGGATAAGACCGACGACTAATGGAAAAACAAATTCTCTTTTCATAGTTTTATTATTTAGTTCGCGGCGGGAAGCGAAAGCGGCCGCCGGACTGATTATATTATTTTTTGTTAGTCTGGGCATTGAGGTTGGCATTAAAGAAATTAACGATCGCAGTGATCTTGCTAGAATCTTCGACAGTCGCGGTCTGAACTGCCATCAGTTTCTTCTCAATCTTATTGACAGAGAAATAGAAATAAACGAACATGGCTCCGATAAG
This sequence comes from Patescibacteria group bacterium, assembly GCA_041661685.1. Lineage (GTDB taxonomy): Bacteria > Patescibacteriota > Patescibacteriia > Patescibacteriales > UBA12465 > UBA12465. Next base: position 37,903 of record JBAZTY010000003.1, read on the forward strand.
CGCCAAACCGATGACGATTAACAGCGGACCGATTAATGATTTTTTCATAGTAATGAAAGAAAATTTAATTTAAGAAACTTTTCCTATTATAACAATTCCGCGAACAAGGGTCAAATATTGAGACAGAAAATGGTAATTATTTATTCATCTCTAAAATCGTAATCCTAGTCTCGAGCTGATCAATCTTTTTCTGCTGCTCCTTGACGGCTTCGATGAGCGGCGCGACTAAGTTCCCGTATTGAACCGCTTTGATATTTCCGTCTGCGGGAACTACTAGCTCTGGAAAAACCTTTTCCACTTCCTGAGCGATAAGACCGACTCCCGGCGTATTGTCTTTCTTCCAATCAAAAGTAACCCCACGCAATTGCAGTATTTTATTCAATGAGTTATCGATAGTCTTTATATTTTTTTTCAAATTTCTGTCAGAGATATAGACAAACGCCGTCGCTTCGACACTGCTTCCAAAATGACCTTTGCCAGTGAAATATCCAGCAAAACCATCGCTAGGCGCTTCTCCATAAATACCCTTTGATCCAGCGCCAGTCGCCACGCCATGAACGCCAATATTAGTACCGGTACCAAGCATACCTCGGTCACTACCACTACCAACAACCCCGATTTGAGCATTTCCAGAAACACCATAACTTGAGCCGGTACCAACGACTCCCGTTCCGCTAGCGCTAGTACCCCATACCGCAATGACTGCATCAGGAGTATTTACTTGTAACCTTGCAATAGTCGGATTAGTCGTACCGATACCGACGTTGCCACTAACCGGCATTAAAGACATATTTCCATTAGGAGCGACGGTCAGGACGTTTTGCGCCCGAGTGTAGTCATAAATACCAAAATTGTTGGTATTATTTTTAAAGATTTGCCATTTAGTAGTTCCATTATCTTTAAACATGATTCCAAAAACTTGCGCCGAAGACGGGGTATTAAAAATAACTTCTGCTCCGGTACCACCAGCGTCCATTTGCAATTTTCCTTGAGGATTCGTCGTCCCAACCCCGACGTTCGTCCCGTTATCATAAATGATGCTGCTCCCTAAAGCGGAGGTGCCGGTCCATTTACTCATATAACTAGCCGTTCCCGATCCGGTCAGGCCACCAGTTGAAGCTAAGGTACAAGACTCAACCGCGCCGTTCGCGGCTATTCCCAGAGGGTAATAGCCGGCCGAACAATTAGCCGGATTAGCAGCTAAAGCATTGGCGGTCGTAGCTGAACCGGCGGTCGTAGCTGAACCGGCGGTCGTAGCTGAACCGGCAGTGGCCGCATAAGTCGCCGTGACCGCATTCCCCTCATAACTAGCCCAATTAATGATGCGATTCGGCGAGCCGGTAAAAGTAATGGATTGGCTCGGAGCGATGACTGCGCCCGACTGAAAAGTCGGAGCGACTGCCCGAACGATCAGGAAACCAAAAAAGATTACCAGCCCCGACGCAAAAAAAATGAAAGTTTTTTTTGACATAATATTATTTGAAATAATAAGCTACGAAATTACTCGACGATCATCGTTCCGATATTTTCACGGAAACCGGGAATATCATCGCGGAATGAGAACGAGCCGGCCGCCGGCGCCGTGAAAGTAATAATCTTAGTTTCGCCGGCCAAAACCATCGTCGTCAATCCCATTAAGGAAGCGTTCGGAAAAATAAAGACATGGGCATTGCCGTCAGTAGCAGCCAAGGCTAGAACCACTTCCGCGCCGGCCTTAATGCGGAATTCTTTAGGAGAAAAACCATCGCTAGATATATCTAACCTGATAGCGGCGGCGGGAATATCATTATTATTTACCAACTCTTTTTTTGGCGCTTCAGGCGCATTCGGCAAAGCCTTCAGGCTCAGGTCGGCGACACTGAGAGGTTGAGCGACCGGAGAAACTAGAACGGACTCATCGGAAGTACTGGAAATATTCAGGTTCTCCAAAATAGGCGTCTTTTCTGGAATCAAAACAACCGCCTCGGAACCAATTCGCGCCTTTAAAACTAAAGAGACTATCGCCACTAAAACGATAGAAACAACCAAGACGATGATAGCTATTTTCTTTCTGCTCATATGTCTTCTTTTCTTAAATTATACCATATTCCATTATTTACGACAATAATAATTAAACAGGATATCGCTGACAAAAGGAGAATAAAATTTGTCGCTAACCCTAGGCAAGGCGACCTTTAGAAGAAAATAACGAGTCGCGAGCACGCTGATAGCGACATTCTGCTCGTTCCCCAGCTTGATCCATTGCTGGCTATCGGCGGAAAATGAGAATTCTTCCTTGTCGACGCTCGCTTTATCAATGCCTAAAGAACTCTTAGCGATCTTAACGATAGTTATCAGCGAAGCGTAACCATCATGGGCTATGGGTAAAGAAACTAGCGAACCTCCGTTCTCATTCTTAAATCCTTGGTCCCGAAAATTAAACCAATGATCACGGCCGCTCCTCTTTAGCTTTGCTAATAAGGTAATCGCATTGCCGTCTGCCAGGCTCAACCTAAAAACGGCCGATTCGTCATATCTCTGGAAGAGGCTATTGAGGATCATTTCCCCGGCGATATCCGGTCCTTGATTCTGCCATAATTTTATCAGGACAGGGCGATATGAGGTCAAGCTATAGACATACCAATTGATATTAGTCTCGAAAGCGGTAAACAAGACTTCGGCTTTAAAGCCGCCGTTCATGACGCGGGTATCGAAGAAACGGCTGATATCGGAAATCTTATCGCCTTGAATATGGTAAGCTATGCCTTTATAAGCGCCATAAATGACCAGAAAATTATTTTCGCCGCCGCCGAAGCCAAGAAGCCCGAAATAAGGGGATACCATCGGCGCCGGAGTCTGGAGCCTAAAAAAATCATGACCGTCGAAATAATAGGCTATACCTTCATACCCCGCTTCATTCTTAATGGTAAACCCCACGAGCCAGCGTTTTGTTAAATTTCCGATAGAGACCGCGGCGATATTCGAACCCGACAATTCCCCGGGCAAACCCAATTTCTTGTTCTCAAAAAACAGGTCGCTTCCCTTCTGTTCCAGGCAACGATCTTCCAGGCAGCGCTTATCGCCGTAAGGGCCTTCAAAATTATTCAGGCTGACCGCATTGAGAAGTTCTTGATCGGCCGCATCGACATCCGCTTCTATCTCCGTGAAAGCATAATCGGGTGGAAAGAAATAGGCGGCGGCGATTTCATCGTAGTAGAGAGTCGTCTGCGCAGAATCGACATATTTATTGTTCGAAAAAGTATCAAAATAAGACCCGAAGAACAAGGCGGGGTCAGAAACATTCGGAGCTGAATCCGGCTGGGGCGGAACGGCGACGGTAGAAGATTCTATCGAAAGAGGAGCGATCGACGGACCAGGAACGGAAACATCGGGCGAAGAAGTGGCCGGAGTATCGGCAGCCGGAAGAGAGGTCGACGCCGGAGTCGGAGCGGAAACAGAGTCGAGCGGGCTGACAACTTCAAAATTATTGCTCCAATCGGATGAAGTAGCCACGGCAACTGTCGGTTTTTCCTGATCGCCTTTCGTGATTTCCGCTATCTTCACGGCTAGAGGATTATAAAAATTATCACTGGAATCAACGGCGGAAATAAGGCCAATATTAATCAAGAAATAACAAAAAAAATAAGAAATAAAATAATAAGCGACGGCGATAATAATGGCGATAATTGCGAGCGTTATTTTTTTTACGGTGGCCAGGGATAGCTTAATAGCCATAAATAAAAATTATTCTAATAATATGTAACCTGGGTCAGCTAATCAGATTATAACATAACGGAAACCTAAATAACATCTAAAAACATCGGCCTTAGAGCCGATGTTTTTAAATAATTGTCCTTATAGAAATTTGGAGTTGCCGTTATTTGACGATCATCGTGCCGACCTCGCCGCGAGAGCGATGGTTGCCGACATTGCAGAAGAAAATATAGCTGCCCGCTTTTTCCGGGGCATTAAAAGAGATAACTCTCGTTTCCTTAGCATAAACGCCGATACCGATAGCGGCTAAGGATGGGTCCTCAAAAACTAAGGCATGAGCGAAGTCAATGCCAGTAATAGAGACGGAAACGGCTGCCCCCGGCTTAACGGTGAATGAATTCGGGCTGAAACCGGCCGCACTCACTTCTAATTTAATAACGCTAGGAGCTAACGTTTCCTTCTTGACCGGACCGCTTTCGGACGGAGCTAAAGGAGATGTTTGCGCGACATTATTTACGGTCTGCTGGCCATCGAGAGTAACGACCTTGTTATCTTTAGTGATGGCGCTCGCTCCGGGAGCCGCAATCGTCGCGTCCTTCAATATTTCGTTGACGACAGGCGCCGGAGCCTCGGCCATTGGGGTCTCGCCTGCGACCGCGCCAGTCGTGTCAGCCGGCTGGCCTGTCTGAACCTCCTGCGTGCCAGCCTTCTTGCCCTGAAGAGCGGCCACCACGATAATCAGGACTATGACCACAATTACCCCCAGGAGAATCAGCATCTTTTTAGATTTGTTTTCCATATTTTTTAAATTATGTTAATTGCTATATATTATAGCATAATTAATAGTCGACCTTCAACCCGGACGTCGTCTGATCGTTAGAAAGAGTCGGCCAGTCGCGCCAGTCAAAGCGCTTAGCTGTTAAGCGATAAGAGACCTCTACCGCCTTATCGGAACGGAAAATCAATTTATTCCCGTCGACAAGATAATAAACCTGAGCAAAACGGCCATAAGGAGCAATAGCGACATCGACTGAACTCTTATCATAATCGATAACTTGGCGCCAGAGCCAAAGATCACTGCCTTCTTTCACAGCGGAAAAATCAATAACGGCTTCATACTCGTGCGTAGCGATAGGCTTATATATTCCAATCTTGCCGGTATATTCTTCCTTAACGCCGCCGGCGATAGAAGGAGCGAAAGTAGAGTAGTTGATTCCTTTTATATTATAGAGAGGATCGATAGTCGTCGCCGTTATCTTATTGACTGTCAGATTATTAAGGTTCGTGATATTATTGTTTCCCATATCAATAGAGCCTGTCATCGTTCCGCCAGAGAGAGGCAGGAATCCGACAGCCGTCGATGTCCCTAAGACAGAATCGACATACCCCTTCGTGGCGGCATCAGCGTTCGCTGTCGGCAAAGCAACGTTGCCGATTTTATAATTCCCGGCCAAAATAGAATAGCCGGTTGAAGGGACGACTTCTAATTTGGCCAGCGGAGTGGTCGTGCCGATGCCGACATTGCCGGTGCCATTAATTGTCATTCGTACAGTTGGTGTTATTGTCGCGTCTGCTACTGTAGCAATACCGGAAAGAGTATAAAAAGTAAGTGCCCCCCAACTTGCTACCATACCTGAATAACCGTAACTAGCATGAGTACCCACCGTTCTAAAAATTGCATCATTATCATACCTAAAATTTGAACCAAAAGATCTATATCCTATATATGCTCCGTACGAATCGTAAGTTTTAATATTCCCGCTTACATCAAGTTTTACCCCCGGCGCTGTCGTCCCAATCCCGACGTTGCCGTCATATTGGATCCTCATCCTCTCTACCGGCGCAGTCACGGTCGACGAGTCAGCGACGTTTTGAAATATGATAGATGATCCGGTATTAGTGGCCGAATCATCAGTCAAAACGGTCGCTATCCGACCCAAACTTCGGATTGTGCCATTGGAATATGTTCTTCCTCGGAACTCGATACCCTGCCCAAATCCTCTATAAGGCGCGGAGGCGGTATTAGTAGTCTCTAGAGTCAAAACATCAATGATACTGGTCCTACCCGGAGCGGTGCCATCCGCGCTGAAGTTATAGCTATGTAGACGAGAGACCGGGTTGTTTGTCCCGATTCCGACATTCCCGCTATTCAAATTCCAGATACTCCCGGCCGTCGTTCCGCCCCAAAGAGTGATACTGCTGGTGGCGGAGGCGATAGTCGAATCAACATAACCTTTCGTCGCCGCGTCAGAATCAACAGTCGGCAAAGCGACATTGCCGATCTTATAATTTCCGGCGAGAATCGAGTAGCCGGTTGAGGGGACGACTTCTAATTTCGCCGTCGGAGATGTCGTGCCGATACCGACATTGCCATTTGCCTGGATTACCATCTTAGCCATACTGATTTGATTTGGCGCCAGAATGCTCACATTGCTACTATTTACAGCCCCAGAGACTCCAAACGCTAACATGTCAGTGCCTGGTGTGCTATTGCGATAATGAAATATAGCACTGGCTCTTGTATCGGTGTTAGAAACCCAATAGCGAGACAAGACAATATCACTACCGACACTATCAGTCACGTTATTACCCGCTATATGCAACTTCGCTCCGGGAATATTGGTCCCGATACCAACATTGCCGGAACTGCGAATATTCAGGCTATCCGTATTGCCGACGTTAATTGAGAATAAATCATCTTCGCCGTAAGATTTCAGGGTCGAAACAAAGCTGCCCGACGCTAAAGTCAATGAGGCGAAAGCCGGCGTATCCCCTGTTTGAACTAAAATATCAGTCGGCTCGCTCACCGCCAGAGACCCGACGGTCAATTTGCTAGTCGGATTATCAGTCCCCACGCCCGCGTTCCCGCTATTCAGGCTCCAAATATTTCCCGTCGTCGTTCCGCCCCAAAGAGTGCCAATGCTGCTAGTCGCGGCGGAAACCACGGAATCGACATATCCCTTAGTGGCCGCGTCAGAATTAACAGTCGGTAAAGCGACATTGCCGATCTTAAAATTCCCGGCAAGAATCGAATAACCGGAGGCCGGGATAATCTCTAATTTAGCTATCGGAGTGGTCGTGCCGATGCCGACGTTGCCGGTACTCGGAATCGTTAAGACGGGAGTGGCTGTCTGGAAAATATAATTAGAAACGCCGACTGAGTCGCTGCTCAGCTTTAAGGTCGCGCCGATGCAAACCCCGCCGGACAATTCATAGCCTTGAGCGCAAGCCGAGCAAACTGCGGTGCATTGATCATAAGAAGTGCAATTGCTAGGCACGGACACATTCAATTGGCAGGCGCCGGAACAATTAGTATAGCCGGTATTGCAAGTCAGGACGCAGGTATTGGTATTGCAGCTGAAAGCATAAGTTCCGCCGGTCGGGTTAGCTGGACAAGCGGTCGTAGATTCGACTTCGCAAGTAAGGGTATTGCCATTACACCAAGATTTTAATTCCGCCCAATTACAGAATACGCCGGATTTCATCGTATTAGTTTCGCAGCCTCGCGTCGAAGTGTCCGCCCGCGCCGCCGCCGCCGACAATAAGCCGAAGAGCAGTATAATCGAGATTAGGAATTTATTTTTCATATTTTTCTATATTATAAATTTATTGGCAGCAAGCGAAGCTGCGTGCCGTATTGCAGACATTTAATGACCCAAAACCGTCTCCAGTCGCTAGCTTGACCCAAACCGTCCCATAATTACCGGCGACGGCGCTAGTCCAACCCATGCAATCATTGGCGTTAGCGGTATAACCCGGAGGACCATTAGAAACCCAGAGGGTGGTTCCGGAAGGAATAGTCGCGCCCGCGCCAGTATTGATGGTGTTAAATATTTCTCCGGTCGTACAAGCGTGCGTACCGGCGACGACCGCGGCGCAGAGAGCATTAGCTCCGGAATATCCGCTCTGAGATCCAGCATAAGTCGCGGGAGTAGAAGTCGAATAAACAGCGGCGGCGCTGACAGAAGACAGGGCGGAATTAACCCAGCCCATAGTTACGACATCGGAATCGGCCGTCGGCGAAGCGACATTGCCGATTTTATAATTTCCGGCGAGAATAGAATAGCCGGATGCTGGAATGACTTCTAATTTAGCATTCGGAGTAGACGTTCCGACGCCGACATTGCCATTTAATACCGTTTTGGTAACGCTGCTATTGCCAAGCATAACGCTGTTGCTGCCAGCTCCGATAGCCAAATGCCCAATAACTATTTCATTCGTGTCGCCATCGGCTAACGGCCTGGTATCATAACCCAAAAAGATAGAATTAGCTGAAGTAGTATTATTGCCCCCGCCAGAGATAAGTTGCCCCGCCGCTCCGCCGATCGCAATATTATAACTCAGGGTAGAACGCAAAAGAGCATAATTACCAATAGCTACATTATAATTACCCGTAATATTACTATTAAGGGCAAAGGATCCGAGAGCAAAATTACGATAACCCGTGGTATTCACAGACATCGCTAAATATCCTATGCCGAAATTATGGTATCCAGTAGTATTCCTACTCAAGGCGGAAGTACCTATAGCAACATTGGCATAACCAGTAGTATTAACATACAAAGCCTGATGACCAATACCAATATTATGATCTGCTAATGAAGTGCCGAGAGTGGCGCTAGATAAACCTGCTTGATAACCAATATAAGTATTACTAACAGCTCCAGAGACAATATTCTTTCCTGATTGATATCCTATTTTAGTATTATACTCTATGTTATCAAAATCAATTAAATCGTAAACTTGAATTAAATTATTAGGAGTAGTCGTGCCGATGCCGATATTCACTCCGTTATTATATAGGACGGAATTAGCCGTCCAACTCGCCCCGTCATAGCGCAAGGTCTGGCCGGAGCTGCCTGTCGGCAAGCCAGTAATAGAAGAAGTCGCCGCGGCAATAGCAGAATCAATATATCCCTTAGTGGCCGCATCGGAATCGACGGTCGGCGAAGCGACGTGGCCGATCTTGAAATTGCCGGCGAGAATCGAATAGCCGGAAGTCGGAATTATTTCTAATTTAGCGAGCGGAGTAGAGGTGCCGATGCCGACATTCCCGGCACTGATTGTCATCGCCGGAGAATTCAACGGAGAATCAAATGTATGGACCGCGGCCGTACTCACGGAATAATATTTATTACCATTTACATCTGTTAATTGAAATGCCCCGCCATTAATGTTCTCTATAAACGAATCGGTTTGATTTGTAAAAAGAAGCGCCGGAGAATAAGCCTGGCTCGGCGTCGCCAGAGTAGCCGTGAAATCGGTTGTTCCATAAACATGTAATCTTGAAGTCGGCGTAGTTGTCCCAATTCCCACATTGCCGCTATTCAAGCTCCAAATATTTCCAGTAGCGGTTCCACCCCAAAAAGATTCTAGGCTGCTGGTCGCCGAGGAGATTACTGAGTCGACATAGCCTTTCGTCGCCGCATCGGCGTCGGCCGTCGGCATGGCAACATTGCCGATTTTGAAATTACCGGCGAGAATCGAATAGCCGGAAGTCGGAATTATTTCTAATTTCGCCGCCGGAGTAGAGGTGCCGATGCCGACATTGCTGGAAGATGGAATATATAAAGTCGGATAAGCCGCGCTCTGGATGACGGATGTGCCGGAAACGGAATCATAACCGAGTTTCAGCATTGAGACTGTTCCCTCGCAAGCGGCCGTACAAGCATTAAAAGTCTGACCGGGCAGACAACCAGGGTTAGCGACACAAGTATGCGTCGTGGAGCATAATGCATAACCGGAGATACAAGCCGTACAATAATTATTGCAAGTATCATAGGTACTGCAAGGAGAAACCGGCGCGATTGTCGCGGTGCAAACATAATTCGGCCAAGCGCCGCAACGAGTGTAGCCGCTAGAACAAGTCGCACCATAGCCGCAAGCGTCAGCGGTCGCAAAATTAGTACATGTAAAAATCGAGGCACAGATCGGCGACGGCGTCCAAGTCAAGCATTGCGGCTGATTGGTCCGACAAGCGCCGCCGCAATAATATTCGCCGATACCGATATTGCAGCCCACGCCCGCCCCGTTATCAGTCGGACAATCGTTCGCGCGCGCGGAAAAACCGACTATCAAGCCGAGAGTGATGACTAAAATGGCTAACGATTTGTTCAGCATAACTTGATTAAATTATAACAGCCCTTATTAGCGGCAACAAGCTATTCTTAAAGAGTTATTGCAGGTCATCAGCAAACCGCGGCCTTGCGGCCGTCCGGACATCGCAATTTGCCAATAAGTTCCATAAGCGGCCGTAGTAGCGACCGACCTGCCTTCGCAGTCATTCGCCGCCGCCGTATATCCCGGAGGGCCGGCAAAGATCCAGACATCTTCGGCGGCCAAAGTTATTCCGGCCGCGATTGATCCTAAAATATTATCGGGCGTACAGACAGAAGAACTGGCATAGGCGGCCTTACAAGCATTTTGAGCAGTCGTGTACCCAGCCGAACCGTTGTTATCGCCGGTATAGGCGGTGGGAGTTATGCCCACATAGAGAGCGGACGAAACGACTCCAGTTGAAGAAGCGACATAAGAAACGACGAAAGAATCGACATAGCCTTTCGTAGCCGCGTCAGAATCGACGGTCGGAATAGCGACATTTCCAATCTTATAATTTCCGGCCAAGATAGAGTAGCCGGAAGCCGGAACGACTTCTAACTTAGCTAGGGGGCTAGTCGTACCGATGCCGACGTTGCCGGCATTCAAGATAATGTTTCCTGTTCCCTCAACATGCAGGAACCCGGCCGGACTGGTCGTGCCTATACCAAATCTGCCCGTGGCAGTCGCATAGAACATTGGGACTCCTGTATTAGTATAAAACCCGCCGGTAGAATTATATAAATAGAAACCATTTCCCTTAACCGCGCTATTAGTTCTTAGCCCGTATGCGCCATTATTATTAGAATTAATCTCAGTTAATATAGAGCTATACGAGAATCTGCCATAAGAATTACCATCAATCACTACTTTTGAGGTTCCGCTGATCGTAAATGGGCTGTCGGTATAGGCATTTGTAAACGCAGCAGATACATTCAGAGATGTGTCGTTAATGGCAACAGTAATAGTTCTCGTTTCTGCGCCAATTGTTATTGTAAAGCCTCCCTGATGAGTTTGATTTAAAAATTTTGTCCCAACTCCCGTAACTACCGTTCCTCCTGCTGGGACAGACACCGTTCCTATCCCAACATTATTCAACCCAATATGTAATTGGGATGTTGGGGCAGTTGTTCCGATCCCCACATTACCGCTATTTAAACTCCAGATATTTCCGCCAATCAATCCACCCCAAAGCGTAGATATCGAGCTAGTCGCGGAAGCGACGAAAGAATCGACATAGCCCTTGGTCGCGGCGTCAGAATCGACAGTGGGCAGAGCTACGTTGCCGATCTTGAAATTTCCAGCGAGAACTGAATAGCCGGAAGCTGGGACAACTTCGAGGCGAGCTGTCGGCACGGCCGTGCCAAAACCGACATTCCCGGATGAAAATATCGAACTGCCACTGATGAGACCATTGACTTCCAACCCTACGGCGGGAGCGCTCGTCGCGATGCCGACCGGGCCGTTCAAAGAAACTGGCAGCCAAGTATTGACGAAGTCGGCGAACAGATCGTTCCAGTTGTCAGAAGTCAGAGTATCATTGTAGAGCTTATCGTAGCTGGAAGTCGAATGATAAGCTTGAACCATCTTCGGATTGATAGCTAACAAAAAAATACCGTTTATTACAAAAACAGCTAGAAAAATTTTTGATTTTTGTCCTGAAAATAGGAACATTAAAAATTTATATTTTTCAATTATTTCTTGCTTAAATTATAGCATTTTCTCAAATACCTGCCAAGGATATAGCAGACTTCAAAAAATCCGGATCAGATCCGGATTTCGACGCTGCGCCTCGAGTTCTGATATTCACCAATAGCTCTGAAAACCAGGGGAGGAAAATCGATAAAGTAGACGTCATAACGGCTCTCTCCGACCAAATCTCCCTGAAATATTAGAGTCCCCGGTTCATCTTCATAAGAATAGCTGTTCTGCCTCAGCTCCCAAAGCAATCTCTCCGCTCCAGTCTCGGCCGCATAATAAGCTTTGGTAGACTGCGCTTGAATGCCACCGGCCTTGATGCCTAAAAAAACGACATAAGCGCCGCTCAGGGCGACTATCAGCATCCCGGCCATGATAAACATGGTCAGAATTAAAGCGCTCCCTGATTTATGGGCGGATATTTTCATAATTATTTATAATATCTCGAAGTCATCGTCGTCTGAATGTCCATTTCTGACTTGAATTCTCCCTGCCCGAGAGCATAAGCCTTAATATTTAGGGTAATCGCCGGCTGAGTCGTCGAAGCTAGACTGGCGTTGATGAAAGACAAGCCTTCGATTCGGATCTTGGCCGGCGAGATGAAATCAGAAACAGAACCGCGCGACACCCGAAAACGCTGCCTGTCGCCAGTGCCGTCTTGATCCAAAGAATAAGTGACGCATTGATTATAATAATTCTTGAAATAAAGAGTGCCGCCATAAGCGTTGCTGCTAATGACATATATCTCATCATCCGGTATCCCCGAACAGACGCCTTCATTCTTCTGCGCCATCCTGATTTCCTTGCCGATAACTTCTAAGAAATACTTCAAGCTCTCTTGGACATTTTGCGTCGCCAGAGCGCTCCGCTGGCTGTCTATGACCATCTTAAAAATCTGCGTCATAGATAAAATAATCACCGAGAATAATGCTACGGAAACTATTACTTCGACCAGAGAGAATCCGCTTGTTTGTAATTTATATTTTTTCATGGGATTTTAACGCCAATTATACAGGATCGTTTCTAAATCATAGACGTAATTCCGGCCATGCTCCGCCCAGGTAATACTGGAATCTACCCGAAAAGAATGGTCATCTATCGTCTGGATGGTTATAAGCCGGGAGAACGGCGTAGCCGTCGCAGTCGTATCATGGATATAAAAATTAGCGGCATTCTTTCCCATGATAATCTGCTCAACCATGGCCGGATTATACGCGTTCGGAGCCGCGTCTTCATAATCCATATAGTACTGGCCGGCCGCCAGCTTATCGTCATAGGGCAGGCTCGCGCGCCAATTAGAATCGCGGACCCGGCGGATAAGCTCAATGCCCTCTTGCGCCAGCTGATAGGCGATCAGATTGCTCTTATTATAGCTCTGGCTCTGGATATTCTGGACGATAAGCCCTAAAATTCCGACCAGGCCCATGGACATGATGAATAATATGACGATTACCTCGACGAGCGTAAACCCTGATTTTAAAAAATTTCCTTTCATATCTAGATTAATCTAAAACTTCAACCAATCCCAAAAAATTAACGCGGACCGTCTTGATGCTATTATTTCTTCCCTCGGTCAGCTCTATCTCTAGAGCGGAAGAGGTCGCGGTATTAGTATCGAAGATATTAGTTCTGGGATCAGGCGGCAAAAAAGTAACGCTAGCCGCATTGACTTCGGTTCCGCCATCAAGAGTTAATTTCGATATCCTGATGTCTGGCGCTAACTGCGTCGTGCGCCCGCCGTACTCGGGGCGTGCCTCCGTCGCCTCGTCCATGCTCATATAGCCCGCGTCCTCGGGCGAATCTAAATCAGCGAATAGAATATAATGATCATTATCGACATCGAAAGATATCCCCCAACCGCCGGCCGGAACCGTATCGTTATATTTGACGAGACCCAAAGTATTATTCTGCGCCAGGTGAATATCGGCAACTAAATTTTGCGCCGTCATGATAAGATCCGTCCGCTTATTAGCCGAACGGTAATTGACTATGAAAAGAGCGGTCACAATAGTGATCATGGAGATGCTGACAACCATTTCTATCAAGGTGAAGGCCTTCTTATCGATTGATTTCATATTATTCTGCTTTGACTTCCCGCCAGATAGGCAGGCCGTAATTTATCCTCAGAGTCGTCGACAGGCTGCAAACATAATTATCATTATCCGTTAGTCGCAAAGTTATGGTCGTACCGGTAGCGGAAAAAAAAGTGATTGCGGTCGTCGCGTTAGTCGGATCGCCGATAATCGCCGAAGCGTCGGTCGTAGTCCATAAATAACGGCAACTAGATTCATAGCAGCTCTGCGGTAAAGCCGGAGATATGCTCGAATAGAAGACGGAGCCGCTGCTAGTAAAATCGGTTGATGTTCCGACTAGGACGTCAAAGGGGGACCAGCTGAAGAAAGGAGTGGGAAACTCATGGCGGTAGGTCGTAAAAGTTTCAATGTTGCCGTCCGGATTGCCGTCCGTCTGGTCGTCTTCCGCACCGTCTCCATCGTACCGATTATCATCGGTGCCATATCGGTACCATGGCGTCGGCTTATATTCGCCGCCGTCCAGATAATATAATCTCACCCACCAATAATAATTCGAATTATAACTGAGGTTCTGGCAATTCGCATCGGTATTCGGAATGATATATTGCGAGGCGACCGCAGGCGCCTTGATTCCGCTCCAGCAGATATAATCGCCGGTCGAGGTCGCGAAAGTCGGACTGTCATTAACGACGACTTCATAGCCGGCCTGCACGCCGCTTCTGAGATACCATTTCAAGACTGCCTTCAACGCTCCTTCGCTACAAGCATCATTATAGCTCCAATTCGGAGCCGATAAATGCCCTAACTGCAGAGTCTCGATATAAACCTTGTAGTCTCGCGTCGCACAATTTCCGATTCCGCCAAGCTCGCTCTCGCAATTAAAGCTTAGCCAGCCGAGATTACTCGAAGCGTCGCCAACAAAATCTCCCGGCATGACTCCGTGTCCGGGCAAAGTAGAGCTAGCCAGATAATTCCAGCCTTGATTTAGGATTGGAGTAGTGGTCGCGCTATCCAGCCTAATCCAGTCTCCGCTGCCGTCGACTCGCGCCCAGCCATAAACTTTCTGGTCGGCCGGGTTATAACAGGCCCAGCAATTATTACTGGGGTTGCAAGTACTCGGACAATAAGCGCTGATGCTGGCGCCGCCGTCCGGCGGCATATCCAATCCGTCCATAGAGATGAGCCCGAGCGAATAATTCCAGGCGTCACCGGAAAAATTATTGTTTGAATCAATGGAGACATGGTGAACTATGTTAGTGCAAGGCGGGGCATAAAACCGAAAGCCGGGCGGCGTCGTCAGATTGCCGGCAACGTCTAAGCGGTCGCCGGTCACATCATCTAAGCAATCAAAATATACATATTTATATTGAGTTCCCCACCAAGCCGCCCCGCGTACGGTCGAGGTCGCGGCTTGTGCGTTATCGGGCGCGAAAAAACAAACGATTAAAAGAATCGCACTAATAAAAATCAACTTATTTTTTCCCGGAATCAGAATCATAATATGTTGTTATTATAGCACTAATCCGATCTTTTTTAGAAAACCCCTTCCCTTTCTGACCATTTCCAGCCGTCCCGCTTCTGTCTTATCGTCATAGCCGGCTAAATGCAATAATCCGTGGACGAATAAGAAATAAAGGAGATATTCACTTAATCTCTTTTTCTGAACTGCAGATTTTAAAACGCTGATATCCATTCCGATCTCCAAAAACATTTCTTGATATTTTCGATAGCTTTTCGTATCCGCGATATTAATGATTACTTCATTCTCTTCCGTAAAAGACAGGACATCCGTCGCCTTATCCAAGCCGCGATAATCACGGTTAAGACTCTTGATTCGCGCCGGCCCGACAATTGCCAGAGAAACATCGCTCTTCTTCTTATAAGCGCGCGCGAACTTATCCGCGATGTCTTCAAGCCTCTTCGCGTTTATTCTTTCTTTAGTAGTATTATTTATTTCTAACATAGAGGATTTTTTATTTATATCAATCTTCTTATTTTTCTAATAAATTCATAAAAACCATATAAAACAGGGGAAAAAATCACATCATGAGTTCCGGAATAATTCTCGATTCGACCGCCGAAACCGAGCTTAAAGCGCGTTACCCCCGGCCACTTCTTCTCGTCGATGCCATAAAAATCATAGTATTTATAGCCTTCTTTTTTAGCTATTTTTATCAGAGACCACTGTAATAAATATGGCGCCATAACATTGCGGAATTCGTTATCGCTCGCACCATGCATATAGGTTACTTTATCACCCCAGAAACAGAACATGCCGGCGGCAATATTCCTGCCCTCATAAGAAGCAAAAAATAATCTAATAAAATTCGAATTAGCCTGCCCGCTCAAACCGCTCTTAACATTCCTGTCCGTTGCTCGATTTTCTAGTAAACTGCGATAATGCTCGGCGCTATGCAGACGAAAATCATCGCGCTCTCCGGTCAAATTCATCAGGCGCCAGAATTCCGGAAAATCTTCGCTGCTTCCCTCTTTTATCTCTATGCCCTTCTTAGTGGCCAGATTAATATTATAGCGGGTCTTCTGATGCATGGCTTTGAGCAGGTCATCTTCATTTAAAGTTAAATCTAAAATCAGGGTCTGCTTGGGTTGCAAGTCCAGAGTCTTCTCGATTTTGAAACGGCGGCTCGCGATCTTTTCTTTCGGCTCTATCCTGAAAAAAACCGCGCGCTTATCCAGCTTTTTCAATTCCAATAGTAAAAAATCTTCAGCTTTCGCCCTCTCTTCTTTTGACAAGCCAGATTTAAAAACGATTCCGCGCGGCGAATACCAATAGTGATAACCGCCTGGAAGCGAATTCTTGATGATGGTCGCGGCGGCTAAAATATTCCCTTCCGATCGCGCCCCGATCCGAAGAATTTCAGCTTTTTCCGCTTGCAATAATTCGCCCCATTGCCAAGACTGCAGGAACTCAGCTCCGCGCGCGTCAGCGATACCTTCAATAAAAGCGTCTAGCTCTTCTTTTTTCGTGAAATAAAACGATTCCATACTCCGATTATAGCATACAATCTTCAATCTTTTCCAGCCGACAGAATACAAAAAGAGCCGAAAAACGGCTCTTTTAGAAGTCCTAAATTATAGTATCCTTAGTTAATGCCAGCCGGAGTAGCCGTTTGCATCACATTACCGGTAATGGCATTAACGGTCGCGCCTAGGCAGTATCTAATAGTATAAGATACGTTACCGCCGGTCGTGGCTGTCTGTCTGGCATAAGTATAAGCCGTTACGTCGCTGCCGCAAACCGAGCCATCGGTCGGAAGCGGAGCGCTAGGAACCTGGCGAAGGAAGACGCCGTTGCCGCTGGCGATAGCTTGGCCCGGAGCCACAGAAGCGTCGACCGGGTAATCGCTCGTATCGTTGTAATACATTTCTAGAGCAGTCTGGATCTGCTTAACGTCAGAGATACGCTTAGCATCGCGCGCTCTGGCTCTGGCCGTGTTCAAGGCTAGAATAGAAAGGGTCGATAGCAAGCCGATAATGGCGATAACTACCAACAATTCAATTAAAGTAAAGCCTGATTTATTATTTTTCATATTAGAGCCTCCTCTCAAAATTAGCGATTCTAGCCTTAATTAAAAAATTAAGAGAATGGCTAAAGATGAATTTAATTTTTAATATTTATGTTAACAAATTTTATAATTTCGCTCATTAACAGCAATTATCTATAGTATAACATTATTAATATCCGGACGCAATACTTCCGAGGACTTGGGCTAGAACTGGCTAGCTAAGTTATACATCGGCAAGAGCACGGCCGCGACCATGACACCGACGCCGGCGCCCATCAGGACCATGATGAGCGGCTCCATTAATTTACTCAGATTATCTAGCATATTACTACTTTCTCTGGTATAAAATGAGGTAATGCGATCCAGCACAGAATCAATCTTACCGGTCTTTTCTCCGACGGAGATCATTTGCGGCACCATTTTCGGGACATAGCTGGAGGCCTCAAAAACAGTCGAGAAAGGATTACCATCATTGATTGATTCCAAAGTTTCTAGAATCAATTCCTTATAGATAAGGTTGCCGACGACTTCTGCGACTATCTCTAAGCTGCGCGTAATCGTGACGCCGCCTTTTAATAAAGTCGACAAAGAGCGGGAAAAGCGCATCAGGTATATATATTGGAAGAGCTTGCCAAAGATCGGCATCTTTAATTTCATTATATCAATGTTCCTCCGTCCGTTATAAGTCTTGAGATAAAACTTAATAGCGATGACGAGCCCGATTAGAGCAGAGATTATCAGCACCGAATAATTTCTGAGAAAATCAGAAGCGCCGATGACTATGCGGGTCGAGAGTGGCAGCTCAGCCCCAGTTTCCGTTAAAATCGCGGTCAGATTAGGAATGACATAAACCATCAAGACGATACCGACTCCGAATAAGGCGGAAATAATAAAAATAGGGTATATCATCGCTCCCTTGATCTTAGACGCCATGTCATAGCTCTTTTCCATCTCGTCAGCTAAATAGCTCAAAACTTCATCTAATTTTCCCGAGGTTTCGCCGGACCTGACGATATTGATAAAAAATTCAGAAAATACTTTCGGCCGCTTCGCCAAGGCGTCAGACAAGAAAGCGCCGCCATCGACTTCAAAAGCGATTTCCGAAATCATGTTCTTAAGCGAGATATTATTCGTCTGATCGATTAGAATCATGAGCGACTCCACGACCGGAACGCTGGCCGAAATCATGACCGAGAATTGGCGCGAAAAAATGACTAAGTCCTTGGTCTTGATCGGAGCGATCAGCCGAGACATCTTATTCAACGGTGTGTTCGTAATATCCGCTAAACTGACGATGGCCAAATCTTTCTTGCTTAATTTGGCGGATACTTCACTTTCCGACAAGCCGACGACGGTCCCGCTTTTCGCTTTTCCGTTAGAGTCTTTAGCTTGATATTTAAAAATCGGCATAAAACAGAGGTTAGCTTTCAATTACTCTTAAAACTTCTTCCATCGTGGTCTTCCCTTGCAAAATCTTAATAATTCCATCCTGTTTAATCGACAGGAAGTCCTCGGTCTGCTTAACCGTATTGATATCGAGATTAACCTTACCCTCGTCGATGATCTGGCGCAGCTTATCATTTATTTCAATCACTTCCGCGATCGCGACGCGACTGGAATAGCCGGTCATCTCGCAGCGCGGACAGCCGACCGCCTTATAAACCTTATAGCTATCTAGAGGCCTATCGATATCCTTTAAACCAGGCAATTCATCCTGGACTATCTTTAGAGGGGCATTTTTCAATTCAGCGATGACTTCATTAACCGCTTCATCAGTCAGCTTCGTCTCTTGCTTGCAATTCTCGCATAAGCGACGCGCCAAGCGCTGGGCCACAACAGTTTTTAGGGTTGAAGACAGCAAGAAGCGTTCAATCTTCATATCTAGAAGACGGAAGACGGCCCCCAAAGCATCGTTAGTATGCAGAGTCGATAAGACGAGATGGCCGGTAAGCGAGGCATTAATAGAGAGATCGGCCGTTTCTTCATCGCGGACTTCGCCGACCATGATGATGTTCGGATCTTGGCGCAAAAGAGAGCGCAAACCATTAGCGAAAGAGAAGCCGATCTTCGGCCGGACCTGCGACTGATTGATGCCTTTAATCTCATATTCGATCGGATCTTCGAGGGTTGAGATATTTACCCCTTCCTGATTCAATATTTCGAGCATCGCATAAAGAGTGGTAGTTTTACCGCTGCCAGTCGGGCCGGTGACTAGAAAAATCCCGCTCGTTTTTTTAATGCCCTCATTGATGCGCTTTAACGCCAACTTATTGAACCCCAATTCTTCAAGGCCGGGAGCGCCCTTAGAAACATCAAGAATTCTCATAACGACCTTCTCATTGCTAGCGAGCGGCAAAGTCGAGACGCGGAAATCGATTTCCCGATTATTGACGATCAGGCGGATGCGGCCGTCCTGCGGCACGCGCGTCTCGTCTAATTTAAGCTTGCCCAAGACCTTGATGCGGGCGATAATCGCGTTATGGATGCTTTTGGGTAGAGTCAGCGAAGTATGCAAGATACCGTCGATACGATAGCGGACGCGGCTTTCCTTAGCGAACGGCTCGATATGGATATCGGAAGCGCGCGCTTCCACGGCGTGACGGATAATGACGGAAACGATGCGTGAAACCGGAGCGCTATTGATATCCTCCGTGCTAAGCTCTTCATTTTCAGTCTTGACAGCCACCAACTCATCCCCCTCTTCCTTAGCTTTTATTTCTAAGGCGCTAGAGATTTCTTCTTCAATCTTCTGATATTGCTTGAAAATCTTCTGCCAGCTGGCGTTAGATATAAGGAAATATCTGACTTGGAGCTTCTCATCGGCCGCCAAGAAATTAACTGCTTCCATCGCCTTCAGATTAGGCTCGACGAGGCCAATTTTCAAAACATTGCCCTCCCGGCCGAAGCAGATAACCTTATAAGTCTTAGCAATCTCTTCCGGCAAAAACCTAACCGTCTCTTCTGGGACTTCTTCATTCATCAGGTTATAGAAAGGCATGCCATAAAGATCAGCGCGTGCTTCGGTCAGCTGCTCGTCAGAAACTATCTTCTGAGCTAACAAAAAAGAACCTAGGTCTTCCTTGTTCTTCAAAGGAGCTTGCTTGATCTCTTCCGCCTTGGCGGCATCAATCAGCTTCTTGGATAATAATAGATTGATCAGCTGTTCATTCTTATCCATAAGGTTATTTCTTCTCGACATTGAAAGGCAGGCTATTCCCCTGGACGCAGCTGGCCGCGGCCGCTTCTTCCGTGCTCGTCGCCGCCATGCCGGAAACAGTCTGAGGAGAGACAGTCTTGCTGGTAACAACATCCGGACGCCAACAAATATTGTCAAAATTAAAATTAGTGACTTGATTGACCAACGCGGTAAAGCGCGGTAATTTCAGAATGCTCGTATCAAGCGCGCTCGAGCTCGCTACCGTCACTACAGTCGCGCTAATATCGCTGACCTTGGCGGCCGAGTCCACGCCTGTCTGCTGGCGCAGGACCCCTAAGATAGAATCCTTAAAAATAAAAAGCGCCAGTCCTCCTAAGATGACTAGGATAATGATAACATAGAGGATGACAGGAGAATTCTTTTTCATATCTCTAGACGGACTGATAATAATAAGTAGTAATAGTGACGGCGGCGGAATCATCGGCGGGCGAGAATTCTATGCTCGTCACGTCGAAGAGGCGGAGATTGCTTTCGAGCAAGCGCAATAGATTCTTGAATCCGGGATAATCAATCGAGCTGATATTAAGCTGTAGGCTGATAGTACCAATCTTCTTATTCAGAATCGGGGCCGAGGCGGCCGTAGCCGTGCCTTCTTCGGTAACTATAGGCGCTGCGGCCTTCTTTCCCTCGTCCTGAGAGATGGCGATATCAGAAATCAGCCAGCCGCCGCGGCCGATAATCTCCTCTAGCTCCCCGAACAGCCTTTCCCGGACATAGGCATCCGGCAAAACACTGTTGAATTTTTGCAGATCAGCCGGACTTATCTTCTTATATATCTCGGAAACGGCTTTAAGGCTAGCTAGCCTCTTCTGAGTCGTCTCGAACAAGATCTGTTTTTCTTCGGTGTTCACGCTAATCGCCGCTTGCGTCGCGCGAAATTTCGGTCCCAAAAATACTAAATAAGCGATAAACAAGAAAAATATCAAGGCGGCCGCCAACATGATATTGAAATAATCATTCAGAAACACATTCAGGCTATTCTGTTTTTTAACCGGCTGGTTAGACATAATCATTTCTTAAAGATAGTCGGATTAACCTTGAGTAGGATACTGAAACTGACGCGATTAGCTTTAGTTTTACTTTTGGCGGACGCGGCGTTAACCACTTGAACCTGCTGGACTATAGGGTCATTCAAAAAGGCTTTAACCTGCCAAGAGATATCCGCATAGGAATCCGCTGTCGCTGACAAGGAATAGACGCCATCGATACTGCCAGCAAACCCTTCATAACGGACGGAGCTGAGGGTGTTTTTCTCCAGCCAGCTAAAAAAATTGCTCCAGTAAATATGGTTATTAAGCAAATCGGTAAAGACGGCTGATTTTTCTTTGTAGGACAGGGCGGTACTAGCCGACTTCTTAAAAGCGGCTGCTTCCGCGTCTAATTTAACAACCTTATCGCTCAGAACCTGAAGCTGAGCCGCTTCTTGCGCCTCCCACCAATTGAGACCGAAATAGACTTCCGTCACCAACAGTCCAGCTAAGAATAGAACGAGCGCCAAAACCAAAAGATTCTTATTCCAATCGAAAGAAATATCCGCTTCCTCCTTGATCAAGTTGACTTCCAAGATCTTTGGATTCTGCAGCTCATGCTTCCTCATCTCCTCTTTCTTATTAAGTTTCCCTTTTTGCAAAAACATTTATTTTTATTCGATTTCTCGCATGGCTAAACCAATAGCAACCGCTAGGCGCGGCCCGACTTCGCTGAGCACCGGCTTTAGCTCCTCCGGATAGCGGACGCGATTCCAAGGATCGCCGATGATAACTTTTATATTCAAGCGCTTAGACAGATAATCAGCTAAATTAAGCAGTAAGGCGCCGCCGCCGGAAAGGATAATTTTTTCGACATTGCCTTTATTCTGCGACTGAAAAAACTCCAGCATGTATTCCATTTCCGTGACAATCGGCTCTAAAGTCTTGATCAGAAGCTGCGGCAATTCTTCATTAGTATCGGCATTAAGGGTAACACTCAGATCAAATTTAAATTGTTCTGCTTGAGCATATGAGAGGCCGAGCTTCTCCGCCAAGATGCGCGTAACCGTGGAAGCGCAGACCGCTAAGCTACGATTAAGCACCGGGATACTTTCTTTGACGATGAATAGATCCGTGCTATTGGCGCCGATCTCGACAATCATAACCGTCGACTTATCGTC
This sequence comes from Patescibacteria group bacterium, assembly GCA_041661685.1. Classification (GTDB taxonomy): domain Bacteria; phylum Patescibacteriota; class Patescibacteriia; order Patescibacteriales; family UBA12465; genus UBA12465. Next base: position 60,316 of record JBAZTY010000003.1, read on the forward strand.
GCCGACGAGCGAGCGCACGAGCGAGAAGGTTTCCGTTTCCAAGCTAGCTAATTCTAGTTTAGCCGCCTTGAAAATATCGATATATTTACGAACCAGCTTTTTCGGGCTGCCGGTCAAAAACACTTGAAGATTGCCCTTGGTCTGAATCTTGCCATTCTGATCCGGAATTATCTTCCAATCTAGAGTCATTTCGTCGAGCGGCAAAGGAATAACTTTCTTAGCCTCTTCATTAACCGCTTCGGCCATGCCTTTCTTATCGACATTATTGACGCTGATAATCGATGAAAAGACGGCAAAGGTCGGAAGCGAGGCTGTTACCTTTTTGGCAGTTATGCCTGCTTCGGTCCTAACCTTATTTATCGCCCGCGCCAAATAATTAGCGTCATCAACCTTCATGAAGTTAACTTCCGAGACATTCTCGCTAAAAGCGTAGTTGGAAAGATAGATCCGGCGATTCTTTTTCTTAAGTTCAACCATCTTCAATGACGAATCACCGATATCAATTCCTAAAAAAAGGTTGTCGCCACCCAAGGAAAAAGAGCTCATAAACTTTGCGGGGCTTTCCCCGTTTTAAATTGAATTATCCCAAATGTTAGTATATAATAATTATATATTATTTAGAAACATTAAACAAGCGAACATATGAACTTTTTCAGCCGCTTCAAGAAGGTTTTTCTAATCATCGGCTTTCTCGCTCTCGTCTTTATCCTTGGCTATCTTTTGTGGAGTTTTTTCTTTAAAGCGGGCGTCATAACGCCGACGGCGACAACGACTCCAGGAACTGTCGGCGGCTTGCCCTCTGCCGGCGTCGGAACTACGACTGGAACTACTGTCGGCGAGGGCAGCGGCCTGCCTGGCGGAATAACTATCCCGACCGAGGTCTCGCCCGCAGGCGGAATCAGCCCGACCGCGGTCGGCGGATTAACTAAGACAAGCGCTATCACTAAGAGCCCAACCCTCGGATCGACTTTATCTAGCGACGGCAAGGTCCAGTATTACGACAAGAACGACGGAAAATTCTATAAAGTCGATGACCAGGGCAACGTCGTCGCCTTGAGTGATAAGGTTTTTTATGGAGTCGATAGCATCGTCTGGGCGCCGGACAAGAACCAGGCCGTAATCGTATATCCGGATGGCAACAAGATTCTCTATAATTTTCAAACTAAATCTCAAGTAACCCTTCCCTCTCATTGGCAGGATTTCTCTTTCTCTCCAGACAGCAATCAGATAGTCTCCAAGAGTCTGGGATTAGACGAGGAAAATCGCTACCTCGTAGTTTCTAACGATGACGGCTCTAAGGCGACTGCTCTAGAAAATATCGGCACCAACGATAAGACTGTCTATCCTTCTTGGTCCCCGAATAATCAAATCGTCGCGATGTATACCGAGGGCGTCGATTTCAACCGCCAAGAAGTTTATTTCGTCGGCCTTAATGGTGAAAATTTTAAATCCACGACCGTCGAGGGCCGTGGTTTCGAATCAAAATGGTCGACAACCGGCGATAAACTCTTATACAGCGTCTACAGCACCGCTACTAATCTTAACCCGCAACTATGGGTAGTCGGCGCCAGTGGCGACACTATCGGCCAGAACCGCCAGAGCATTAGTCTGAGCACTTGGGCGAATAAATGCACCTTCGCCTCCAATAACGAAGTTTATTGCGCCGTTCCGGAAAACTTAAGTAAGGGCGCAGGCATGTTCCCAGAATTAGCCGACAAGACCAAGGATAACTTATACAAGATAAATCTGACGACCGGGTCTAAAGAATTAATCGCCATCCCTGACGGCGCTTATAATATTTCCGAAGTCATAGTCCCGACCAGCAAAGACTCTTTATACTTTACCGATAAAACGACGGATCAGATTTATAAGATTGATTTGCCATAGAGTTTAATGAATATTTTTTTATTTAGATGATTTTTGGCAAAAAATTCAGGCACAAATGCCTGAATTTTTAGAAACAAAACTATATGCATTCAAAAATATTAACTCAATTTAAAAAATTCGCCCTGAATCTCTTATTCCCTATTGAATGTCTGGGGTGCGGACGCGAGGGCCTTTGGCTCTGCCAGGATTGTTTGCGGCGCTTAAGATTCGGAACTGATAAAAAAACTGATGGAAATGAAAAAAAATATAATAATTTAAAAACCCCGGCTTTAGATAAGATTTATATCGCCGGCGATTACGATGACACGCTCCTGGCGGATATGATTAAGAAATTTAAATATCATTTCGTAAGCTCCTTAGGGAAGCCGCTGGCAAATTTCTTATCGTTATACTGGTCCGGACAACTAGCGCTAACGGATCTCCATAATCATTATGATCATAATGACGTCCAAACTAGCGGACTAACCGAAGACCCAGGCGACAACAAAGATATTCCCCTCATAATTCCCATCCCTCTATCTAAAAAACGTCGACGCTGGCGCGGCTTCAATCAAGCGGAATTATTGGCCCATGAATTCGCCGCTAATTTCTCCTATCCTGTCTCTGACGGATTGAAAAGAATAAAACATGGCCGCGCTCAAGCGTCCTTAAACGAAACCGAACGGCTTAATAATCTTTTTGGTGCCTTCGTTTACAGAGGTCCGAGTCTAAATGGTCGAACCATAATCCTGATTGATGATGTCGCGACGACCGGCGCGACCCTGAATGAAGCCGCCCTGGCATTGCGTGCTAAAGGCGCAAAAATAATATATGGGCTAGTCTTAGCCAAAGGCTAAAAGCCAGCTTTTCTTATATCTTTACAAAAAAACTTGCCGATACTATAATAAGAATACTTTAAGCCAGCGCCCGAGCCCACCAAACTCGGTTGGAAAAACATCTTTTTCTAAATAAAGCGCCCGCTTATCCTAAAAGAGTTTTCGTTTCTCATGGCCTGCGCCATGCGTGAGATGGAAAAAGCTAGGTGGAACCGCGAGACCTCGATTTCGGCGCCAGTCGCGCCCGATAAGTCCCGTCCTAGCAAAAGCAGTCTTGACTGTTTTTGCGAGGAGGGGACTTTTTTTATAAAAAATTATAAAAATAAAATTATGGCTTTAGAAGCGACACACATGAGATTTGCGCTTGATCTCCAAGACAAATACCAAGTCAAAGATACAGAAAAATATGTTGTCGGAGCTATTTATCCCGATAGCCGATATTTTACTGGGATTGACCGATTATTAACGCATCCGACTGACTATGCTGATTGGAACTGGCAAGAGGCTGACGACTTTAAGAAAGGCTGGCTGGCACATTTGCTAGCCGATAAAATCCAATGGCAAGTAATTCGAGAGGTTCTGCCCGATATTTTTACGGACGATTATGGCCATGATCGTGAAACCTGGGTCAAACATACCGCGATAAAGATTCTTCAGGACATTGAAGACGCCAAGAAATTTAATATTAAACTCTATCTGCCATATTTGGAATTCACCGCTAACCCGAATGGAGAAGATATGGAAAAAGTTAAAGAATCTAATCAAGTAATCGCTAGGCTTTATACTGAACCGGATAAATTAGACATCAACAGTTATCACGAGTTCTGGGAAGGTTTCGGAATCGGCAACGAATTAACAAAAAAGCTTATCAGCCAAACTGAACAATACCGCGCTGATAAAAAAATAATGACAGTAGTCAATAATCTCTATCAAAAAATGTTAGACAAAATTAATCTATAATAATCAACTATATGAAAAACGAAATCAGCATCGAAGTGAAACGCCATTCCCTGTCGCATCTCCTAGCCGCCGCCATCAAAGAATTGTGGCCGAACGCGAAACTCGCTATCGGTCCGGCGATTGAAAACGGCTTCTATTATGACATTGACTGCGGCGAGGAGAAAATCAGCGATACCAACCTTAAGGAGATCGAGAAGAAGATGGCGCATCTCTTGAAGCAGAACCTCAAATTCGAACGCAGCGAAATGACCGTCGATGAAGGAATAAAGAAAGCCAAGGCTGAAGGAGAAATCTATAAAGCCGAGCTCATCAGCGACTTAAAAGCTAAGGGTGAAACAATCGTCAGTTATTATACCGTCGGAAAATTCACCGATCTCTGCCGCGGCCCGCACATAGAAAACACCAATCAAATCAAACCAGGCAGCTTCAAGCTGGACAAGCTCGCTGGCGCTTATTGGCGCGGCGACGAGAAAAACAAAATGCTCACCCGCATTTACGGCTTAGCGTTTGATACTAAAGAAGAATTAGACGCTTACTTAAAGATGATGGCCGAAGCAGAAAAAAGAGACCATCGCAAGATCGGCAAAGAACAAGACTTATTCATGCTCCACGAATGGGCTCCGGGAATCCCCTTCTTCCTGCCTAAAGGCATGACCATGCTGATAGAACTCTTAAAATTCATCCGCGAATATTCTTATGGCGATGGCTACCGCGAAGTCAGGACGCCGCAATTATTGAATGCCGAGCTTTGGAAGACTTCCGGCCATTGGGATCATTACCAGGAAGATATGTTCATCCTCCACCATGCCGACGATGAGTGCGACCTGGGTATCAAGCCGATGAATTGTCCGGCGCACATGCTCGTCTTTAAGCGCGATATCCATTCTTATCGCGATCTGCCCTTACGTTTAGCCGAAACGACGACGCTATATCGCAATGAAAAATCCGGCACCTTGCACGGCCTGACTCGCGTTCGCAGCCTATCCCAAGACGATTCCCATATTTTCGCCCGCCCCGATCAAATTCTTGATGAGATTTCTACCTTATTAGGAAAGATCAAAGACATCTACCGAATTTTCAACCTGAATATCGATGAGATTCATCTATCGACTCGCCCGGAACATTTCATGGGTGAAAAAGCTGTCTGGGATCAAGCCGAAAATAATTTAAAAACTGCTCTTGAAAACGCAAAATTAGATTATAAGATTAATGAGGGCGATGGTGCCTTCTATGGACCGAAAATAGATGTGAAAGTTAAAGATGCCATCGGCCGCCAATGGCAATTAGCGACCATCCAATTAGATTTCCAGCTGCCGGGACGTTTTGAGCTGGCTTATACCGATGCCGATGGCAGCAAGAAAACTCCAGTTGTTATCCATCGCGCCCTGCTCGGCTCCATGGAAAGATTCCTGGGCGTCATTATTGAGCATTATTCCGGCGTTTTCCCGGTCTGGCTGGCTCCTGTCCAAGTAAAAATCGTCTCGGTCGCCGAAACTCATATTCCAGCTTGTGAGAAATTAGCCGCTGAATTCAAGCAAGCCGGCATCCGCGTCGAGATAGACGACGCCAATGAGACTGTCGGCAATAAGATCCGCAAAGCGGCTAACGAAAAAGTTCCTTACATGCTCGTTATCGGCGACAAGGAAGCTAGTTCCCCGACTTTAGCGGTCCGCGACCGCGGCGCCATGGACACCAGAGACATATCCAAGGACGATTTTATCGCAGAAATCCTAGATAATATCAAGAATCATCGCTAAACAACCTAGAATATGTTATTATAAATTTACGTCAAAATTAAAAAATCTATCTATGGATAAGATAAAGAGATTCTTCAAGAAAAATTGGACGCTGATAATATTAGTGATCGTCATAATGTTCATTCTAGCGATCGTGCGCGCTAAAAGCCAGGTCAATATGATCCTCTTCTATAGCGATTCGTGCCCGCATTGTAAAAATGTCGAAGCCTATATCAACGAGAATGGGATAAGCGACAAGATAAAGTTCGACCAGAAAGAAGTTTCCCAGAATCAAGCTAACGCTACTCTCATGGAGCGCAAAGCGAACGACTGCGGACTAGATACTACTCAGGGTCTCGGCGTTCCCTTCTTCTTCAATGGCCAAGAATGCTTAATGGGCGACGAGCCGATTATAAATTATTTCAAAACTTTGAAATAAAAAATCTTACTGACTCTTAATATGCTGACTAACCGCAACCAAAATAAAATTATTGCTTTGGCCTCTGCTAGCGGCCTGGCTTTCGCGTTGAAAGCTCAAGCAGTCTGTCCGGTCTGCGTCATCGCCGTCGGCGCCGGCCTCGGGCTGAGCGAATATTTAGGCATCGACGATACTGTCGCCGGCGTCTGGATAGGCGGCATGCTGGTCGCAGTTACTATCTGGACTATCAATTGGCTGAACAAGAAAAATTGGTCCTTAGGCAATAAAGATTTGCGCGATATCTTAATCGCCATCCTCTACTATGGCTTAACTCTCTGGCCGCTCTGGGGACAAGGCTTTATCGGCAATCCGTCTAATCGCCTCTGGGGACTAGACAAGCTGATTATCGGCATCGGCGCCGGCAGCCTCGGTTTCCTGATCTTCACCCTTTGGTATGATCGAATTAAGAAGCGCCGCGGCCACGCGCATTTTCCTTTTGAGAAAGTTGCTATGCCGATCGAAGCTTTGATTGTCTTAAGCTTAGTATTTTATTTTTTAACTAGATAAAAATATGTCTGATATCTTAAGCCTGCATGACATGATCGAAAAAGTCGACCAGCTCAAGAAGGATAACGTCCTCGACCTTTCTTCTGATCAGGATCTCTCCATCGCGATCATGAATCTCGTCAGCATTGAGGAGCATTTCTTCTTTACGGGAGCTAAGACCGGCAATCCAAAATATTATGACCTGCTCGCCGAAGTCCGCGAAATGCGCAAAGACTTGCTGAAGAAAATAATCAAAGACTATGAAGGCGAGGTCTGGTGCATCTCCAAGCATCTCTTGGGCGCTTCTTACCGCTTAATGGAAGTCGGGACTAAAGCGCAAGGAAAAGGCGATAAGAAGGAGGCGGAAGAAATGTTTAAGAAAGCCTACGAATTATATTCCATGTTCTGGGGCTTAAATATGAAATTGATTAATCTCGGCGATATCAAGAAAATCGAAGAAGGAGCCTTGAATAACGAAGACAAGGAACCGATTGGATTCGCCGGCAAGCTCGGCGCGCTCGTCAAGAAGGTCATCAATTGCTGCATCGAGTAAATAAAAATAACCAAAAAAAACTTTATCAACATAAAAGACTGCCTCGGGCAGTCTTTTTTTATTTTCTAATTTTAGCGTCCGATTACTTCTCGACTACGATCATCTCCCTAACGAGCGTCTTCGGGAAAGGTAACTTGTATCCGGTTTCATAAGGACGGATAGCAGAAAAGATGACGGCCGAGCTATAACGATAGTTCTCTCCCAAGCGCGTACCTGGGTCGTTAGTGATGAATTGCTCCGCCTTATAATCATAGCCCTTGATGAGAATCATGTGCTCCTCCGGACCGGGAGATTTAAAATTCGGATTTTTCAAAGCGCGACCGTTAGTCGGAATCAGAACGATATTCCCCCGCTCTAATTCCTTGAGAATATCAGAGGAGCTCGCTACCGGCTTGATAGCCACTTTTTCATAACTAAAATAATCATTGAACATCCAGCTGACGACGTCAGCGAGAGCGACATCGCGATGTTCGCCATACTTCTCTTCTTCAAAATCAGACAAAGCCAGTATCCGCGCCAGCCACTCTTCTTTGGCAATATTTTTTTCTCCATTGACCCAAGCCATAGCCATAGCGACGCTTGCTTCTTCGCAGCCGTCTTGCTGGCGCTCATCGCTCCATTCGCCTAGCGGCGCTTGAGAAGTAAACGGAACCGGGATGATGAAGCTAGATGATGAGGCTTTCGGAATCGCGACTGGAGCCGAACTTGCAACCACCTCTGAAGCGGGAGCGACTAACACAATCGAGCTTGTAGCCGAAGAGGAAGCCGCGGATAATGGCAACAATGAGATGGAAGGCAAGGAAATAGTAGAAGACGAAGTAGAAACTGGGACAGAAGAAGATCCTGTCTCCCTATCAGCCTCGCCAATCACTTCCGAGTCGTCTTCAATCTTCAAACTCGGCATGAAACGGATGGCCGCTAAACCGATAAGCGCTAACCCGGAAACTAAAAATAAATATTTTAAAACTTTATTCATCATATCTTATTTTCTTTCTTTTCCTGCCTATACAAAACATAAGAATAAATAGTAATCCAGGCAATCAAAGCTACTAACCCGCCGATAAGGATTACGAAAGCGACGGTCGGCGCGAGCCAAGGCGCAAAAATTAAGCCCAGACCCCAAATCATGAACAAGCGGCCGCCGAGACGATGCGTCTTGTTCCAGACATTATCCGAAGACAGGGTCCAAGGTGTCTTTATCCCGACGAACCAGTTGCGCTTCAGCTTGCCAAAATAATTTCCTAGAATGATCATCATCAATCCGATAGTGCCCGAGACAATTACTCCGATATTAACTGCGTAACCTAAATTAGAAAAAGTCGCAGCCATGAAGACTACCAGGAAGACTGATAATATTAAATTGCGCATTATCAGATAGACGCCAGCAAATTCCTGATAACGTTCACTCCGAGGATCAAATATCGGCATGACGCTAAATAAGGCATACATAGCGACTAAGATGCCAGGAAACAGGATAGAATGGAACTCACGGCTGCCCCAGCCATTCGCTCGGCCGTAGAAATCCCAATGCGTGACAACTTGCGCCGGCAATTGAGGATAGGCCCAGAAACTAAAACCGATGGCGACCAGAAGAATAAGCAGCGGCCAAATTTCTGTCTTAAACGAATGTTTGATAGGATTTTTCATATATTTTTATAAATTTCCCTTCTTGAGCATCTTCGCGACCCCTTCCATAATTTCATCGGCGACGCTCAAATTAAGCTCATAAAATATCTGCCGACCATCACGGCGAGAAGAGACGAGATCGGCGCGGCGCAGGATATCAAGATGATGCGACAGGGTCGCTAGCGTAATATCGACACTTTTTGCGATTTCGCTGACCGGCAATTCCGATTTCTTCAGACATCTCAAAATCTTCTGGCGGTTCGGATCAGCGAGAGCAGCAAAGGTTTGGCTTAAGGACATAGTAATAATTTTATATTTAGATACATATCTAATTATATCTCTAAAAAGAAAGAGCGTCAAGTGCCCTTCCCTAGTCCATCTTACTTCGAGCTTTTTTCTTTCTTAATTATCTTTATACCCCTCAGGCCGAAAAATAATAATCCTAAGATGAGTATCTTTAAAAAATAATGGCCGTGCATATCCAAAAAATTCTTAGTCATCGGCGTTATCCTTCCGACTAATAAATGAGTAAGGATGCCGAGCGGTAAAGTCAGAAATACCCAATTTATTTTGGGAATACTGATTCTAATCTTGAGAAAGACTTTCGAAAGAAGGGGCGATAATAAATAGATTCCCAAAAAAGCGACGACCAAATCGAAAACGGCATAGCCGCCGATGCGAAACTGACGAAGAAATTCTAAAGTGGTCATATGATTATAATTGATTTATTAAAATAAAACACCTAGGGGGGTGTTTTATTTTATGGGCGGAGAAGGAGGGATTCGAACCCTCGATAGGGGTTTACACCCCTATAACAGGTTAGCAACCTGCCGCTTTCAGCCGCTCAGCCACCTCTCCATTGTTTATTGAATTGTTTCACCGTTTCTATCAGCCCAGCGAGTCGTCCCGCTTCCGCTTTTTCCTATTTTTTGATATAATCACTATATAAAATCTAGTCTCGCTTGTCAAACCGCCTGACTCACGGCGGCCCTAAAAATATGTCTGAAAACAACTCACAATACCTTCGCTGGCAAGTCCCCGAATACCGCGTCCCGCAACGCGACCGAAAATGGTATATAATTGCCGGAATAGCGGCTTTTATCATGATTTTCTTCTGCTTTTTCGCTTTCAGCAGTTGGCGCTTAGTCTTCCTTGGAACTAGTTCTAATTTCCTCTTCGCCCTCTTTCTAATTATTGCGATCATCATCATGATCACCAACGAGAGCCGACCACCGATGATGGTCGACGTGGAACTCGGCCCAGAAGGCGTCAAAATCGGTGGCAGCTTCTATGACTACGATATGATTAAGAGCTTTGTCGTCCTCTATAAGCCCAAACAGAGCCTGAAAAGCGTCTATTTCGAGTTCAAGGGTTCAGTCAGACCCCGCCTGGGCCTGCCCCTGCGCCGCCTAGATGCCCTGACTGTCAGAAACTTCTTAGTCCGCTACCTAGATGAAAATTTGGAAAGAACGGAGATGCCGTTATCGGAGAGGTTGACTAAACTACTGAAACTATAATAATATAAGGGTTGTCAGTTGTTGGCGTCAATGCCGATAAATAAGCTTTCATCGTTCAACGGATAGGACGCAAGCTTGCGGAGCTTGAAATCCAGGTTCGATTCCTGGTGGGAGCACATTTAGCTTATGATAAGCCTCGATTCTAACATAACCGAACTTAACCGCGTCGGCAAAACTACCTCTAAACTACTAAAAAAGCTGGGTCTGGAAACTGTCCATGACCTGCTTTTTTATTTCCCCTTCCGTTACGATGATTTCGCAAGCGTTAGTACTATCGCCGAATTAAAAGCGAACGAAAATACTCACGTCATCGGCACAATCGAACTTATCCAGAATAAGAAAAGCTTCAAGCGGCGTATGTTCATAACCGAAGCGCTCGTAACCGACGACAGCGGCTCACTCAAGGTCATCTGGTTCAATCAGCCCTTCCTGACTCGGACTTTCAAGCCGGGTGACAAAATATCCTTGGCCGGAAAAGTGACCGAGGACTACAGCGGCTTATCCATGATAACGCCAGTCGCCGAAAAAATGTACTCTGAATCTCTTATCCATACTAAAGGGCTGATCCCGAATTATCATCTGACGGAAAACCTGACTCAGAAACAGATTCGCTATCTAGTGAAAGAAGTGATTACTTTAGCCGATAAGATAGAAGACTGGATTCCTGTAAATGTAAAAAAACGTCTTGAATTATTAGACTTAGGGCCAGCCCTACATCTGATTCATTTCCCCAAGAGCCACGAAGAAATAACGACGGCCCGAAAACGCCTCGGCTTTGCGGAATTATTCCTGCGCCAGTTGAAATCAGCGATGATCAAGGGCGACTTGAAGAATCGGCGCGCTCTATCTATCGATTTCAAAGAAAAAGAGACTAAAGAATTCGTCGCTTCCCTGCCTTTCAAATTAACCGGCGCGCAGAAAAAAACCGCTTGGGAAATATTGCGCGATTTGGAAAAGCCAATTCCGATGAGCCGACTCCTCGAAGGTGATGTCGGCAGCGGCAAGACCTTAGTTGTAGCCTTGGCTCTTCTCAATGTCGCTCTGAATAATAAAAGATCGGTCTTGATGGTCCCGACCGAAATCCTGGCGTCTCAGCATTTTAATTACCTGACCAAGCTCTTTAAGGATTATGGTTTTAAGATAGCGCTCCTGACTCATAGCCATAAAGACTCAGAGTCGAATAAAGCCGATATCATTGTCGGCACGCACGCGCTTATTCAAGAAAACGTGAAATTCCAGGATTTAGCTCTAGCTGTCGTGGATGAACAGCATCGTTTCGGCGTCGGCCAGCGCCGCAAGATCTTGGATTTTAATAGCGTTCCCGACCAGACGCCGCACTTCTTATCCTTGACCGCGACCCCTATCCCCCGCTCTCTAGCCCTGACTATCTATGGCGATTTGGATTTATCAATCATCAATGAGATGCCTGTCGGCCGCAAGCCGGTCATTACCAAAATAGTTACCGAAGCTAACCGCTCCCAGGCTTACGACTTCATCCGTAAACAGATAAGCTCCGGCCGCCAGGCCTTCGTGGTCTGCCCGCTCATCGATGAATCTGACCGCCTCGGGGTAAAATCGGTCAAAACTGAACATGAACGGCTGGATAAGGAAATATTTCCCGAGCTTAAAGTCGGGCTGCTCCATGGAAGGCTTAAAGCTAAAGAGAAAGAAGATATCATGGCCGATTTCTTAAGCAACAAGATTCAAATCCTAGTCGCCACCGCCGTTATTGAAGTCGGCGTGGATGTCCCGAATGCTTCATTAATGATCATAGAGGGCGCGGAGCGCTTCGGCTTAGCCCAGCTCCATCAATTCCGCGGCCGCGTCGGGCGCGGCGAGGCACAATCATACTGCTTGCTTTTCCCGTCTTCAGAAGAAATCACTAACCCCAAAACAATCACACGCCTGAATGCTATGAACAGCCATAACGATGGCTTGACGCTCGCTAAGATAGACCTGAAGTTGCGCGGAGCCGGCGAATTATACGGCCTTAATCAGAGCGGCTTCCCAGAATTCCAGATTGCGACTTTATTTGATTATGAGAATATAAAAAAGGCGCAGGAAGAAGCCCGCGCTTTGATAGCCGAAGATCCGGAACTAAAAAAATATCCGCTCTTGAAAGAAAAGTTAGGGAAATGGGAAGATGACGCACATTTGGAATAAGAAAAAAGAGGTCCTGTCAGAGAGCCTCTTTTTTATCAATCAGTTTTTAGCTGAGTGACATGTTTTCATGAGTTTCGGCCCGATAAGTCATCTTATGAAAGAATAACAATAGAGAGAAACACATTAATGCGCTTGTTAGAATAGTAACTATTGGATTATACGTGAAAATGATTCTGAGATACTCGCGAGAGAGCACCCACATTGTTGATTGAGCTATCTCTTCTTCGGGGAACATTCCGATATAAAGATAGGTCAAAAAGATGTAAGCAAGAGAAATGAGAGAAAAGGCGATTGGAACTGAACCAATAAATCCAATTGTTACTAAGATTTTTTTAAAAGAACGTCTGATCTTTTTCATCTTTATACAGATTTGGTTTATTTTTCGACTAATTCTGCTTAAAATAAGTATATCACTTTTATTAAAAGATGTCAATAGTATTGTCTGGAAGGGCAATATTATCATTTTCCCTGCCCTTGACTTTATTTTAATATTATAGTAATATAAACCAATAAAATAAATGCGTTCTTTTCATAATATTTCCTATTGTTTAACCTAAAAAATCTTTAGCATGGACGAAAAGGCTTTAAAGGCAACTACCGTAATCAACGGATTTTTTGATGGGGTTGAGGTAATCTTCGCGATTGGAGACTGCCAAAGAACTAATGGCTGTATCAAGGTCAACAACATTCGTAAGATTGATGAGGAACACAAGGGCTATGTGCCCTCTACTTCATGTCTATCAGATAAGCGATTGAATGTTTTCTCTGTCACCAAGAAAGATATCTGTGATTATTTCAACGTTCCTCAGACAATCGGAAAGACAGACAAACAAAAAACAAATCAAAAAAAACAACCAACCATCAAAAAAGATTTCAGTCGTAAACGGTAAACGTTCAAGTGACAAAAAAGGCCAATCTCCCCGATTGGTCTTCTTTTTTTATTCAAACTAATTTCCTATTTTATAATATCTACCAGCTCATCTAAGTTCTTAATTTTGCTCAGCTGCAATTTTCCCCCTTTAACATCAACATTGGGAATAATCGCGCTCAAAAATCCTAATCGTTCCGCCTCCTGCAGGCGCGCCTCTAGCTTGAAGACATTGCGCACTTCCCCGCCCAAGCCCACTTCCCCGAGAACTATGGTCCGGCGATCGAAATCTTTATTAAGATGCGAAGAAATAATCGCGGTACAGGCCGCCAGATCTAAAGCTGGATCACTTATCTTCAAGCCGCCAATAACGTTCAGGATGATATCTTGAGCCGTTAAATTTATCTTCGTCCGTTTAGTTATGACCGCGCTCAGTACCTGCAAACGATTCAGGTCGAAGCCGCTGGTCTTCCTCTGCGGATAGCCGAAAACCGTCTTAGTCGCTAAGGCTTGGAGGTCAGCCAAAAACGGACGCGTGCCCTCGATGACGCAGCCGATAGCCGAGCCGGAAACTTTTTCGCCGCTAGTCTCGACGAAGATCAGGCTGGGGTTTTTCACTTCCTTAAAGCCCGTTCCGGTCATTTCCAAGACGCCTAGTTCATTGACCGAACCGAAGCGATTCTTGGCCGCGCGCAATAAGCAATAATTATTATTCGTCTCATTTTCCAAATACAAAACCGTGTCCACGATATGTTCTAAAGATTTCGGTCCGGCGATAGAGCCGTCCTTAGTGATATGCCCGACGAGGAAAACCGCGATATTATTCTCCTTGGCTAATTCCAAGAATTTGATGGCGGCCGCGCGGATCTGCGAAATCCCGCCCGCTTCCGCCGGAATCAGGCTGGAATAGACCGTCTGGATAGAATCAACGATGAGTATTCCCGGAGATAATTTCAAGACTGAAGCGCAAATCTTCTCGACGTTAGTTTCAGAAATGAATTTAAGATTCTCAATATTGCAATTCAAGCGATCCAAACGGGATTTTACTTGAGCGGCCGATTCTTCGCCGCTGACATAGATTGCCGCCTGCTTTTTTCCAAGCGCGCTAGCAATCTGAGCGACTAAAGTAGATTTCCCGATTCCCGGTTCACCGCTTAATAAGACTAGTGATCCCGGCACTAAGCCGCCGCCTAAAACGCGATCGATTTCGCTGATTCCCGTCTGAAAACGCTCTAAAGAAGAAGCTTTTATCGATACTAGATCGATTACTTCCGCGCCGCCGAGCTTCTTGACCGCTTCTTTCTTCTCGGACTTAGAATCGGTCACCTGTTCTCCTAGAGTTCCCCAGGAGCCGCATTCTGAACAACGCCCACTCCATTTCAGGAATTGGGCGTCGCAATTAGAGCAGACGAAGATTGTTTTGATATTTCCTGGCATATTCTGAAAAGCCTCGCTAAGCGAAGCCACGTATTTTATTATTTCTCCCAATAGGCTTTATCCATCAGCCATTCGCCATTAACCTTTAAAAAACTGAGATCCAATTTTTGAGTAAATGGCTCGCCGCCGCCGATTTTTTCCGTGCTTTCGCGGCGTTCCGTCGTGACTATTATCTCGGCCGTACCAGCCTTATCATCAAAGCTCTTTACTTCCGTCGTCAGCGCCTTGGCCGTAATGCCATAATAAGAATCAGACTTGGCGCTCGCTTTTTGTTCAGCGACATATTTATCGGCCCAGGCCTGCAGGCTGGCCGTCATATAAATCTTCAGATCGGTAAAATTGCCGTAATCGGATTGGGTCGAATAAGAGCCGAGGCGCTCCGCATAAGATTTGGAGCGCTGCGCTAAATCGGTAGCGTTGACAGTATGGGTCGCCTCTTTAGTGACATCATACTGGGTATAATTGCGGGGCTGGTCGCTCGGAGTCGTCGTTCCCTTCTCTTCGCCCGCCGGTAATTGGCTAGTCGGGGTATCAGCCGGAAGCAAAGGCTCTTCGACGGCCGCTTTTTTCATGAAGACGAAATAGATGATGGCCACTATGACTAATAGTCCGAGAAGGACAAATAGGAGGCCGATGGTTTTACGGTTGGTTTGCATATTTATTTTTAATATTTATTTTCAAATTAATCTCGTCTTTATGCACTCGCTTCTTCCTGCCGGCTTTCATCGAATTCCTTCTTGGCTTCTTCGAGCTCAAGCAGCTGGCGCGGATCGGAAGTAATCAGCTGGTCTTCGGTGTAAGACGCGACCGCTTTCATAGCCACGTGCTTATTGCCCGCGAAGAAAATGCCTTCGCCGACGCCGCATTCGAGCAACAGATATTTCTCACCTTCAGTTAGCATGAAAGTCTTCTGGATCAAGTCGATAGCCGCCGGAGACTGCTTAAATAATAATTGCAAAGAAGAATTATTAACGATCGCCTGGCCGTAAGGAGAGGTCAAGAAGTCATTAACGTCCTGCGTAATAGTCGTGACGCCCAAATAATATTTACGGCAACGTTTAACGAGAGCGAAGATGAACTTAGCCGAATCTTCGTGCTGCATCATCCACCAAGCTTCATCAATGACTAGGATGCGCTTCTTCATCTCGCTACGAACGACGTTCCAAATGTAATTGACGATAGTATAAATAGCAATCGGGCGGAG
The DNA here is from genome assembly GCA_041661685.1 of Patescibacteria group bacterium. Taxonomy (GTDB): domain Bacteria; phylum Patescibacteriota; class Patescibacteriia; order Patescibacteriales; family UBA12465; genus UBA12465. Next base: position 76,046 of record JBAZTY010000003.1, read on the forward strand.
TTCGTCTTCCAAGTCGCGGACCGAGAAACAGACGAGCTGATTGCTCATCTCGACGTTAGTCTGGTTATTGAGTAAGCCGGCAAAAGTTCCTTCGGTAAACTTTCTTAAGCGCAGAGCCAGGTCAGACCCGCCTTCCATACCGTCTAGAATCTGCTCAAAATCGGCCATAATCGGAGCTTCAATCTTTGATAAGTCAGAGTCGGGAGTAATATCTTTCTTCGCGTAAGTTTCGAGTAACGCGCGATCAACGATAGAATCTTCGTCATAGCTCAGGTTGCCTAACATCAAGCGCACTAAGCCTTTCAAGGTAATAACGGCGCTGCGGATGATATCTTTGGGCTTGGCTTCTCCGCCGATAGAGCGCGGTAAATCGAACGGGTTAATCTTATTCTCAGAAGACAAGGAAATATTGATATAGGTGCCGCCGACCGCTTCCGCTAAATGCTTGTATTCATATTCCGGATCAATGACGATGACGTCGGTCCCGAGCATTAAGGAACGCAAAATTTCTAATTTGATAGCATAGCTCTTACCGGCGCCGGAGGTCGCAAAGACGACAGAGTTAGCATTCTGAAGGCTGAAGCGATCAAAAAGGATAAGGCTGTTATTATGGCGGTTAATGCCATATAAGATACCTCGGTCGCTCGTGAGTTCGCTGGAGATGAACGGGAAAGAAGAGGCAATTGGGGAAGAATTCATGTTGAAGGTAATATATAATTCATCGTCCCCTAAAGGCAGGGTGGAATTGAAGCCCTGTTCTGATTGATAATAAACGCGGCGGGAATAAACTAGGCGGGAGCCGAAAACATCCTCGACCTGATCGCTTAAACGGTCCAGATCTTCAAGTTTATCGGCATAGATGGTGACATACAAAGCGAATTGAAAAAATTTCTCCGTTCCCTGAGTAAGCGCATCGCGCAAGTATTCAATATCGCGCAAAGCAGTTTCGCGCAATGGGTCGCGGGCGGCTCCCTTCTCTGCGTCAGAAACGATCTGCGCTTCCAGGGCGCCGACTTTATTCTTAAGTTGCTTCAAGATAATCGCGCTCTTAACTTGATAGAAGAACATCGAGACATCAAAGGTCACGTTCAGATTGATAATCGGCGCGAACCAGCCGACGGAGATATAGCGCGGATAAGAGACGATGAAGATGGTGCGCAAGAATTTATTGCCCAAGGCGAGATGATTAGCCTCGACCTTGAGGCTAGCGGGCGCGATAATATCGCGGACGGATAAGACGCCGCGGCGGAAGGCCTTCTCTTCTTCGATGATTTCCCGAGTCAATTCCGGGTTCTCCTCGATTGGGTGCGCCACGGGCTTAACCCCGATGGTAATCGGGGTATTGAGGCCTATCTTGGCCTTTTCTTCTTTTTTGCTGAAATCAATCATATTAGTTTATTTCTCTACCCTGAGCTTATCTAAATCGACTAATTCCTGATTCTGAGAGGTTTCTGGATTATATGTTTTATAATAAAGCTCAATTAAACTCTGGGTATCTAAGCGGGCCACGGCGACACCGAGAGATTCTAAGCCACCGGTAACGCTATCGATGCGGCGATCGAGCATCTCCTGATAATTCTTAAAAGTCTTGTCCTTGAGCTTAATAACGGTCGCTGGCTTAAGCGCTTCGCTCAATAAGCTCATGAAGCCTTTATGCTTATCGGTCAGGGGATCATAAGGCACAATAACATAGAAACGCTTATTCATAATCTTGCCCAGCGAGGTCAATTCCTTGATGTATTCAATATAGTCGGCAGTCTGAACTTTCAATAATTTATTCATCTGCTCCTTCTCTTTGTTCTTTAAGTATTCCAAATAATTATTAATATCTAACTCGCGAGACTGGATAACAATCTGAAGCGTGAAAGTCAGGTTATTTAAGAAGCGGACATAAGAATCAATGACTGCATTCTGTTCGTCTTCGCTCTTGAGCGCGAAATTAATACTGGAAACAAGAAGCACGGCGCGCAAAGTGCCGTCCTTCATCACGACGGTGTTATCCTTAATCTCGGCAATATTCAAATATTGCTGAGTGGAGGCGCTTATTTTATTCTTAGCCAAGCCTTTTTCTGACATAATTAAAATTTATCCTAGTTTATTCTCCTTTATAGCGTCCTTTGGTATCAACGACGAGCGCCAATTCGGCCAAGCGCGATTTCTTATACATTTTCGGAGCGACTATCGGCGCGACGGCCTTGACTTCAATATTCGTTTCGCCGATTTCAGCAGCCATGATCCGATTATTCCATACTCTTATTCCGGGACGGCGCAAAGTCTGAAAAGCATTAAGCATAAAGAGATGGAAGGGGCGGCCGTTTATCTTAACGAAGGCGAATAGAGCAGCAAAGACGAGCGTCACGATACCGACGGTCAAGAACAAGGTAAAATCGAACAACTTGTAACTGATGCCGATGATAACGGCAGCGCCGAGAATAATCATGAATTGGCGCACGGTCAGAGGGCCGATAATCTTATTTTCGACGTCGATGAATTGAGGAACGGTGAACTGCTGCATATATCTTAAAAAACTAACTTGCTATTTAAACTGACAATCGCTTCAATCTCATCCATGCTCAGATATTCCTGATTAGCAGCCTTGCGAGCTTCAGCTATCTGTTTCAGGGGCTGGCCTTTCGCGATTGCTTCTTGACCTAGACGCAGGTATAAACGGCTAACCGGACTCTGACGCCAAGCGCGAACGCCAGCAACCATCTTATCATAACCATCTTTCTCTAATAATTTTATTTTCGCGAAAACCTTAGAAGTTATTTCGGCTGGAGTCGTGCCGAGACGGCGGAAATTAATTACATCCAAAAATTGCAATTCCTCAATCGGACCCATGACTTTCGGCATTGGCTTGATATCATGCATCTGCGGATGAGCGGCGGAGGAAGCAAGCGCTTGCTTGCCGGCTAAAGTACGGGCGGCAGCCATAGAAACTGGAGGCGTTGAAATAATCTTAGCGGCCGGAATAGCTGGAGCGAATTTAGGCGTAACAGGCGCAACGGCTACAACTGGCGCGACTTCTTTATGCCCGCCAAAAAATTTCGTAAAGGCAGATTCATGCTTAACTGGAGCGATTTTAGGGGAAACAGGCGATATTTTCGGAGTGATTGGAACAATCGGAACGACCGGAGATACTTTCGGGGCGGTCGGAACAACAGGGGCTGGCGCAATCGGCTTAATTTCCGCAACTGGCTTATTCAAAACGACTGACTTAATTTCGGCTTTAACTTCCGGCTTAGGCAAATCTAACTGCGCCTCCGGCTTGGCTAATTCATGCTTCGTATCTAAAGGCGCTGGCACGACAGACTTAGTCTCTCCTTTAGCTAGCGCTTGTTTTAAATTATATTCAGAACTTACCGGCGCAGCCTTATCAGCGCCGCCGATAATCTTATCTAATCGCGTCACCGGCGGCATGGAAACTGGAGCAGCTTGAGTAGTGACGGCTGGAGTAATCAATCCTTTAGAAATCCTGGTATCGCAGATCTTTAGGACGCGATCAATCTCCTCCGGGCTCAGATTCAGGCCTCCGATCTTAACGTCCTTAGATAAAGTATTACGCGTATCTATCTTACTCCTGATGCCGCGCGCGTACGTAGAAACGATATTCTTAAAGCGGCTGATAGCGACAGCACTCGGCAGGACCAGACCCGCCTCTTTAATGACAACTTCAATATCCTTATCAAGATCTAAGGCGCGAATCTCAGAAGTCAGTCCTAAATAATCAGCCATAGGCGCGAAGATCTTTTCCTTCAATTCTTTAACGAGCTGAGCGGCTGTTTCCGGGGTTAATAATAATTCTCCGGTCAAATAAGCTGGCAAATCCGAAAATTTCAGGCTCTTAACCATCAGTTTCATGATCACGATAGCTAAATCAACTTTATATTTCGTTTCTAATTCGGAAATAAGCGCCATCGCGGACGGCGAAGAAACCTGATCGCGCAGGTTTTTCGGAAGATTGTTGAATTGTTGTAAATAGTCGAACATCTTTTTCTATTTTAACATATTATGCCAAAAAGAGAAAGAAAAATAAGCGGCTAGAGAGTCGTTATCGGCCGGCTCTGAGTTATATAGAATTTGCCCTGTTTATAGGCCCATTCGATGTCGCAGGGGAATTTATAATGCTTCTCGATACCGGCGCATATCTTGGCTAGTTCTACTATCTGGCGGCCATTCAATTTCTGCTTGGACTGTCCCGATTTAGCAATCGGAACCCATTTTGTTCCGCCGGCAGAGCCTTTGATAATCTGCTTGATCTGAGGAGCGACATTGATATCTACAAGAGAATAATCCCGCTTATCTAAAACATAAGCATCGGGAGTAATCGATCCGGAAACAATCGCTTCGCCCAAGCCATAACCGGCCTCAATTATCATCTGATTCTTGTCCTTCGTCACGGGATGGACCGTAAAGGTAATGCCGGATATTTCCGAATCGACCATAACTTGGATCACGACCGCGACGCCGACTTTTGTCTTTAATAATTTCTTCTCGTGGCGATAAAAGATGGCGCGGGGCGTGAATAACGAGGACCAGCATTTCTTAACATTGATCAATAGGGTCTTTTCTGTAGTATTTAAATACGTTTCTAATTCTCCGGCCCAAGAAGCCGACGAAGAATCTTCGGCCGTCGCGCTAGAGCGGACCGCAACGAACTTGGCTTTCAGTTTCTTAAAATCGCTGACAATATCTTTTTCTAAATCAACTGGCATCTTGGCGGCGGCAATTAAGTTGCGAATTTTTGCGGAAGCGCCGTCGACGGAATTGATATCTTTATAATTTACTTTCTTTAGAATCGCTTCTAATTCTTGCGTTAGGTCAGTTTCAGCGAGAAAACGATTAAAAGCTGAGGCTAAAATAACGAAACCCGAAGGAACCGGAATCTTAGCTTTAGTCATTTCTCCAAGAGAAGCTCCCTTGCCTCCAGCTTCGGCAACAGAATTTTTAGTAATCCGACTAAATGGCTTAATATACATATCATTATTATTTACTTATATTAATATTAGCATAAAATAACCAAAAAATGTAATTAATCAGACTTAAATTATTGACAAGATTACAATAATATTATAAAATATTAGAAATATTTAGAACTTTAATAACAAACAAATCACCTCATAAACCTCTGGTCCCGTAGTTAACGGGTCTATTACTCGATGAAAACTTTAGTAATAATCCGTCACGGACGGAAAGACGAAGATGGAACTTTGGTCGATAAGGATCAGCTCGCTGAGATTGAAAACATCGGAATCGCCGGCTTGAATGATTTAGTCAAAAAACATCAAGGACTAGTCATCTTTCATTTAGGTACCGCTATCGAAAGGACGGGGCAAACCATAAAAGCCTACGAAAGACATCTCGATATATCTAACGCGATTAATTCTTTCGGCGGCTACTTGCCGGCTGATGCCCGCTTAGGAAGCAATAAGATTTTTAAAGAATTCAGCGAGAATCCCGAAATCGTCAAAGAAGCGGAAAGGACTACTTGGTTCAATGCTTTTAGGAGATATAATCCGAAATTCATCGAGAAGATACAAATCAACATGCTCGATGCGATTACTGATATATTCTCGCGTGTCGATGACGGCAGCTTGGTTATCAGCGCTGGCCATACGCCCATGATCGAATGGCTCGCTCTCGGCATTGACGAGAACGACCATAAAATTTCTTGCAAAATTAAACTTAAGGAATTGACCGGCTTCATCTTTACTGAAGACAAGGGGCGCATCCAAGTTACAAGGACTATCGGGTTCTAAATGAACCGAATTAAAGAAATTAAAGAAACCGACACCAAAAGTGCCGGTTTTTTATTTTATTTTATTATCCTCACTATTCCTTTATCCGCATCGACTTCGACGAGGTCGCCATCTTTCAGGACTTTAGTCGCGATCCTGGTGGCGATGACGCAAGGCACGTTCATTTCACGAGCGACAATAGCCGCATGCGAAGTTACGCCGCCTTGGTCGGTCACGAAAGCTCCGGCTTTTTTCATAGCCGGCAATAAATCCGGCTGCGTCGAGATAGAAACGAGGATATCCCCCTTCTTCATCTTTTCCATATCGCGGATAACATTAACGATCCGAACGATCCCCTTGGCTTGTCCGCGGCAACCGCATTGCCCTTTCAGCTCTGAAACTTCCCTGCTCTCGTCTTTCTGGATATATTTCTTGATTATCTGCTCGGCTGCACGGCCGCTATAATAAACTTCGGTGTCTTTGGCCGTATAATACAAGCTGAGCTTAGCGCGAGATTTTATCTCTTCCTTGTCCGATTGATGATCGAACAGAGCTGCTTTTATCTCCTTCGAAGTCATGAATCTCGTTTCTTTCAGGCTCAAACCAATACGCCGAGCTATCTCCTCTAAGAAGAAAGTCGTCTTATAAAGAGCGAAGAGCTGGGCATAGCGGCGATATATCTTCGTCACCATGAAATCGCCCCAGGCACCGAAAAAACGAGTCGTCTTTTTTGATAGGCTTATTTTTTTGATGAGAGCCTGTTTATCTGCCAGTACCATCTTTATCTTTTTCTCTTGGTCTCCATAGGTTTTCTTGAGGTTATTGTCTCCATTAACCAAGCGGACTAACTCTTTCAGATAATGCTCAAAATTATAGACGCCCTGCTCTTCAGTATAAATGAACTTGGTATAGAAATACTTGGCATAATGCTTCTGCAGATCATTCAATATTTTCTTATTGATCCGGTTCTTGAGAGTCCGGACGACCTCCTCGAATTTATCCTCATACTCTTTACTATGAGTATACAGGCCGAGAAATTTAACATCTTCTTCTTTGAACTTCCTGAATAATTCCTTGAAAATGGAAAATTGCTTAGGATCAGACTGGACAGCAATACCGATCTTAATCAGAGCATCTTGCTCTTCTTTCAAGAGCGAATCCTGTTCCGGCTGAGTAAGCAGGGCGAGATATTCCTCAATTTTCGCAGCCGGAGCCTTCAGTTCTCTTAGCATCTGCTTGCCGCGATTAGTCAGATTATCGCCGAACATGTCAGCGGCCACCGGGATCCAGCCCCATTGATAATATTCCTGATGCACTTCTTCATGCTCCTTATAGTAGCGCCACAGCTTCTCTGAAGATACCTTATCCAGACCGCTTTCAGGAATCTTAGCGACCGTAGCGACTAGCTTATCGGCGAAAAGTCTTATCTGAGAATTAACCTCTTCCATGAAATCGACGTCGCTCTCGAACTTGTCGACTAAATGGTCGCCTACGGCTTGCGCGTCCTGCTTATCAAAATAGAACCAGAGATGATAGCCCCGATAAACGCAAGCTTGATGCTGATAAGCTTTCCCGCCTGGCTGAGCGAATTGATTCGTAAAGCAATAAAAAGGGATGGCCATGAACCAGGGGTTAGCGTTGATGATCTCTTCGGCTAACAGCCATTCACGATTAAATATCTTCTCGACTTCTGCGCCTTTATTCTTCTGGAAAAGATTGATAAGCTCCGGCCCGATCGCATAATCGGTATTGAAGGAATAGCTTTTCTTCCTATTTTTAAGTTCTTGCGCGATTATGCCTTCCTTAATCAGCTTATCCAGTTCGCGGGTGATATTGGCCGCATCTTTCTTGACAGCCTCTCTTATTTCTAAAAAATAAAAAGACCGCTTCGGGCTGGCGGTCAGAAGCATCAATATCTCATAAGCGGTCTGCGATTTGAATAGATTCTTCATATATATATGTCTTGAAGACAATAATTATTGTCTATAAGACAATATTATCACGGAAAATAATCCTGTCAACCTTTTTTCTTCTTCATTAAACGCACTATTCCCTGCTCCGCGTCCATCTCTACCGAATCGCCATCGCGGAGAACTTTAGTCGCCACCTTAGTGCCGACGATACACGGAATCCTTAATTCTCTGGAAACGATAGCAGCATGGCAGGTAATGCCGCCAGCGTCAGTAATGATTGCCGCCGCCCTCTTCATAGCCGGAACCAAATCCGGCGTAGTTGCTATTGAGACCAAGATATCGCCCTTCTTCATCTTAGGAATATCGCTAGGAATATTAATGACTTTGATCGCGCCCCTAGCCTTGCCAGGAAAAGCACAGTCACCCGACAGTGAATTGACATTCTTGATATTCTCTCTGATGATATTCAGGCGAGCTGATATCTTTCTCGCTTCTGCTCCGCTCACATTCAGATCATCCTTGAAATCCCCGACAGAATAATACAGATTGAACTTATATCTTTCATTCAAGATAGCAACATCAAAATTATTGCCCAAGAGGAGCTCCTTGAACTCATGCGGATAAAGATAGCGGACTTGGCGGATAGCCAGATAGCGGCGGCGGCCGATTTCCTTGAATAATCTCTCGACTATCGACCAGCTATGAAACATGGAATCCTTTCTAGCCCCCTTGGTAAACACGAGATTCCTAGCAAAAGCTAATATCTCTTCGTGCTTCTTATCTATCTTGAGGTCGCGGACTAATTTCTTCTGCCTATTCAATATTTCTTGCCGACCAGCTTTCACGCCTTGCAGGGACTTCTTGGGATTCACACCCTGCCTGACCAAACTTGATAAGATATCGATAAAATACTCTCTTCCCCAAGACGGCCCGACCATGCCATAACCGAGCCAGCCGAAAGCTTTGGCATGTCGGCTAATCATCAAATCTAATCTCTTATCTAATTTTGACAATTCCCTGTCAATATCTTCGACGCCATGCTTGGCAAAGATTTTCTTCAAAGCCGGCTTACTAATGATGTGCCCCAATATCGACAGAAGTTGTTTATATTCTTCAGAGGCCTTAGCGTCCCTAGTCGGCGTCGTGAGAGTAGAGAAAGCTTCACCCAAAGAATAGTCTTGACCGGCAATCCTATCTTTGAGGTAATTCCTCAGATATTTAGAGAGGATATTTTCCCCAAAATCAGCCGCCGTCTGCATCCAATGAAGGACATGCAAGCGGCTATAGATAGCATAGTATTCATCATAAACCTTGAATAATTCCTTGTCGGAGAGCTTGGTTAAATTTATCTTCTTCAAGCTGTCAGAGGCGCGATATAGTTCGCCTTCTGCTTTTTCAAGATCTTTAAAATAACGATCGCCCCATTTCTGGTTCTTCTTAATATTCTCCAATAGCTCCAAGCCGATCTCTTTGAATTCCTGCCGAGCCACTAGCAACTGGCAGATATTATCTTGAAAGATCATTGCCAGGCATGGCATCTTTCTTTTAAAGCCATAACTTTTAAGAAACCTATTCGCCCGGGCCGTATTCCAAGCAATACCAGCCATCATTGGATAATAATTCGGCATTTCCTCCATACAGAAGAGTTCTTGGCGGCTGACGGAAATATTTTTACGCTTACGGCTGTTCATATGTTTAGCAAAATTATCTTATCCTCTTTATCACTTTTACTATTCCTTTTCTGGCGTCGACTTCTACTATATCGCCGTCTTTCAAAATTCGCGTAGCGATTTTTGTGCCGATAATGCAGGGAATCTTCATCTCCCTAGAGACGATAGCGGCATGGCAGGTGACTCCGCCGGCATCAGTAATGATAGCGCTAGCGCGATTCATGGCCGGCACCAATGACGGATTAGTAGAAAAACTAACTAGAATATCACCTTTGTTAAATTTCTTAATATCGGCAACAGCATTGATAATCTTGACTGCGCCCCGCACGCGACCAGGAAAAGATACTTGGCCGGTAAAAATATCCACATTAGTCTTGATGAGTTTCGGCATCTGCATATATCTAACCATACTTTCAGCTTCTTTCCCTACCAAGACACGGCTTTTACCCTTAATAGTTACGAAAGCGGAAAGATGGAATCTCTCGGGCAATTCTTCAGCTCTCGGCCGGCGCCCAGAACGCAAGAATCCTCTAATTTCTTCTGGGGTCAAATATTTCGCTTGTGTCTGAGAACAGAAAAGACGGCGCCCTAATTCTGTAAACCATGAGCTCATCGCATAATTCAGATAATATATCTGCATCTCTTTGCGCAATTCCTTGATAAAAGAAAATTCGCGCAATAGGCGGATGTCATGACGGGCGGAAACCGATAACGAACTTTCAATCCTCTTCTGCCAAGCGCCTAATTTTTCCCTCTCTCGCTTATTAGCCGACAGGATCTTTCCCGCTTTATCTCCTGCCCTGCCTTTCAATAATTCGAAATAATACTCTGGTCCGGCAGCCTGGCCGTCATAATAATATTGCAGCCAGCCGAAGCGCCTAGACAATGATTGCAGCTGGCGGCGCTGAGAAATATTATCCAGGTTAGCAAGCTTCGAAGCTCTTTTAAAGGCGCGCCATAGCTTCGGCTGTCTCTGCCAGCGCGCCAATAATCCCAAAGCTGCCTCAGCTTCACGGCGGACATAGGTGGCTTTGAGAGGAGTTAATAAGCGGCTAAAAATTACGCCAGGATCGCCAAAAGCAGATAGCGAGCCGCGAATATTTTTCTCTACGAACACAGAATATTTATTATCGCCCATGTCCACATATTGCGGGATAGCAGACCAATCAGCTATCTCCAGCCAGATACGACAAAAATCGTCATAAATCTTGCTTAATCCACGCGGTGACATCTTTTTTAAATCTTTGTGCTTGAGGCTAGAGACAAATCGTTTAATTTTAGCAAAACCAATATAATGCTGCCGCACTATTTCTTCCGCCAAAGTTGAGTCAGCCTGCAAGCGCGGCAAAAAATAAGCGCCAGCGGCGGAAAATTGGCTAGCATCCGGAGCCCAGAGCGCCTTACCTTCCTGAAAAATGAATATAGAATCGATAAATATCTTCCCTTTGGTCTTCAAACGCAGATCATAAAAAGTCTTATTCCAAAGGAGCCAAGGATGCGGCGGCACGTTATAATCTTCCGTAAAGAGAGTAAATTTTTTGGACATATTTTAATATTCCTAAACTCGGCAAAAACTCGACTTATACTTTTCCGGATGATGAGCCTTTAGCCTTTTTATCTTACAGAAAAAGCGAAATCCGGCGATTTCGCTTTTTAATTGCGGCAAATCAACTTGCTGATCATAGCCTAAGCAGATTATCTCCGGACGATATTTTTTCAGGATAAGCCAGCGGTTCTTAAGATTTCCTAAAACAGCCCTCCCTGTTATACCCAGCTCTTTAAGGGCGCGTCTAACCTTACGCTGGCGAGTCTTCTCGTCATCTTGCGGCGCACGTTTCTTAATCGCCAAGACATTCTTGTCGCGAGCAATTATGACTATCAGCTCATCGCCAAAAAGGCGGGCCTGTTTGAAATAATCCAAGTGCCCCGGATGGAGATTATCGAATGTTCCGAAAGTCATGACGCGCATAATAGAGACAAAACACCACTCTTCACAGAGCGGTGTTTTTATTGTTCTTTATTTTATCGCCTTTTTCAATGCTGCGACCTTATCAGTCTTTTCCCATCTGAATTCTGGGCGACCGAAATGGCCGTAAGCCGCGGTCTTCAAGAAGACCGGCTTTCTTAATTCTAAGTGATCAATAATCGCTTTCGGGCGGAAATCAAAGACCTTCTCGATAGCCTTCAAGATATCTTCTTCCGCATATTTATTCGTGCCAAAAGTGTCGATATAGATGCCGACCGGCTTAGCGACCCCAATCGCATAAGCGACCTGGACCTCGCATTTATCGGCTAATCCAGCCGCAACGACGTTCTTAGCCGCATAGCGAGCCATATAAGCGCCGGAGCGGTCGACTTTGGACGAATCCTTGCCCGAGAAGCAGCCGCCGCCATGACGCGCGACGCCGCCATAGGTATCGACAATGATCTTGCGGCCAGTCAGACCGGTATCGGCCGCCGGACCGCCGAAAGTAAAGGCGCCAGTAGAATTGATATAGACTTTAGTCTTCTTGTCCATTAATTTGCCTAAAACCGGCTTAATGACTTTCGCTAAGATATCGGCACGGACCTTAGAAAGCTTAACCTTCTCGCTATGGCAAGCGGCGATAACGACAGTTTCGACGCGCTTAGCAATGCCGTCATGATATTCGACGGTCACCTGGCTTTTTCCGTCCGGTCTTAAATAAGGCAGGGTTTTATTCTTGCGGACTTCAGCTAATCTAAAAGTTAATTTATGAGCCAAGGTTATCGGCAAAGGCATGAGCTCCTTGGTCTCGTTAGTTGCGAAGCCATACATCAAACCTTGGTCACCAGCTCCCTGCTCCTTGAATTCGCCTGCGCCCTCATCGACGCCTTGCGCGATTTCCGCGCTCTGCGCGTGAAGAGATGACATGATACCGACGCTGTCGCAGTCGAAGCCGGATTCAGCGCCGTTATAGCCGATGCTCTTCAAAACCTTGCGGACAATATCGTCAACTTGAATATACTCTTTAGTTCTGACTTCTCCGCCAACAACAATCATGCCGTTAGTGGCGAATGATTCCACGGCCGCATGGCTGTGCGGGTCTCTCTTTAACATCTCGTCTAAGATGCCATCGGAAATCTGATCGCAGACCTTATCCGGATGTCCTTCGGTAACAGATTCCGAAGTGATTAATTTTATGTTCATATTTTTTGTTCCGCTGTGGTAACGGAGATAATTAAGTTATGTCCTGCTATCAAACTTCTAGGTTCCTGATTCCCAAGAAGACAGATAAGCAGCTTGTTCCGCGGTTAGCTTATCGATCTTGATGCCTAATGACTTAAGTTTCATCATCGCCACCTTCTTTTCAATCTTCTCGGAAACGTTATGGACTCTGACTTCTAATTTTCCGGCGCTCTTAGCGACGTACTCAGCTGCTAAGGCCTGGGTGGAAAAGCTCATATCCATGACGCTAGACGGATGGCCTTCGGCGGCGGCCAGGTTAATAAGGCGGCCCTGACCAAGCACATAGATGCGCCTCTTCCCTAAGATATACTCGTCTACATTATTATTGACGTTATAATTCACCTTGTTAGCTAGTTTCTTTAGAGCCGGAATATTTATTTCCACATCGAAATGGCCGGAATTGCAGACCATAGCGCCGTCTTTCATGACCTTGAAATGCTCCTTATCGATCACCTTGAGGTCGCCCGTAATAGTACAGAAGACGTCTCCGACTTTAGCCGCTTCTTTCATCGTCATCACTCCGAATCCGTCCATAGCGGCTTCAAGGGCCTTAATTTCATCGACTTCGGTCACGATGACCTGGGCGCCCATGCCCCGAGCGCGCATTGCGAAACCGCGGCCGCACCAGCCATAGCCAGCCACGACGAAAACCTTACCGGCAACCAATAAGCCAGTCGCGCGGATGATGCCGTCGAGAGTCGATTGCCCAGTGCCGTAGCGGTTATCGAACATGTTCTTGGTCTTAGCGTCATTAACGGCGATGACCGGCAATAATAATTTCTTATCAGCGGACAAAGCGCGCAAGCGGATAACTCCGGTCGTCGTTTCTTCCATGCTGCCCAAGATATCCTTAACCTGATGCTTATATTTATTATGCAGGAGGGAAATTAAGTCGGCGCCATCATCCATCGTGATATTCGGGCGATTCTGCAGAGCCTGATTCAAATGAGAATAATAAGTCTTAGTGTCTTCGCCATGGATAGCTAAGACCTTGATGCCATGGTTCTTCACTAAAGCCGCGGCGATATCGTCTTGCGTCGATAGCGGATTAGAGGCTACTAAAGTAATATCCGCTCCGCCAGCTTGGAGAGCCAGCATTAAGTTAGCTGTTTCCGCGGTTACATGCATGCAAGCCGAAACCCGCTTGCCCTTGAATGGCTTAGTTTTCTTAAAATCGGCCTTAATGATTTCTAAAACCGGCATATCGCGACTAGCCCAAGCCAAACGCTTTTCGCCAATGGCAGCTAAATTCATGTCTTTTACGTGGTGAGTCATATTTATTTAAAATATTTTTAAGCTCTTATTTATATCTTCAGACTTTCCTTATAATTCTCCTGATACCTTTTCTTAAGTTCCGCCAGACTGAATTGATGCGTCTGGGTGCCATATTTCTCAACCGTATAAACCGCCACTAGCCCAGCCAATTGACCGCAAGCCTTTAGATTATAGCCTTTTATCAGGCCTTTGATAAGACCGGCGCGATAGGCGTCGCCGGCGCCGGTCGGGTCCGAGGTATTCTTCGGTTTTGCCGGTTTAATCACTACCTTCTCCTGGCCTTGATATATTTCCGATCCCTTACCGCCCTTAGTTATTACTAATATCTCGACTAGTTTGACCAGCTGCGCCAAAGTTATCTTCATCTTATCGGCCATCAGTTTTATTTCATAATCATTGCCGATAAGCACCTTCGCACCCCTGACAGCTTTCTTAAGTTCCGCGGCCGAAAAAGCGATCAAAGCTTGACCCGGATCAAAGATATAGGGGACATGATGCTTCTGATAGGCGACCGCGTAGTCCAGCATCCGCTGTTTATCGTCAGGAGCGATAATAGCCAGATTAATCTCTTTAAAATTACAGGCGCGGCGAGCGTAATCTTTCGGGCGCGCTCCGGGATAAAAAGCGGCGATCTGATTATCGGCTTGATCGGTAATGATATAGGCTGTCGCTGTCCTATCGGTCGGAACAGTCCTGATTCGGCTAAGATCGGCGCCGCCCTTCTCTAGCCATTTGCGGTAGTCGCCAAAATCAAAACCGGCTACCCCTAGGATAATCGGTTTCTCTTGCAGCAGAGTTAAGTTATAAGCGATGTTTCCGGCCGTGCCGCCGAAGCTGCGGCGCAAGCCGCTGAGGAAGAAGCTTAAATTCAAGTTATGGATTTCTTTAGGCAGGATATGGTCTGAGAAACGTCCGGGAAAATCCATGATCTGGTCGTAAGCGAGCGATCCGGAAACAGCTATTTTTAATCTTTTATTTTTTAACATCTACTTTCTGAGATTTTTTAAGTTCTGATCTTTTGAAACGACTGATCTCCTGTGATATCGCCTTGTGTTCGAGACTGGATTCGGGATAATTTTTCAGGATATTCTCTAATTCAGTTAGCGTTGGGAATGGCCTAGTTTCTTGGGCGGGTTGAGACGTAGTTATAATAGGATGAGAAATACTAGGATTGAGATCAAATTGCTTATTAGCCAGTCCCGGTTCCAGAGTTCCAATATCAATATGCCTTATCTTATCAACACTAGCAATTTCTTCAATATTTCCATGATTAAAAATAATCGTTTTATCGTCTATATTCATGACCACCGAATTATCATATCCCTCCGGAGTTTTAGAAGAAATTTTTAATTTTTCATAGATATCTAAAAGAATTTTTACTCTGTCCTTGTCCTTAGCATCTAAAATCTTAATAAATTGGTTGTTGCTAAAATACTCAACCTTTTTAACCTTATCAAACTTATCTAGCCCTAAATTAGCAATAAAACTTTTTATCCATTCGTCCACTTTTCTGGGGATTTCTTGATTAACATATTTCTGCCGACTAATTAAAACGTTGTCGCATTTCTCTAGCGCTTCCCGCATTTTTGTTTTAAAGATATCCCTCTCATTCAAATCGCTAATGGCGACAAGCTCCGTTTCTAATTTTCGCCAAAGATCAAATTGATCTATTTCCAAAGAAAGGGAAAAATAATTTTTTAACAGATCAGCGCGTTCTTCGGTATCTTTTAAATAGTTAAAACCGATAAATTTAAACTTCATCAAGTAATTTTCGTACTGGGTGTATTCCGGACTATTCTTTAATATGCCCGACCGATCAAGCCAGTCTTTGACTAGATTATAGCTTTCAAAAGCATCCAAAAATTCGTTATTTGCCATAACGTAATCTATTTCCTGTTGTAGTAAATCGAGAGTTAATTTTGCCATATCTTTAAGAAACAACACCCCTTATAGCGCCCATAGGATTAGAAACATCATTCTTCTTACCTCCCTGGGCACAAATCTTTCTAATAACTTTAGCTACTTCTACGGCGCCATTCTTTTCTAAGGCTTCGAGATTCTTTTCATTAGCGCCAATAAACCGAATAACATTAATATTACCAGTCTTTTCTAAATCAGCAGCGTAAGCAGCGTCTTTTGAAGCGAACAGACTGATAGTAGAACGGCTGATATCCCAATGTTTAGAATCATGCGGTTCGCCATTACGATAAGAACCGGCTCCTAAGCGATTAACAGACCTAACAAATTGCTGAACTTGAACTTTTGATTTTTCACTAAGAATAGCGGCTTCCTGTTCATCTTTGCCTGTTTCTTCCCATTTGCCAGCTTTATTCATGCTCATAGCGCCAAAAGCTTCAAAATGGTTAGAAGCCTTAGCCAGCTCCCCAACTTCAGCAATAAGCGCACGAGAATCCTGCTCGGTCATTCCGCCTGCTTTCTGTAAATGTTCAGACATTTTAATCATGCCATCATAGCCAGTGCCAATGCCTAAAGATCTGTGCAGATCATTATAATTCCCCGACTTAGCTAATTTCTTATAACAAGCCGCCATCAATCCTTCATCATGTTGCTCCTCCGCCTCTTTGAATATACCGACCAATTGATCCGGATTAGAAAAATTGGCAATTTGTTTGCTTGCCTCGCCTTCCATTTTAGCGCTGATGGAGGCCCGCGCCGATTGCACCTCGGATAATTGATTTTTACGCAGAACATCGGCAAATTTAGCGATTTCTGCATCAGCGGCGTTAACCGCGCCAAGAGATTTATCTTTTTCTTTTTGATACTCCTCCAACTTAGCATCTTTAGCTATCTTATCAGAAACAACAATATTTTTACCGCTAAGAACATCTTTTTCTTCTAGGTTGCGGGCCATGGTATCATTAATCTTCTTAATGTCTGCTTTTTTCTTCACCAACTCTTTAGTTTCATCTTCGGTCAGGCTGCCCGCTTTTTCTTTACCGAGTAATTTTTTATAATCAGCGCTATCAACAATGGCCTTGCTATCTTCTTCCAATTTATAATTCTTTTTATTAATATCCTTAATCCTTTCTTTGTTATCTCTATCTTCTGCGGCCGTGACCACTTTACCAGATTCTAAATCAATTCTTCCTAACTCACCAGTAGCCGCCTTCTTCATATCTTCCTGGGCTTTAATCTTACCAAGATATTCTTTATTCTTGGCTGGCGAACCGGCATTGAATTTCCTATCCATAATATTCTGCCAGGCGACGTCGCCGGTGCTTAAAAGAGCGGCTTTACGGCCAATCCATGTTTCACCCTCTTCCGCCTGCTTAAGAGTGCCTTTCCTAATTCTAGTTTGTCGTAACGCTCTATTATGTTCTACTTGTTCTCTTCTTCTTCTTTCTCCGGCCGCTAAATTCAAATCTACTCCTAATTTTTCACTAGTCATATCTCTCAAGTCTCCGAGCTGTCTTCCGGTCCATTTACCTAGGCCCTTCCCGGCTCCAGTTATTTTCCCAGTCGCAAACGATGCCCCAGAACTTATCTTGGACATCCCCTTCCCGGCCATGCTGCCGGCCGCGCCGCCGATCTCTTGAGATATCTTCAAGCCGCCGAGCAACATACCGATGGCGATGACGAATTGGATAAGCGATGCCGGAGAAGACGCCTTAGTAGCTACCATAGCATTTGTACCCGAGGCGGTAGTATCTCCGATTGCCGACATTTCTGCCGCTACTTTCGTATTTACTGAGGTGTCTTGAGTGTAAGTCTGCAGAGCCGCAAAAGACAGCCAGATAAAAAAGGCTAAAACCGGACCGACAACGAGATTCTTAGTAAACTCGCTCCACCACTGAGAAGCATATTTCTGTCCGCCCGGAAAAGCTGATAATAGATAAGCGGCCGGAGATAAGACGACATAAATCCAGATCATGACCAGGCGCATGACGAGCATCATCATCATGGTCACAATAACAACGACAGCGACCAGAAGATAAATAATTCCCAAGACATAAGCGCCAACAACCGTCCACAAGCTCATGCTGCTATCATCTTTGGCCATGGTCACGATATTGCTCAGCCCTAGAATATCAGTCAGGTTAGCGCCGCCGACATCTTTAAAAGCGTTGACGAAAGTGAGCATGACGACCTGCGCCGCGTCGATCATCAAACCGCAGATAGTCTTAGAAAAATTAATCAGCACGGCCATTAAAATCAATTTCGGCAGCCATTTCTTATAACTATAGTTTTCTAAATGAAGAATTGTCCCGAAAGCGATGATGAGCAGAACGACCACAAAAAACATGTTACAAATATCGCGCACTATTACCCAGCCGAGCCTGACAGCGTCGGAGCCGATAAAATCCTGATATTGAGCAATAATAATCAGTCCTTTTATAACCAAAACTAAAATGACGCCGAGCGCCCAGATGAATACTCCGAGAATTCCACTAATGACGCTAACCGCCCAATCCGGGGCCGCCAGGACATTATGACCAAATAAAAAAATCCCGATTACGGCGATAAGCGGCAATATGGCAAATAAAAATTTTTTATTGTTGATTGACTTCATGTTAATTGGCGCGAAGTTCTCTTATTGAAAAATACTCTTAAGCAAATCCCACAGCGCCTCTCCAATTATTTTGACCGACGACACCGGATCAAATATAATGGCGCTGATTATGTAAATGACGCTAGCCACTGCTATCAGGAGAAACAAACATCCTAAATCGCAACCGATCAATCCCCATATTTCCATCGAAGGCTTAACCGGCGGTTTCGCGTCCGCGGCGGCCCCGGCAACTTTTCCGGCCACGCCTCCGATCGCTCCGGCAGCAGCGGCGCCGCCTCCCGGTATCATATCTTTCCATTCATCCCCTAAATTACAAAAGAATTTCTCGCCAAATATCTGATTCAGAAAAAAGGCATGAATATTTATCCAGATAAGGGTACACCCGAAACTAGTAATAAGATTAAGCCAGGACTGTTGTAATAATTTAGAGGCCCCTTGTTTCAGCGGCGAGGGACTAGACCCGCTTTCCCCGTCTGACCCGGGCGTTGCGCCGGCTTTCTTTTTCTCTGCTAGAACCGCCTCACGCAAAGACGTAGCGCCTTGGCCATCCGGACCGCCGGCCCTCTGTGCTTCTCTCAACCGGGAAGCTTTCTCGGACCAAGCAGATTCCCTAGCAGAATCATAAGCGCCCCAAGCGGTTTCCGCATTTCTTTCATCCGGTTCTTGTTGTTGCGCTAATAGCTGTTCATCAAGGCTCATAGGCTCACTTTATGCTTTATCTTTACTTTGATTATATACTATTTACGACGTTTTTGACAGCCTATTTATGAGCTTATTTCCGATTCTATTTTTAAGGTTATCCCTTGCTATTATTTTACTATAAAATAGCCGTAAAGGCAAAGAAAAAAGGCTTATCAATTAAGACAAGCCTTTTAAAAATTCGACACGATTCCGAAAATCACGAGAAGAGTGTTTAGCGACGTACTAAACTGGTACAAAAGTTACATCAAAGTGATAAGTGTAAGTTTTGTTTTTCTCTATGACTACAGGTACTGGAGCGGGAGAATACGTGGTTTCAAACGCGGGACTAGGCGTAGTGCCCATATACAAGCGATAGACTGTTACTAAAGAGCAAATAACTACTTCTTTCCCTATGATAGCTCGAGCTTCCTCCCCTTTTAAGACCTTCTTAACTCCTGGGGCAAATTGATACACTGGGGTATTCCAAGTTTCCGTCCAAACTCCGACAGCATTTTTTTCCATTACGTATTCGGATTTCCATTCGGTTAAGATATTAGTATACACAATGATAACCACGCTGTCTTCTTCGGGGGCAGCAGGAGGCTCATTAAAGGGGTCATTTTCCTTATTACAACTTACTAAGCTGGCCATGACTATCATGGTGATAGCTAAAAGAAACATTCTCTTCATGATTTCTATGGTTTTTATGTTAACGTACTTTATTTTCAAATTTTAACTATAAACATTATATAACATTATTAAACTTTTGTCAAGTAGGTTATCAACAACCCCAATTATACCTAATAATTTCGCCAATACATACCCCAATTATCCCTAATCTCCAATTTGATTGTTTTTAAGCCCTTGGAGGAGTAATAATGATAAAAGACATGGGGGCTAGCCTGGGTCGGATGATGATCTTCGCCGGTTATCGTCTGAAGACTGCCATCACCCCAGTCGATAATAATTTCCTTGAGCGGCTGCTGTTCCTTGTCGACAACGCTATTGAACTCTAAACGGTAGACGCCTTTATTAAGAATGTCGAAGGCTATGCCAGAAGCAGGAATCACGGTATTCGTGGCGCCGAAATAAAGCTTGATATTACTGACGACCGGCTTAATCCAACAGAAAGAGCTCAGCCCTTCTCCGATGCGCTTATCATTAGTGCATCGCGGTAGATTAGCTGCCGGAGCCGTGAAATCAGAATAAGAATTAGAATCTAACACATAAGCATTATCCTTGAAGTTATAGCTCTTAAAAGACTTCATGAATATGGTTTTAAGAATATTCTTGTAATCGGGAGCCGACATTGTATCTGTTACCGGTGATAACGGCTGAGCCCAAAGCGGAACACACGACCCCAGGCTGCCGCAAGACAGATTGCCTACGGCCGAATCTCCTCCGGATATAAGCTTGGCGGCCGTTAAGCAATAGACGTTTTTATCGCTGCTGCAATAACCAATTGATTTACAGCCGTTTGAAGTGCTGCCGTTGGCGCAGCCATAAGGCCGTCCGGCGAGAATATTATTCTCTCCGCTAGTCTTCAAATCTCTGTCCAATAGGCTAACAGGAGTACTCTGAGTACTTAAATCATCCGGCAAGCTAGCCGCGCCGAAAGGTACCGTGGCACGATTACGGCCATAGCTATCTATCGCTTTCGGCAGAGCGCCGTAATATTTATCTAAATTATCGACAAAGAATCTCGGGGTAATATCAGGATAGGCCGGATCGCCTTCAATTCGGGCGGCCCACGCCTTATTTTTTCCGCTTTCATCGACGACTTGAATAAATTTATTGCAGGTCAAGCGGAAAAGCGCATCCGAGTCATCGCCAGAAATCAGCTTAAGATCAGTTTCCGTCAGCGGCGGGTGAGCATAGTCGTAGACTCGGATCGAAGGGTCGGCAAGATCCTGATTTTCGGCCTCCGTTGAATTACCGCCATATTTATACCAGCCATCAGTTAGAACCCAGAGCCTGGCATGAAATCCATCATAATTAATCCCGCTGACATTAGAGCCCCTAACCCAATGATCGGAATTAGCTAAAAGCCTAGTATATCCCGTAGACGCTGGCGACCAAAAATATACTGGACCTTGATAAAAATTCGCGGGATCTAATGATCCTAATACTGTCGGCAATGACGGGTCAGGAAAAGTGCTGTCACCATCGGCCGTTCTCACGACTTCAATTATAAATCTTTTGCTAGTGTCATTCTTCGGAACGCACCACTCATCGCTATTACAATGATGGACGCTGCCGCGCGTATAGGAATACTCATAATAGAATCGATTGTACCCTGGAGCACAAGGACTGGAATCGCTCTTAAAGCCATCATCCTCGTAAGCGTTATCACAATAACCATGATTAGAATCGTCATGCCTCAGCCAATAAGCCGTTCGATTATCCACGATATCAAAGTTACCATTCAGCTCCGTGCAATAATCAAGGGGGTATACACCCTTATAGCCATAGGCGGAGGGCTGAGAAATTCGGGTAGTCGAGATCTTATCGACCGGATACCACAATAAGCAGACGTTGGGGTTATAAGAATCGTGCTCTAAGCAATATCCTTCCAAACCGTTCTTAATGACATTACTATTCTTAGTCTCGCAAGTCAGGCTATCCTCGGTCGGATAAAGGCGGCATTCGCGTGCCGCATACTGATTATTTCCGATTTCTAAGACCGGTTCGATGCTGAGATTGTCAAAATAGACAGAGTTCGCATCGTTAAGATCGACCGTATCCGAGGTTAGATAAATCTTAACTTTATTGCTCCCTTGGCCGATATCAAACTTAACAATCTTGGTTTCCCAGCCGTTCGGAGCGGCCGCATAGAATATGAGCGGCGCTCCGGTCAGCGCGTCTTTCTTAACCACGCCGTCGGTATCAGTAATAATCACTTTCGTGCGCAAGCTAGTCCCTCTGGTATTAACCATGTAATTCAGATAATAGGTATTGGTTTCTCCTAGGGCGGGAGACGTCAGCTGAATGCCCGCGTCTGACCCATCGCCTAAAGTCGAGACTTGATAAGGCGCCACGACTTTCAGGTAGCTCTTGCCCTGAGCCGGGTAATCGGTCGGGGCGTTCTCGGGCTCATTAATAATAGAATAGGCTTTAGAAAGATCGGTTGGACAATCTTTCGGCCCGGAAAAATCAATATTCCCATGGCAGCTTAGCGACAGGCTGGTTTCGAAATCGGCATAAAAATCAGAATTGAAACCGACCTGTTTAATCTGACTAAAATGATATTTATTAAGCAAGGAATAACCGGTCGCATTCCTGTCGTTATTAGCATCGAAACTGCGCGTGGTCGCGGGCATGGTGATAAAATTGGCGCATTCATTCTTATCGTCTAAACGGTTGCATTCGGCCACCGCGTAGCAAGTCTTAGTTTTTGTGGCCGGATCTTCAATATAAGTGACGCAATCCAGCCATTTCGAGCAGACCCTGTCCGGACGGACCTTTAAGAGCTGATTAGCCGTACAAGAACCGGCGATGCTAGGCGAACAAGCGGTCGGAGTCGCGCCGGAAACTGTCTTATAGGCGTCCCAGCCTTTTTCTAAACTAACTAAGCCGGAAGATCCGGAAACACTGCGCTCGTTAAATAAGACACAGCCGTCGTCGAAGTTCACCAAACCGTTACAGCTCGTCTTGTCGGTATTAGCTTTCAGCTGATAATCGACGACCAGCTCTCTTAACTCTATTGTCTTGCCGATTGCGCCGCCGCTTACCAAAACCGAAGAATTATTGATGGAATTAAATATAATCGGCTGATTAAGATTACTGGAGATGGTGAAGCTATTGGTAGTCGCCCCAAAATTGTTATTAGATAATAGCGGTTTGGCGACAGTGACGAACGATAAGCTGACGTCTCCTGAAACGCCGCTGCCATATTTAACCGTAAAGCTATACAGTTTATTCGGCTCTAATCTGACAATCTGCTGCGTAGCGGTCGGCCGCTGACCGGCAAAAGTTTCACCCGCAAACCCCCAACCCTCCTTAACCCCCTCTATCGTCTGATAGCTGGAATTAAAGACGAGATTGACCGAGAACTGGCTGACCGGATCAATATATTCCGTACAGCCCGACTCATTAGCATTGCAAAGACCGGCCGCCGTATCCGGAATCCAGACCTGATTACCGGCTCCGCCTAAGCCGATAGTCTTATCATAAGATGTAGAACAAGGGTAATCATTATTATCAATAATACATTTACCCGCGGCACAATCGGTATCACTCGTGCAGATAGCGATGCCTTTTTCCGTTCCGGAAATGGTGTTATCGCTATTAGCGTCGCAACGCTTAGCGGCAATCTTATACCAGGCCTTGCCGAATATCTTCGGGTCGGTGCTAGCTCTATAGGTGCAGGTATTAGAACCCGGATTCTTGAAATAACTCACACTGCTGTCAGCGCTGTTCTGCCATTCTTCGCAGCCGACATTGGGCTTCTGGCATAAAGACTGCGCATAAGTATCCGGATTATTCTGCCTATAGACGTCTACCCAGGAAGTGACAATCGCTCCGCCCTGTCCCTGTCCTAAGCGGCTGCAGCCCTTGCTGGCCGAAGTGCATAATTTATTTGGATCATAAACCGCATAGATAGCGCTATCGCCGGCGACCTTGACGCAATCAACCTCAGTCGGATCGCAGACGTTGTTATTATTAGTATCATTCCAGATGCCGGATTTATAAGAAGAATAATTCTTGGTATCCACCATCTGCTCGCAGCCGACGGCTGAGTCCGAGCAAAGCTTCGAAAATTGGCGCAAATTATGCATCAAGCCGCCGCGATCGGCATATTGAGAACAACCTAGATTATAATCAGCTCCTTGGTACTTATCAAAAATATCATAATAACAGACATCCGGAATCTGACTGGAGCCCTTAATCAAATAATAACGGTCGGTGATTTCGGAAAGCACAAAATCGTCAAATAAGAAATTAGCATTAGCGCTGATAATCAGGCGCTCGTTCGGACCGACCGCATGATCAAGATCCGCCAGGTTAGCTTGATAAATATTCCATTGATCGCCGCCCTTGACGATTAAGGTGCTAGAAGCGTTGAAATATGATTTCCCGCCAGTATCGCGATTCAAGAAATATATCTTCAGGCTGGCATCGGTCGTAGCCCGCGCTAAGAATTTTACGGTATAGGCGCTATTCTGATTAACGGAATTGCCGACGGCTAACTGAGCGGCGACATTATCGCTCGCCAAAATCCTCTCCATTAAACGAGTCTTAGCAATCGGCGCGCCGGCATCCGTGCCTACGAGCTGACAGCCGCTCGCGGCGTCCAAATACTGTAAAGAATGCCCATTTTTGGTGTTAGCAATCGTCGAAACGCTCAGGCCGTTAGTGCAATTAGAGGTCCAATAAGCGGCCGCTCCGCTCTCGAAATCATAAGAAGCCACTAAACGAACGTTATTACCGCTATTGCCGTTATATTCGCGGCAGCTATTCTCGTTAGCTGAGCAGGTCTGGCCTTCCCCCGGAATCGCCTGATAGACGCAAGCGTTATTATTCGTATCCCAGACGCCGCCATTAGCACAGACATTGCAAGTATTGTCTCCGGCGTTCCAATGCTTATCAGAGCCGGTGCATTGCGCCGCGGTCAGATTCTTAACGATATTTTTATCACTTAGCCGATAAGCGTGACAGTTATCCGAGCAAGTGATAGTCCGAGAAGCGAGATGATACGAGACTTGGCCAGAAGCATTATAAAATTCACGACAATCGGCATTATAACCGGCATTACTAATAGGGAGATTATAGATAGCGGCGTTGCACAAAGCGCTATCATTAGAAGTTACCTCCGGCAAGCCATTCAAGCTTTTAAGAGAATAGGACTTCAGTTGATAACCGCCCTCGGTTCCCTCCCAAGAATAAAAAGTCGTACAGGTCGCGGCTGCCGGCTTAACGCATTGTTTCAAAGACGTATAATATTCTTTCTGTTCTCCGCCGCTAGCCAGCGCATCCAGATTAGTGAACTCATTGCAGCCGGAAGCTTCGGCACTGCAGACAGTCGCTGCTGCCGGAATAAGATTCTCGGCCGCTGCCGGATTAAAATAGCTGGCTTTCGCAATATAAACATCATAACCCAAGCATTTATCAGAACAATAATCGCTGCTCACGACCTTGGCCGGAACCGCAAAGTTATCGGCGGCCGACGAATATAATTCGCAGCCGGCTTCTGACTGGTTGCATTTGCGAGCGAAATTAGAACAAGCGGCCGGAGCATCGCTCTTCAGGCTATAATCCTTAGCCGCGCTGACAGCGTCGACATAGCATGATTTTTCTAGATAAGCCGGCAATAATTTTTCATAAACCGTAAATTTCCCGTAAGCATTATAGCCGGTGTCCCAGCTACTGATTTCGAACTTCAGATTCTTGAGATAAAAAGTCGCTTGTCCGTTAACGCTATAGCCGCTGACGAAGAAATCCGCGTTATTGTAAGCGCTATCCGCCAGACGCGTGATGTTCACGTGCTGCCAGACGTTCTTAGTGGTGATAGTCTTAGAGAATCCTTCGGAAACCGCGCCTAAGCTAATACTGGCGCTATCGCCGCTAGTCAGATAAAGATCGGCACTGAGCGTATATGATTGTCCGGAGATAGTCTGGAAATTAGAAGGCAAAAGCGAGGCGGAAGGATTAGAGTAGACGCCGCCGCCAGTCGCGCTCGTCTCTATCTTCAGAGCCTTGCCACTGGAATCTCCCGGAGTAGCGGCGGAATTAACCACGGTCGCGCGAGCATTATTAAGAGGCCAAGTATTAAGGGCCGGCTGAGTCGCAGTTTGTCCGATCTCATCGCTGCCGAAATCAGCATTCATGACTAGATTACCGCCCCAGGTCGGTTTCAGGCGCATGAGTTCAGTACAGCCGCCAGTCGTATTATCGCAGACACCGGCGTTCTTATTCAGATAGACGCTTTGACCGCCATTCCAAGAGACGGAATCAGTTGAACTAGCATAGACGCCATTATAGGAATATTGGCGGCAACCGGAGTTTTCCGAAGTGCAGCTATCATAATCTAAGGTATTTTCCAAATAAGCGACCGAGGTGCCGCTATCAGTATTCGTAAAATCTTGGCAGGTATTATTTATCGGCTGACAGGAATCAGAGCCGAAGACCCAGGTTCGTCTTTCTTCGTCGCAATAACCGTAAGCATCGCAGCTGCCGTCGCTCTTTTCTTTGATACAGGTCTGGCTATCGGCGCAGTAAGAATCGGCGCGAGAAAGGCTTAATTCGCTCGGAGTATTATCCGAGCTAGGCATGACCGTCTTGCTCAGTATCTGAGCACCAAAACCCTCTTTGCTGCAAGAATTCATCGGCGCTTTCAAGACCCAATTCGGATCAATCAAGCCTTCGCACCAGCCCTGATCATTAACATTAAAATCTTTGCTAAATTCCGCATATTGGTCATTCGAATCAAAGCAAGACATATAGTCCTTCAAATTCGCCTTTTTCTGATTAGCGTCATTAGCAAAAGCTCTATTAATGGCTTCTTCCCAACCGACCGGCAGAATCCGATATTTACGCAGTATAGAAATATTACGCAGGCTATAAGCGCCGGCACGATTATCTTTTGTTAGTTGCCAATCGCCATGCAGATAACCTTCCTTAACCGCTTCCGCTATTGTCTTCTTCTCAGTTATCCCCTGCATGAACTGATCATCGATGACGCACTCGGTCGGACCGGGGTTTTTAGAATCTGTACAAATAGATAATTCCGATAAAATGTCGTAATCGGCGCGGACTCCAAAATTAGTCTGCAAAAGCTTAGTAGTAATTTCCTTTAAGGCGGTCGCACTCACATTAGCATTCGGGTCGCTTTCGTAATTTCCAGAGGCTATGCTGGATTTATTAGCCTTAGTAGTCTTCTCTCCTAAAGTCTGGAGAAGATTATTGAAAGCCGAAAAATATAATTGATTCAAAAAGACATTAGCGGCATCAACTAAGATATCGCCGGTTGTCTTTCCCAAAGCCTGCTGCCGGGCAGCTCTAGCCGAGTCAGCGGCTGCCTGAGCCTCTCCAGGAACACCTTTCAGAGCGCCAGAAATATCCCGGACGTCGGCCCAGCCTTTATTAGCTATGAAGCTATTTCCGGAAGTCAGCTTCTTATCATAAACCTTACTGGATAAATCAGTTTGCGCCAACACGAAAATACCGACGTCGTTAGTGCGCGGATCAAAAATATTTACAAAAGTATCTAAATAATTCGGGTCCTGAAGCGAATCGAGTTTCTTTTGAATGCTATCACCCCAATCTTTGATCATTCTTGAAGCTGTACAATTAGGCGCGGCTGGACGAGTCTGCTCTACTAAACCCAGACCAATCCTAATCTTGGCTTCTAAAGAAGATGGACTACAGACATTAAACGAAGGTGTAACTTGGTCGGCAGTCGTCTGTGTCTTAGCGGCACAGCTAGTCGCGGCCTTATCGCAAGCAGCGTTACAATTCGTAAGACCGGTACCTACGTTTGTGACTATCGGATTATCTTCCGTTCCTTCGGTCCAATATTGACGCCCGCTGGCTCGTGAGGCGCAATCGCTTCGACAGGAATCTAATTTTTTAAAACAAGTATCATCGCTGGTATTATTCAGGTTATTAACGAAACTCTCGATGAACTGACCAGCCGCTTCATCGCCGATCTGTTCTATATAAGCACCAAGACTTTTGGTGATGAACAAAGGCTTCTGCCCTTTCCCTCCAGAACCGATATAGTTAGCGGTGTCGTAAGCAATCTTATTTAAAGCCGAACTTAAGACTCTCTGGAACGCTAATGATCCGGCTTTTTGGATCATCTTAGTCGCCCGCTGCCAAAAAGTAAGTTTAACGGCGGCGACAGTATTACCAGATAAAATTTTTACTAAGGCGGCGTTAGAAATAGGGTCCGCCACCACCATTCCTTGTGCCTGAACATCTTTTAGAGTAAAGACCGCCAAAACAGAAAAAACCAGCAAGAAAAGGACCAATTTCTTACCGGTCTTAAACTCGGTCTCCTTTTTAAAATTTAGGAAAGACTTCATTTTATTAAGATAAATTATTTATTTTTATTTATTGGCTTGAACTTGCGCTAGTACTCTGGGCATTAAGCGTTTCCTGATAGCTCTTCATCAAATCCTCATCGCTAATCTGATCGAGATCTTCCTTTGAGGCGCCGCCGGAAATCAGGAATTGACGCAAGGTCGCAGCGTCGCCCTGGCCGTTCAAGACGTTCTGAAGAATACTCTCATCAACGCCGGTCGTATCAAGACTGGCTGAAGAACTGGCAACGGCCGCAGTATCGGTCGTGGTAGTGCTGGAAATATCTGAAGCAGTAGAAGTCGCAACTGCGCTCGTATCTATTTGTCCGCTGCAGTCTTTGCCTTGCGGACAAAGCGGGTCGGTCCCATTGTCAACCTCTTTCTTATCAGAAATACCGTCGCTATCCGTATCTTCTAGATATGGCGAAGTCTTATAGACATAAATTTCGTCATAATCAGACAAGCCGTCCTTATCGGTATCCATGGTCTTGAGCAGCTTGTTAAAATCTTCTTCGGAAGTATCCGTCGTCGTTGCCGTTTGATAATCAAACGGCCCCTTGATATGCGCGTTCATCTGCCAGACCCAAAAAATAATAATAAAAACCGCAAAAGCGGCCAAAATAATGACTGCATTCCTTTGCGGCTTAGGTAATCCTCTTGAGTTCAAATCAGTCTCGTTTCCTCCCCAATTTTTTTGTATCGGCATAATAATCAAACTAAACCAAAAATGGTTTTTGATTATTTTTATTATACCATAAACGGTTTCAAAGCCGCAAATAATTTTTGCCAATCTTCAAGGAATAAATCTTCGGCCCGAGCGGCATTTTTTATCCCTGCCTTAATCAATGTATCTTCAATGGCTTTCGGCTCGACTCTGAGGCCGGCGGCCAGATTATTCTTGAGCATTTTCCGCTTAGAACTGAAGCCGATCTTCACTATCCTGAAAAAATCTTTATCGGCTTTCGTGTCAAAAGGCTGAGGCTTGAGATCTATCCTGATAACAGCGCTATCAACCTTTGGCTCCGGCCAAAAATTTCCGGCTTTAACCTCGCGGATAATCTTCGGAGCGGCATAATACTGGACGGAAAGCGCTAAGACACTCATCTCCGGCGGCGCGGCGGCGATACGTTCGGCCACTTCTTTCTGAAGCATCAGGATAAGCGCTTCCGGCTTATGTTCAGAGGTTAAAAAACGGCGCAAAAAGATAGAAGTAATATTATAAGGCAGGTTAGCGACAATCTTGTATTTCAAGGGCAAATCCAGCTTCTTAAAATAAGCTTCCAGATTAAAATCTAAAATATTCTCGTTAATTATAGCAACGTTTTCAATTCCCTGTGAATCAATGCCAGTCTGGAGATACTCGGCTAATTTATTATCCAGTTCGACGGCCACTACCTGTTTAACTTTAGCCGCCAGCTTAGCGGTCAAAAAACCTAAGCCTGGACCAACTTCAAGCACAATATCATCCGGCTTCAGGTCGGCCGCTTTAATGATGTCGTCATAAATCTTTTCATTAATTAAAAAATTCTGACCCTTGGATCGCGCCGGCTTAATTTCAAAGATGTGACAGATTTCTCTAGTTTTCGCTAATAGATCGGACATAGACTAGAAGTTAAAAAGATTTATTTTTTATTAATATTTTATTAATGCCTAGTTTGCTATCGTGCTCTTCAGTGGGCCCGGTGTTGGCCACAAACTCATTCTTGACAATTGAGTCTTCGGGGTTCGATCCCCCGCGGGTCCACAGGGAGGAAAAATTTAATTGAAAATTTGACTCAAAAAAAAATTTTTGCTAAGATACTATTATCGTCAAGAATGAGAAAATAACCAACGCAAGACTTAAAAACATTCCGCCTTCTGGCGGATTGTTTTTTATTTAACGACAATATTTAATAATTTTCCCGGCACAAAAATGTTTTTCACGATTTCCTTCCCTTCCAGCCATTTTTTCACATTGATATTCTCCTGTGCTAAAACCAAAGCCTCAACTTCTTTAATATCAGCTTCAACCTCGATAGTCGCGCGCGCTTTTCCATTAACGGATATGACTAGATTAGCCATCTTATCCTTGATCAATTCCGGATCATACGCCGGCCAAGGAGATTTGAAGATGCTGTCCTTATGGCCGAACTTCTCCCAGATTTCTTCCGCCAGATGAGGGGCGAAAGGCGATAATATCTGCCATAAATGCAAGAAATTTTCCTGACTGATAGCCGAATGTCCTGACTGGTTATTGTAGTCAGTCAATTTATTCACCAAGATCATCAGAGCGGAGATAGCCGTATTGAAATTGAATTTCTCGATATCTTCCCCGACTTTCTTGATTGTCTTATGAAGCAGCGACAGCGATTCCTCGTCTTCTGTCGATGGCGCGACAAAAGCGGCGGCCAGCCGATCTATCTTATCCAGAAATTTGCGCGCGCCCGTCAGTCCGTTAGTATTCCAGGCGATCGCCTGCTCAAACGGACCCATGAACATCTCATAAACCCGGAGAGCGTCGGCGCCATGGCTGGCGGCGATATCGTCGGGATTGATAACATTGCCCCAGCGCTTAGACATCTTGCGGCCGTCTTCACCCATGACCAAGCCGACGTGCCTTAATTTAGTGAAAGGCTCTTCATAATTGACCGCGCCGATATCGAATAAGAATTTATGCCAGAAACGGGCATAGATGAGATGGCGCGTCGCGTGTTCGGCGCCGCCGACATAAAAGTCTACCGGCGACCAATATTTTTCCAATTTCTTATCGACTAATTCCCGATCATTTTTCGGATCGATATACCTCAGATAATACCAGCAAGAACCGCCCCATTGCGGCATAGTATTGGTTTCTCGTTGCGCTGGTCCGCCGCATTTCGGGCATTTAACATTGACCCAATCAGTTATCGCTGCCAGAGGCGATTCGCCCGTTCCGGTCGGTTCATAGCTTTTCACTTCCGGCAAAACGACCGGCAATTCGCTTTCCGGTACCGGTACGACGCCACATTTGGCGCAATGGATCATCGGAATCGGCTCGCCCCAATAGCGCTGGCGGGAGAAGACCCAATCTTTGATCTTATAATTTATCTTTTTGGCGCCTTTATTATTATTTGCGAGCCAAGCCGTCATCTTAAGGCGGGCGGAAACGGAATCAAGCCCAGAAAATTCTCCAGATGACAAAAGAACGCCGTCATCCGCATAGCAAGACTCGGTCGATTCATCTCGCGGGTTAGATAACGGGGCAACTGATTTTCTAATCGACAGATCATATTTCTGCGCGAACTCCCAATCTCTCTCATCATGCGCCGGCACAGCCATAACCGCGCCCGTCCCGTATAAATTTAAAACATAATCGGCAATAAATACCGGGACTTCTTCATTATTAAAAGGATTGACGGCCACGATCCCCTTTAAGACGACGCCGGACTTTTCCTTGTTCAGGTCGGTTCTTTGCAGATCGGTCTTATTTTTTGTTTCCGCCAAATATTTTTCTACTTCCGGCCAATTCTTTATCTTATCTTTCAAATCCGCGACTAATTCATTTTCCGGCGCGAGCACGATGTAAGTGCAGCCGAAGATAGTATCGACACGCGTCGTAAAGACTTTAATCATCTTGTCGGCGCCAGAGATAGCGAAGTTTATTTCCGCGCCCTCGCTCCGGCCGATCCAGTTCCGCTGCATTTCCTTGATCGTCTCTTCCCATTCCGGTAATTTTTCCAAATCATCCAAAAGACGCTGCGCATAATCAGTGATGCGGATGACCCATTGGCGCATCGGCTTCTGCTCGACGACGCTGCCGCAGCGTTCACAGAGGCCGTCTTCTAAATCTTCATTGGCTAGCCCAGTCTTGCAAGACGGACACCAATTTATCGGCTCATATGATTCATACGCTAGGCCTTTCTTCCACATCTGGATGAAAGTCCATTGCGTCCATTTATAATATTGCGGATCAATCGTACTTATCTCCCTATCCCAATCATAGGAAAGGCCGATCATATTAATCTGCCGCTTATAAGTCGCGATATTCTCTTCCGTCGCCTGCCGCGGATGAAGCTTATTCTTGATAGCATAATTCTCGGCCGGTAAACCGAAAGCGTCCCAACCCATAGGGTGAAGGACGTTATAGCCTTGCATGCGCTTCTGACGGGCAAAGATATCGGTCGCGATATAGCCTTTCGGATGGCCGACGTGCAGGCCTGTCCCGGACGGATATGGAAACATATCCAAAACATAGTATTTCGGCCTGCCTTTGGCCTCACCGGTCTTATGCGCCCCGGTCTCGGCCCAGATTTTCTGCCATTTCTTCTCTATTTCTTGATGATTATACATATATTTTACCTTCTGCTATAATATTAATGTCAAAGCCCGTCTTAATAGTTAGCAACCGACACAAGACTCAAAAACTTTCCGCCCCTCGGCGGATTGTTTTTTTTATGACAATTCCAATACGATAGGCGCGTGGTCGGAACCGGTTATTTTATCTAAGATATAAGCTTTTTTCAGGCTTCTTCTAAGTTTAGCGGACACGCAGAAATAGTCAATCCGCCAGCCGATATTCCGCACGCGGGCGTTCATCCGGAAGCTCCACCAAGAATATTGAACTTTCCGGCCATTTTTCTCTCTAAAAGTATCGACAAAGCCGGCTTGCAAAAGTTTAGTCATCCAGTCGCGTTCTTCCGGCGTAAAACCGGCGCTGCCTTCGTTCTCTTTCGGTCGTGCCAAGTCGATTTCTTCATGGGCGACATTAAAATCGCCGGTGATAACGACTGGTTTAGACTTTTCTAATTTTTTAATATATTTCAGCAAAGTTTCATTGAACTCCAGCTTATAGCCCAAACGCGATAATTCATGATTAGAATTAGGAAAATAAACGTTCAACAAGAATAATTTTCCAGTTTCCAGGGTCTGAACGCGGCCCTCCTTATCGAATTTGGCCAAGCCGAAACCGTTCTTGACGCTCTTAATTTTCAAGCCTTTCGCTCCGCCTAAACCCTCGCGGGCTAAGATGGCCGTGCCGCTATAGCCCGGACGTTCAGCGCTATTCCAATATTCCGTATAACCGGCAAAATCGAATTCTGTCAGCAAGCGCGCGGAATCGGAAATCTTTATCTCCTGCAAGCATAAGATATCCGGTTTTTCGGATCGTAAAAAATCTTTAAAACCCTTCTTGGCGACCGCTCTGATTCCGTTAACATTCCAGGAGATTATTTTCATAGATTATGATATAATACAATTATACTGGAAACAGCGCTTAGTTTCAATTTTTTATAATAATCATATGGGTTTAGAAGAACGAGTGAAGTACGCGGCCATGAAGGCGCGGCACAAAAAATTATTGCTTCCTTGGTATAAGAAATGGTGGGGTATAGTCATTATGGTCTTGGCCGGATTATTGCTCATAATCCTGACCATTTCCAGTCTTTACGTGATCAGCAAAGCCAAAGAGATTATCGCTGGGCAGAACCAAGGAGTGACTGAGCAGGACTATAAGATTTACGCGCAGAATATCAAAGGAGACGGCACTAATTTTTTTATCGGCACGACTACGCCGCAAGCAACTATCGTAGAATTTGGAGATTTCGCCTGCCCCTATTCTAAGGAATCATACCTCGCCATCAAGCAAGTCCTGGCCGATTATCCGGATAAAATAAAAATAGTCTGGCGCGATTATCTGCGCAATGAAGATTCTATCGATCTCGCGGTCGCGGCTCGCTGCGCCGGCGCTCAAGGAAAATTCTGGGAAATGCACGATAAGCTGTTCGAAGACCAAGAAAATCTAACGACAGCCGATGAAGCGCGCTTGAATCGTTTAGTGGCTCTCGCCGTCAGTCTAGGGATGAACGATACGGAGTTCGCGACTTGTCTGACTAATCGCGATGATTTAGCAAAAATCCAGAAAGATTACGAAGACGGTAACACTCTGGCGATTATCGGCACTCCGACTTGGTTCGTCAATAACTATCCTATCTCTGGCGCCCTAACTCTTGATAAATTCAAGGAGTTATTGAGCGGCATCATTAAATAATTAGAGAACTATCAAATAATATGGAACAGATCCGCATACATGGACGCGGCGGGCAAGGCGTCGTCACGGCCGCCGAGCTTATCGCTATTGCCGCTTTTTATGAGGGGAAAGAAGCACAGGCCTTCCCTAATTTCGGCGTGGAACGAACGGGTGCGCCGATCCAATCCTACGCGCGCATCTCTGATGCGCGCATCGTGACGCGCGAGCAGATTTCTGAGCCGACCGTACTGATCATCCAGGATGCGACCTTATTAGACACGGTCGACGTCTTCTCTGGCAGCACGCCGGAAACCGTCGTCATCATCAACGCGCCGGAAAATAAATGGCCGGAACTCAATAAGAGATTTAAACATTTATATTTTACGCCGGCGACTGAAATTGCCATGAGAATATTCGGCAAGAATATTATCAACACTGTTATCCTCGGCGCTTTTGCCAAACACACGAAATTAGTCAGCCTTGATTCTCTGAAAAAAGCGGTTACAGAAAAATTCGGCGATAAGGGCGCGGCGATAATCGAAAAGAATATCCAAGCGATTACCGAGGATTACGAAAGAGCAGAATAATCTAAGCTGGAATAGATCTAAAATGATATGAAAAATAAAAAGATAAATCTTATAACCCAGCCGAATACGACTCTAGCCAACAAGACCGGAGCTTGGCGCACGGAAAAACCGATTACCGATTTATCGGCCTGCATCGGCTGTTCTTTATGCGCGAAAATCTGCCCCGAGGGCTGCATCGAAATGGAAAAGAGCGTCGCTCATGGCGATAAGCTCAAGCCGGAGACGGATTATGACTACTGCAAAGGCTGCGGTCTCTGCGCCCATGAATGCCCGGTCAAGGCAATTAAGATGATCAAAGATTATTAATATGACAAAAAAAAATCATAAACAAATACTAGAAGGCTCGCACGCCATTGCGCTCGTGGTCAAAAACATCGGCCCGGCGGTCGTGTCCGCTTATCCGATCACGCCGCAGACCCATATCGTCGAGGATCTCGCCAAAATAAAAGCCGACGGTCAAGCCGATTATGAATATGTCCGCGCCGAAAGCGAATTTGCGGCCGCTTCGATCATCCTCGGAGCGAGCGCCGCCGGTTCTCGCGTCTATAGCGCGACTAGTTCCCAGGGCTTATTGCTCATGGCTGAAGTCGTTTATAATATTTCAGGCATGCGCCTGCCGATAGTCATGACGACCGCCAACCGCGCAATTTCAGGTCCGATCAATATCTGGAACGACCACAGCGACGTGATGGCTGTCCGCGATGCCGGCTGGATCCAATTATTCGCGGCCAATCATCAAGAGGCGGTTAACGCTCATATCCTCGCTTATAAGCTGGCCGAAAAATTAAGCCTACCGGTAATGGTCAATGTCGACGGCTTTATTTTGACTCACTCTTATGAATCAGTTATCATCCCCGAGCCGGAAAAGATAAAAGAATTTTTACCGGCCTACCAGCCGGAAAATGGGACTTATCTCGATCCTAAAAATCCGGTCACGCTCGGCGCTTTCTTTACCCCGGCAGATTATATGGAAACACGTGAAGCCTTGCATGTTGATTTGTTAGCTAGCCTAGAGACGATCAAGAAAGAATATAAATTATTCCAAAAGATATTTAAAGACGAAACTAAATTAGCGGAAGTGTCTAATCAAAAAGATATTTTTGACGACGGTCTGGCAGAATATTACGGCCCGGCTAAGCCGGAGACTATTCTGGTCGCGCTCGGATCGATGAACGGCACGATCCTCGAAACTATCAAGGATATAAAAAACGTCGGACTCTTAAAAATAAAAGTCTATCGCCCCTTCCCTGTCGAAACGATCAATAAAATCATCATTCGCGCCAAGAATATCGCCGTCATCGAAAAAGCGATTAATTTCGGCCAGACTGGTCCGCTCTATTCCGATATTAAGTCTGGGCTGAGCGGCGCAGAAGCGAAGAATCTGAATATCACAAATTACGTCGTCGGTCTCGGCGGCCGCGACGTCACTAAGAAGATGATCCAGAAAATAATTAAGAAGGCCTCGCGCCGCGACCAGGCAGTAGAGTTCATTGGCCATAACTAATAATTTTGCTATATGAAAGTAAAAAGACCAAAAATATTAGGGGCTATGAAGATATCTTTCTTCATCGCTCTTTGCCTACAGCTAACGATATCTTTCGCTTTAGCGGCTTGGCCGACCAAGGTCTCAGCGCAAATTAACCCCCAACCTTTACAATTTGAACCACAAATTCAGATTCCTAATTCCGCTTTCAGCGCCACTTCTGTCTCTGTGGCCACTCTCGACACTAAAACTGGAATGTTTAATAGCGACCTACTCGCTAAATATATCCAGGCTTTTTATAACTATGGGATGGCGGTCGTCGGAATATTAGCGGCGATAGTGCTTATGGCCGGAGGCGTCCTCTGGCTCACTTCCGGCGGTGATTCCGGAAAAGTCGGCCAGGCTAAAGAACTAATCATCGGCAGTATCGTCGGCACGGGCATCCTGTTCAGTTCTTGGATAATATTAAACACAGTTAATCCAGAACTTTTAAAATTTAAACCGATTAAGACGCTGTCTGTACAGCAAAGAATGTTCGGCGACACGGTCTGTTGTGATCAAGACGCAGGGGAAAAAAGATTTGTTTTAACCACTAACAAAGACGGAAAAAGAGTTTATGCTTCTGACCCAAGCAAATTATTTCTAGGTTGTAACGATGCCTTTGGAAAACCTGAAATTTCACTTGGAACTAGAGAATGCCCCACTTCTGGTGCAACCACCGCCTGTCTCTACACTTCTGATGGCCTTCTAGAGTCAGGAACATATAAATGTGTTGATACTAGCGATATCTGCTGTCAATGTAGAACCACTCTTTTAGGTGTTATTACGTCTGCTTCATGTTATGATCACGCTAAATCTATGCAGGATTGCGAAGATTGGTGTCATCTTGGCTGGGGTTACGCCATAGTTGGAATTGGCTACCAAACGCTTGACTACCCCGGAGAATATACCTGCGGTTCAAGGGCTACTTACAATTATTGTTCCGCGCCTCAATATTAAAATTTAATAAATATGATAGAGAATACTAAATCAAAAAAATTCCTTGCTCCCGGACATAATGCCTGTGCCGGTTGCGGCCAATTATCAGCGGCTCAATCAGTGATGAGGGGCTTGAATGAAAACGTCATTATTGCTAATGCTACCGGTTGCTTAGAAGTGACGACGACCGCTTATCCGCAAAGTTCCTGGGGCCTGCCGTTCATCCATTCTCTTTTTGAAAATGCGGCCGCAGTCGCGTCCGGAATCCTGGCATCTCTAAAACAAAAAGGCGATACAAAAACTAAAGTCGTCGTTCAAGCCGGCGACGGCGGAACGTTCGATATCGGCATCGGGCTGGTCAGCGGCATGTGGGAACGCGGCGAGAACATCTTATATATCTGCTATGACACCGAAGCTTATTCTAATACCGGCTATCAAGCTTCCGGCAGCACCCCTTACGGCGCCAATACGACGACGACGCCGAACGGTTCCGCTTCCGTCGGATCAACTCAAAGAAAAAAAGACATGCTAGGAATAGCTTTAGCCCATGGCTTAAGATATGTCGCCCAGACGACCGCCGGCTTTCCTGATGATATCACTAATAAGGTCAAAAAAGCTTTGACCATTGAGGGTCCGAGCTATATTCAGATCCTCTGCCCTTGCATCCCTTACTGGAAAATACAAAATGACCAAGCGATCTCAATGGGAAAACTAGCTGCTCAAACCGCTCTTTACCCTCTCTTAGAATATATTGACGGTCGATTAGTTTCTTCCAGCATCAAAGAAGGCTTCCAAGTTAAGCCAGCCGCAGAATACTTGAAGAGCCAGGGGCGTTTCAAGCATCTCAAAGACGAAGATATCGCTTTGATAGAAAAGATCGGGAGCGAAAATATCACTAAATATAAAATATGAAGAGAACTAAAAATCTTATTTTAATAATAAGCTCGTTCTTCGTTCTTTTACCTTTGTTTTCGGTCAGAGCGGCTGATAATTGTTTTTGGTCAATAATCGTGAATTCTTCTCCAAAAAGCTCGGAATCGATGTGCGACGCTCCGGGCGAATCTTATTTTTTCGCAGACAGCTCCGGCATAAGCTGCGAAGGAAAGGAAAAAGAAACTTATGATAAAATTTGCTGCTGCCAAATTAAGGACAGGCCAGGCCAATGCTTAATCAGCCAAAAATGTCCCAATGATTTACCTTGCATCGACGGTTATTGCAAAGAACCGATTGTTAATTCTGTGCCAGTTACTCAAACAGCAAAATTTGTAATGCCGATACTACAAATTAAAATTCCGGGCTTAGAAGAATTCAACAATAATGAATTATGTACAAAGGATGGCCGTTGCGGAATTCCTTGGCTCGCACAATACATCAGGGCAATCTATAATTACGCTATCGCGGTTGCCGGCATATTGGCCGCCATCGTTCTAATGGCTGGCGGAGTAATCTGGCTAATCTCTGGTGGCGATTCTTCTAAAGTGACTCAAGCCAAAGAATTGATATTCGGGAGCATTAGCGGCTTAGTAATTTTAGCCTCCTCATATATCCTCTTAACTCAAATAAACCCCGACTTGGTCACCCTTAAAACAATCGATTTAATCCAAGTCCGCAGACTTGATTTTCTCCAAAACGGCAGTGAAAGTTTTTCTAATTCCTCCAACCGCAGACCATGCCCGACAGATAACAATCTGGTTTCTATCTCTAATATAGTTAGCAGCTCTGCTAGCGACCCCCGGCTCGACCCGAGAGACGCGGAAGGATTAAAAAAAGCCGTCGCTATTGCCGACCAACAAAAAGTAAAACTACAGGTGACTTCTGCTTTCCGGAGCTATGACCTGCAAAAAACCTTATGGGATGCAGCTTTAAAAAATAACAACAACGACGTAGCCAAAGCCGGTTTATATGTGGCGCCACCGACTCAATGCGAAGGGCTTAACTGCTATGGCCATTGCGCCGGAGCAGCAATTGATGTCTGTATCGCTGGTAGCGTTTCCTGTTCCCATATCGGCGGAAATGAAAACGCTAAGTACAGCGATGATGACGTTATAAAACTGGAAAAAATTATGCAATTAGCCGGCTGGACCAGATATTGCAACGAATGGTGGCATTATCAATATAGCCTAACCCCCGGTATTGCCTGCTCTCCATAATTATCAAATTTTCCCTTTTTAAAAAATCCGCTCGACTTGAGCGGATTTTTTTATTGCGAATTTATCTAGTTCCTCTATCCATCGCCTCATTAGCCAATCGATCGGCTTCTTTATTGCGCTCGCGCGGAATATGAGTATAAGTAATATGCTTGAAGCTTAAAGATAAGTTATGGATATTTAAAAATAATTTTGCCAAATCCTGATCCTTAACTCGGTATTCCCCTTTCAATTGTTTGACCACTAATTCGCTGTCGAGGTAACATTCCAGCTCTTTCGCCCCTAACTCGGCCGCTTTCCGAAAAGCGGCGACGAGCGCCTTATATTCCGCCTGATTATTAGTCGCGACGCCGATATACTCGGAAACCTCGGTAATCAGCTTCTTATGCTCATTATAAATAGCCGCGCCGATTCCGGCCGGACCAGGATTGCCGCGCGCGCCGCCATCGGTATAAATTATTACTTTCTCCATATTATTTATGCTCAGTTAATTTTATATCCACTATTTTCAGCTGCGCCTCTTTGCGTCCATTGAAACCATTAACTTCTAAATAGTAAACCAGATCAACGACATCGCCGACTTTGAAATCCTTATATTCTTGGGCTGCTCCGAAAGCTAGGGCCCAAAAAGAATTGGCGCGGCCAGTCTCATGATTGACAGACGAGAAGCGAAACTTGATATGCTGATTATCAAAACCCATGGTCGTAATATCATCCAGACGGAGATTATAGGAAACAAAACGCGGCTGCTGATTATTCTGGCCGTAAGGCGCGAAAGCGCTGATCTTCTCAGCGAGATCAAGACTAACATTATCAAATTTCAATTCCGTTTCGATCTTCAACTTAGGCGTCAGCATTTCAGCGGTCAACTTTTCCGCGGCTAAAACCAAGAGCTGTACCTTGAATTCAGCCAGCTTCCCTTCTTCTTTAATCGAAAAACCGCAAGCCATAGGATGGCCGCCGTATTTATCTAATTTATCGGCGCAAGCTTCTACCGCCGCGATGAGATTGAATTCTTCAACCGAACGGCCGGAACCTTTGAAAGATATCTTCTTCGGCACGAACTTCTTAGTCGCGGCGTCGAATTCCGCTTCTTCTATCAGACGCGTAATTATCAAAGTCGGACGATAATATTTTTCCGCGATGCGGCCGGCCACTAAGCCGATCACGCCTTCATTCCAAACCTGATCTTCCTGAGCAACACCGATAATAACCAGCGGGATATTATCTTTATCTATTTGCGCTTCAACTTGAGAAGTTATCTCTTCGGTAATCTGCTGGCGGCTGATATTGCGCTGATTCAATTCTGAGGCCAGGCTGGCCGCTTCCTCGCCGTCAGTCGTCGTCAAAAGCGCAAAGGCACTGTTGGCGTGCGCTAAGCGACTGGCCGCATTCAAGCGCGGCCCAATCTGCCAGCCGATATTCCAGGACTCTAGCTGACGACCGCCATTAACCTTAGCGACTTTGATTAATTCGTTCACGCCTAAGCGTTTATTCTCATTCAAAATTTTCAAACCCTCTTTTACTAATAACCGGTTCTCTCCTAAAAGACTGACCATATCCGCGACCGTGCCGATTGCGACTAGATCCAAGCATTTCTCGCTGATTAATTGTTTCTGCTTATCAGACAAATTCGCTTTAGTAAGCAAGGCGCTAACGAGCTTAAAAGCGACGCCGACGCCAGCCAGATAGCGCCAAGGATAGCCAGAATTAGGATCGGAGGGGTTTACCAATAGGCAATCCGGCAGATCAGCCGGATCTTCCGGCAAGATATGATGATCGGTAATAATGATATCTAAGCCTTTCTGTTTCGCATAAGCGACCTCGTCTTTATTTCTCGTGCCGTTATCAACGGTGATGACTAGCTTGAATCCTTGTTTCACGATAGAATTTATCGCCATCTTATTTAAACCATAGCCTTCAGTGACGCGATCAGGCAGATAGACCTCGACCTCGGCATGAAGAATATGTAATGTCTCTAAGAGAATCACGGAAGACGTGACGCCATCGGCGTCGTAATCGCCATAGACAACGATGCGATTTCCCGCTTTGATATGAGAAATAATTAAGTCGACGGCCGCATTCATGCTCTTAAATAGAAAAGGATCATAAAAAGCCGAAGTTCCCTCGCCGTATGAGCGGGTCTTCTCCGGTTCTAGCGACCCCTTCAGGAACATATCGATAGAAGAATTTTCTTCTAAGCCTCTATTATAGAGCAATTGCAAAATGACCGGATTGAGTTCCGGGTGAGCGGCTGCGAATTCAGCCGGCATGGCTTTAAGAAGTTCCCATTTCTTGGTTTTCATGATCATGATCTTAATAAAGACCGGCCATGACTGTCCAAGAAATCATGGATAAGACGACGATGAACGACAGGATTATCCAAAGAGTCTTGATGACTTTGCGGCGTTTGAATTTCATATTTTATATTATAATATTAAATCTGTCTTTTTGAAAATTTTTTATCTCTTTAAGATCTTAACGAAAGTTTCCGGCGGGATATCAACGCTACCTTTGCCGGCCGCCATCATCTTCTTCTTGCCCTTTTTCTGCTTTTCTAAGAGTTTGCGCTTACGCGTCACATCGCCGCCGTAAAGCTTAGCCGTAACGTCTTTGCGCATTGCCGATAATTTCTCAGCCGCGATGACTTTACCGTTAATCGCAGCCTGGATCTTGATGGCGAACATCTGCTTAGATAAATTATCTTTCAGAATATCCACAATTTCTCGACCCTGACGATTGGCATCTTCGCGATAGACAATAGTCGAAAGCGCTTCAATCTGCTCTTCGGCGACAAGAATATCCATCTTGACGACATCAGCGGCGCGATAATCCAAGTATTCATAATTAATAGAAGCATAGCCGGCGGAAACGCTCTTGATCTTATCATAGAAATCCGTCAAGATCGCGGCCAGCGGAATATCATAATGGAGCAAGACGCGGCTATCGTCGCCATCGGAGGAAATATACTCGGTATTCTTATAGATACCCTTCTTGTCCTGGGCTAATTTTATGACATTGCCGAGATACGTCTTTGGAGTGATGATGTCGAGCTTGACCCAGGGCTCTTCGATATGTTCAATCTGTGTCGGATCGGGCAGACGCTGCGGCGAACGGATGATTATCTCTTCGCCGCTGGATCTAAAAACCTTATAAGCAACGCTCGGCATGGTCACGATCAGATCCAAATCATATTCGCGACGCA
Source organism: Patescibacteria group bacterium (assembly GCA_041661685.1). Lineage (GTDB taxonomy): Bacteria > Patescibacteriota > Patescibacteriia > Patescibacteriales > UBA12465 > UBA12465. The sequence continues at coordinate 118,468 of JBAZTY010000003.1, forward strand.
GCCTTTCCTGAAAGACTTCGAGATGCAAGAGTCCTAAGAAGCCGCAGCGGAAACCGAAGCCTAAAGCGTCAGAACGCTCGGGCTCATATGATAAGGCGGCATCATTCAATTTCAATTTATCCATGGCTTCCCGCAATTCCTTGAAATCATTGCCTTCGCGCGGAAAGATACTGGCAAAGACCATCGGCCTGACTTCTTTATAGCCGGCCAAAGGCTCAACGATCGCGCCCGCTTCGACATTCTTGACGAAAGTGACCGTATCGCCGACGCGGCAGTCGCCCACCTGCTTGAAGCCGGTGACGACGTAGCCGATCTCTCCGGCTTTCAAATGACCGGTAGAAATATAATCCGGCTTGAAAATGCCACAATCAAGAACTTCGCTTTCGGCCTTAGTAGCTATTAGTCTAATTTTATCGCCTTTCTTCAAAGCACCATTAAAAACGCGGATATAGGCGACGACGCCACGATAAACATCATATTTAGAATCGAAAATCAGAGCGCGCAGGACATCCATTTCTGCATTTTCCATCTTAGGTTCGGTTGGTGCCAGCCCTACGGCCACCACTCGGTTTAAAATTTCTATTACTCCAGCACCAGTCTTGCCAGACGCACAAATAATTTCGTCTTCGCGGCAGCCAAGTAGATCAATGATCTCCCTCTTAGTTTTCTCGACATCTGCCGCCGGCAAATCTATCTTATTTACTACCGGGATAATCGTTAGATTCTGATCAAGCGCCAGATATAGATTAGCCAGCGTCTGGGCTTGAATGCCTTGAGTACAATCAACTAGAAGAACGGCTGTCTCGACCGCCGCCAAAGAACGAGAAACTTCATAAGAAAAATCGACATGCCCCGGAGTATCGATCAAATTTAATTGATAGCCCTCATAATTCATGGTTACCGGCTGCAGCTTGATGGTTATTCCTCTCTCGCGCTCGATATCCATGCCATCTAGGATCTGATCCTTCATCTTGCGTTTCTCGACCGTGCCGGTCAATTCCAACATGCGGTCGGCCAAAGTCGACTTGCCGTGATCAATGTGAGCCAAGATAGCAAAATTTCTAATTTTTTTTATTTCTTCTGACATATGTGAATTTTCTCTTTAATACAACAAATCTGGCTTTAATTATTGCTCGATAGCTGATCATCTATCTTGACCTTATTGAAGGGCAGATGATGCTTCATGGAGGCGATAAATCCAAAAAGTTCTTCGCTCTTAAACAGATAACAGAATAATAGATAAACCAAGAGCCCGACCCCTCCGGCGGCAATCAACTGAATGAAGACCCCGCTGAATTTGGTCATATCTATGAAAGGCCAGACAACTACTTTCATAATCTGGGCCGCGCCTCCAGCGGCGATTGCGCTAGTCGTAAACTTTAACACGGCTATGAGAATATTGCCAATATCCAGAACTCCGACCTTAAGATATAGCCAGATCCATAATAACAGGAAATTCAAGATATTAGCTACAGAAAAGGCCAGCGCTAGGCCGGCTACCCCCATTTTTGGAGCTAACATTAGAGATAAAATTACATTGACAGCCGCGGAAACCAAACTAAGATAAAAAGGCAGAGCGGAGTTATGGCGCGCGTAAAAGACTCTGATAAGTAAAGGGATAGTTGCTTGCGCGAACAAGCTAATTGCAAAGAAGCCTAAGGTGTTCATGGTCAAAATCGTGTCTTGCCAATCAAAATTTCCAGTTCCGAGCACAACGCGAATTATCTGCGCCCGAAGCGCAATAATCAAGAAGGTCGCCGGAATGACGAAGAATAATATCTGCCGCATGGTCGAAGAAAAGCTAGCCGCCAGCTTTTCTTTATTGAAGGCGGCTTCGGCTAAGCTCGGAAAAGCGGCGATAGCAAAAGAGACGCCGAATATTCCAATCGGGAAAGACTGGAGATTATTAGCTAGATTAAAGACAGCCAAAGATCCGGCGGATAAGTTAGAGGCGAGAATAGTGATGACGACCAGATTTATCTGAGAGATTGCTAAGCTCAAAGTCCGCGGCACCATCATCTTCCCCATTTTCCAAGTATTAATGTCACGCCAATTTATCTTTAACTTAAAACGGAAACCGAGATGATAGACAGTCGGAATCTGGATAGCCATATGGAGAAAAGCGCCTAAGATAACGCCCCAAGCTAACCCATACATACCCCAGAGCGGCACGAGATAGACAGCGCCGATGATTATGCCGACGTTATAGAAGACTGGCGCTAATGAATAGATTAAGAATCTCTTAAATGACTGTAAGATGCTGCCGATGATTCCAGAAATACCTAAGAATAACGGCGATAAGAACATGACGCGCGTCAGCGCGGCAGTCAGTGCCTGTTCATCCCGCCCGAATCCCGGAGCGATCAAACGAGTCAGAGCCGGAGCAAAGATTATGCCGATAACAGACAGGACTACTAAGCCCAATAATAATATATTCAAGACATTGTTCGCCAAATCCCAAGCCTCCTGATTCTTCAAGCGCGGGTCGCATTCTTCCGTCTTAACGCATTTGAAATCTTTAACGAGCGAAGCGAAGATCGGGATGAAGCCGGCTGATAAAGCGCCGAGAACAATAAGATTATAAATCAAATCAGGGACACGGAAGGCAGCATAATATATATCTAAAGTCGTGCCGGCGCCGAAATGTCCGGCCAGGATACGATCACGGATAACGCCTAAAAGGCGCGACGCCAAAGAAGACAGGGCGACGAGTGCGGCCGCGACGGTGATGCTATTGATCTGTTTCTTGAAAATATCCTTAAACATATAAAACTATTCTTATCGAGCTATTCTTAAATTAAGCGCTTAAGATTATGCGGACATCTCCGGCGGACACGCCTTTCTCAAAAACGAAAAGCGGATTAATATCGAATTCGGAAATTTCCGGATGCTCGTTAGCGAGTTTAGCCAGTTTGACGATAGTCTGAGCTAAGGCGTTGATATCATATTTCTTCTGGCCGCGCGCGCCATTTAAAATTGGGTATATCTTCAGGCTGGCGATAAGCTTAATCGCCCCGGCCAGATCGATATCGCTGATAGCTAATTTAAAGTCTTTCATCACTTCCGTATAGATTCCGCCCCAGCCGACCATGAGCAGCGGGCCGAAAACAGCATCGCGCTTGAAACCTAAAATTATTTCCTGGAATCTATTCGCCTGTTCTTGGACGACTAGATAATTCTCCGGGTTCTTGAACGCCCAGGCGTTCTTCTTAGCTAATGATTCAGCCATCGCTTGTAATTGCGCTTCATCTTTCAGATTAACGACGACGCCGCCGGAATCAGTCTTATGTAAGAAATCCGGGCCAACTGTCTTCAAGACTGCCGGATATCTATAACTCTGCAATTTCGCTTCTTCATAGCGCAAGCTTTTTACGGCCGGAATATTATAACTCTTCAATAAGGAGAAAGCCTGAAGATAGTCGCCATTCTTAACCGTCCTCTTTGCTGTAATGCCCGTATTCTTAAAAGGCTTGAGGTTTTTGACTAAAGAGCGATAAGCAATGAGATGTCTAAAACTGCGCACCGCTTCTTCGGGATAATCAAAAGACGGAATCTGATTCTCTGATAATAATTTCCGAGGAGCCGCGACGGCTTCTCCTCCGACGAAGCTCGTCATGATTAATTTATTCGGATATTTTTTCTTAACCGCAATGATAGCTTGCGCAGTTTTCATTGGCTCGGTTGAAGTCTGCGGCGTTAAGAGGACTAAAAGATTATTTATTTTCTTATCAGCTAAGGTCTTATTCAATGCCGTTTCATAACGAGCGGCATCGGCATCGCCTAATAAATCTTGGCTTGTCCCCAGGGGCACTCCTTGGCGGCTAATTTCATCAGCGGTCAAAACGGCTACGCCGCCGGCATTAGTGATGACATGAAGTTCCGGAGATCCGGTATTAAACCAGGATTTCTTATCAAAAATCATTAAGAGATTAAACATGTCTTCGAGATTATCCAGCCAGATTGCTCCAGCTCTTTCTACGCCCGCTTTGACGGCCGCAGCCGAACCGGCCAATGACCCCGTATGCGACATCGCCAATTTTCCTCCAGCCGCGCTGGTGCCCGCTTTCAGGATAGCCACCGGCTTGCGTTTGGCTAAGCGCGAAATTATTTCCATGAAGCGGCCGCCGTCCTTCATTTCTTCGAGATAAGCGATAATCAAATCGATTTTTTTATCGGCTGCTAAATATTCGATGATCTCATTTTCATCCAAAACTGCTTTATTGCCGAGAGAAATGAAATAACCGAAATTAAAATCCTTAATCTTTAGCCAATCAAGCGCACCCGCGCCGATAGCGCCGGACTGCGACAATAAAGCGCAATTGCCGGATTCAGTATCAGCAGCGGCAAAAGTCGCATTTAATTTATGCCAAGTATTGATAAGACCTAAACAATTCGGACCGAGGATGTTCAGATGATGACGAGAAGCGATTTCCTTGATATCCGCTTCTAGCTTCTTCCCTTCTTCGCCCGCCTCCTTAAAACCGGCCGTGATGATGATGATATTCTTGATGCCTAAAGAGGCGCAATTCTTTACTTCCGCTACGACAAAAGGCGCCGGAATAGAAATAACGACTAAAAGCCCGGCCATTTCCGCGTGCGGCAAAGCCGCTAGATTCGGATAAGCTTTCAGCTTAGCGATCTTCTTCTCTTTCAGATTAATCGGATAAACGCGGCCCTTGAAGCCGCCCTTGATGATATTATCGAGAATCTGACGGCCCAGCTTTTCCGGACTATTCGAAGCGCCGACGACCGCGACTGAACGCGGATTGAAAAAATTATTCAGAGACATAGGTACGATTTATATATATTATTTATTAATTAATTTTATTTCTTCCAGAACAGCATGACTAAACCAGAAATAAGCCAAATAATCAAAAGGTAATTAAGATTGAAATAGGCCAGGATAATATTCGGCCAAATTATTTCCATAACGATAAAAACGGCCGCTAGAATAGTGAAAAAATAGAATAATTCTCTAATTATCAAATTCTTATTATTTATGGGGTCTTTCTTATCCATATTATTTCCTTAAAATCTCCTTTATCTTTTCAAAAATAGTCTTCCCCGTCAGCTTTATCTGAATTTCCTGGATATCTAGATAATTTTCCGCTCCGGCTAGTCCATCCAATCCCGGAATAGAAATCAGGAAAGTGTATTTATTTTTCTCATTAACGGCTCCTCTCAGATTCAAAGCCGCTCGCGCTGTTTTTACGCCGTCATTTTCTAAAGGACGCTCATAAACGGCGATGATATATTTAATATTATCGGAAGCCGAAAAATAACGATCAACTTTCTTCGCTCCCGGATCAATCAGACTAGCAGAGGAGAAAGCGAAGACACCACTATTTTCCAAGACTAGATCATCTTTATCCAAAACGATCTTATTGGCGCCGCTACTAGCCTGAAAATAAAATTGCTTATAAGTCTTATCCAGGCTAAAATTTTTGCCGGCGAAGATTACTTCTCCTAAGCTGACCGGATTCACGGTTGAGACACCGAGATAAGAAGCATCGGTAAATAAAGTCAGGCTACCCTTCCCGGATACTGGCCAGAGCTTATTGATGAAAGAGATCTTATCAGATGAACTCTCTAATTTTGATATCACGATATCATCGCTGACTTTTATTTCAACCCGATATAGCCCAGAGGCTTCTTGTCCGCTCAAAGTAATCGCCTTTTCTTCACTCTGACCGTTATCAGGCGTCGGGTTATTGTCGGCTAAAGTTTTAGCGGCGATGATTTTATCTCCGGAATAGACATTGACCGTAATCGGGTCCTGTTCCTTATCCAGATTCAAATCGACAAAGTTGAAAGCTAGGCGCCAAGAAGATGACTTAAAATAAACATAAAATTGATGCGCGCCTCTTAGGGGTTGGCTAATGACTGTCGGGGTGAGTGAAACATAATCCGGCAGACGGAATTCTGAATTAAGCTGATAATTATAAGTCGCGACGCAAGACGTCGGGCCGCCCAGGCAACCTTTCAGATTGCCAGCTTTCAGGTCCTGATTGAATTCCGAAACATCGTTATAATACTTTTCCGTTTGCAGGACCAAACGATCCGAACTATCTTCCAAGCGCGGCCATGAAAAGCGATAGCGGTCGACGATATTATTCTGAAGGGGCTGAAGTTCATATTGCCCGGTCAACTTATCTTTCAAGACACCAATTTCAATGATCGGAGTCGTCGTCGCCAGCCTATCGCGATATTTGACGGTTATTTCCGCTCTATCAAAAGCTCGCGGAGCATAAAGAGAAAAATAAACCGGATCAGCGGCTAATCTCAGAGATGAAGAACTGGCGTCTATCCGTTCAGCTGGCTTAAAATCATAGATAAAGCCTTTGCCCGAGGCTAGCCCGCGCGGCCAAGTCCGGCTATAGGTAATATGGCCAAAAAGCACGATTTTCAGACACAAAAAAAGAAGCACTAAAATCAGGGAAATTAACCCTAAAATAAGGCGTATTTTAAACAAAAATGACCTTTTTTCCCAAAAGGATCTTAATTTCTTCATATATCTATTTTACTTTATTTTTAGTAATAAAAAAAGCCCTCACAATCAAAAAAAGAAGCCCCTTCTCGGGGGCCTCTTTTTATACAAAACTCTTAATTTCTCTTATTTCCCGTAGTCCATTCTCGCTTTCTTGCCCTTATAGCCGGTTCCAGCCGGGATTAGACAACCGATAATGACATTTTCCTTCAGGCCTTCAAGGTAATCGATCTTGCCGTTAACCGCGGCATCAATCAAAACGCGAGAAGTTTCTTGGAAAGAAGCGGCTGACAAGAAGCTATCGGTCGTTAAGGATGCCTTAGTGATACCCATCAACAAACGATCAGCCTTAGCCGGATTCTTCAGACCCTTATTGGCCTGCTCAAGAACTTCTTCTTCGACGGTTTCGCCCGACAAGACCGTAGCGTCTCCAGCATCAGTAATCAGGTAGCGGGAGAACATCTGGCGCGCGATGATTTCGACGTGCTTATCATTCAAAGGCTGGCCCTGAGAACCATAAACGTATTGGATTTCCTTGATGATGTATTTCTGAGTTTCTAAGCGGCCTTTCAACTTGTACAACTCGCGCAGATCAAGGCTGCCTTCGGTTAGCTGCGTGCCTCTCTCGATCGCTTCGCCGTCTTTAACCATCATCATCGTGCCCTTCAGGATCGGATATTCCTTAACCTTCTCGACTTCCTTGGCGACGGAGATGAATTTTTCGGTGATAGTGGCGACGCCGGCAGTCTTGGCTTTGACGATTTCCGCTCCAACCTTGAATAATTCGGTGTTCTTAGAAACCGCTTCACCGTCTTTGACTAAGACCTTAATCTCTAATTTCTTGGTATCTTTAGTGCTTAGTCCTCCGGCTAGCTTAAGCTCATTAACCTTCTCGGAGAAATAATATTTATCATGATCCTTGCCTTTATAGTAGATACTCAAGATCTTAGTCTGAGGATTATTAACGGAAATCTCCTTGCCATCCTTGTCCTTGATGATCTTCTGAGCGAATTCGATCTTAACCTTGCCGGTAACATCAGAGATAAGAGCTTTCTTCTTCGGACTGCGCGCTTCAAAGATTTCTTCGACGCGAGGCAAACCTTGGGTAATATCATCCTGGCCGGCGACACCTCCAGTATGGAAGGTTCTCATCGTCAGCTGCGTGCCCGGTTCGCCGATAGACTGCGCGGCGATAACGCCGACGGTCGCGCCCATCTTAACCTCCTTATTGTAAGCTAAGTCCCAGCCATAGCATTTCGCGCAGATACCCTTATGCATCTTGCAGCTCAGTACGGAACGGACGCAAGCGTGTTCGATGTCCTTAGTCTTTAATAATTTGATATTGTCTTCATTCAAGAGCTCTCCGGCTTTCAAGATTGCCTTGCCCTTATTGTCTGCTAAATCTTTAGCCAAGAAACGGCCGGTCAAACGTTTGAAGAAGTCTTCGCCATTCTTCTCGATTTCCGCGCGGTTCAGATCGAGACCGACAGTGTCGCCGCAATCGTCATCGGAAATGATAATATCCTGAGAAACATCGACTAAGCGACGAGTCAGATATCCGGCGTTAGCGGTTCTAAGAGCGGTATCAGACAAACCTTTGCGGACACCGTGAGTAGAAATAAAGTATTCGAGAACACCGAAACCTTCTTTGAAGTTTCCTTTAACCGGAAGTTCGAAAATAGCGCCGGACGGAGAGGTAACCAAACCTTTCATACCTAAAATCTGAACCGGCTGAGCCCAAGAACCGCGGGCTCCGGATTCGATCATGGAATAAACCGGCAAGATATTGATTAAGCCTTTCTTACAGATAGTGGCAATCTTATCCTTAGTCCCGGTCCATTCTTCAATGACTTTGGCATAGCGTTCGCTCTCGGTCAGCAAACCTTCATTATACTGTTCTTGAATGAGCTCGACTTTCTTATTCGCCTCCTCGATCAATAAATCCTTCTCTGGTAAGCTCGGCAGATCGCCGAAACCCCAAGACAGGCCGGATTTAGTGATGAAAGAGAAACTGCGATTCTTTAAGCCGTCGATGAATTTAACGGTCTCTTCTTCGCCGTATATTCTCAAGCATTCACGAATCAAGTCTTTCAATTTACCTTTGCCGACGACTTCGTTAAGATAACGCAGTTTTTCCGGCAACAAGGAATTGAAAGTCAAACGGCCGACAGTAGTCTTTAGCATCTCGCCGTCATATCTCACATTGATAGCCTCATGCAAGCCGATACCATTGCTTTCATAAGCTAAATAAGCCTCATCTTCATTATAAAAATAATGCATGTCCTCGACTTTCTTGTCGGCATAATCGGCCTCCACTAAAGTAATATAATAAGTTCCCCAGACGATATCCTGAGCCGGAGTGACGATTGGATCGCCAGTCGCCGGTTTCAATAAGTTATGGGAAGACAGCATCAAGGTTTCCGCCTCGTGCTTAGCTTCTTTAGTTAAAGGCACATGGACAGCCATCTGGTCGCCGTCGAAGTCGGCGTTAAAAGCCGTACAGACAAGCGGATGGATCTGAATAGCCTTACCTTCAATCAGGATCGGACGGAAAGCCTGGATGCCTAAACGATGCAAGGTTGGAGCGCGATTTAATAAAACGAAAGCGCCTTTAATAATCTCTTCTAAGATATCCCAGACCTCATCATGCCCAGCCTCCATATAGCGGGAAGCGCTGCGGACATTATGGACTATTTCTCTCTTAATAAGCTGGGAGATGACGAACGGCTTGAATAATTCCAAGGCCATGATCTTTGGCAGACCGCATTGGTCCAAATTCAAACGCGGATTGACGACGATGACGGAACGGCCGGAGTAATCGACGCGCTTGCCTAATAAGTTCTGGCGGAAACGTCCCTGCTTGCCTTTTAAAGTATCGGCCAAAGATTTCAATTGGCGTTTCTGACCGGTCGAGGCGGTGACAGTCTTGGTATGGCGGGCGGAATTATCAATCAAAGCATCAACCGCTTCCTGAAGCATGCGCTTCTCATTACGGCAGATAACTTCCGGAGCGTTCAAGTCCATCAATTGCTTCAAGCGATTATTGCGGTTGATAATACGGCGATAAAGGTCGTTAAGATCGGAGGCCGCGAAACGGCCGCCGTCTAACGCGACCATCGGGCGCAAATCCGGAGGAACTACCGGCATGACCGTCATAATCATCCATTCCGGACGAATATTATTATTGCGCAGGCCCTTCAATAATTTCAGGCGCTTCACTAATTTCTCTTTCTTGGAATCGACCGCACCAGTCAATTTATCTTCTAGAGAATTAATACTCTTTTCTAGATCAATCTGGGCGAGCAATTTGCGGATAGCTTCAGCGCCGATAGAGGCTTCAAAGATATGGCCGAATTTCTGGCTCAATTCCTGATATTGCTGTTCGCTCATGATCAAAAGCGGTTTCAGTTCTTTCAGTTCCTTCTGAACCTGACCAAAATCTTCTTCCAAACGAGCTAAACGTTCTGCTTTCGCTTTGATAGCTTCTTTGACCTCCTTGTTATTATCATCAGCCTTATCATTCTCTTCCTTAATCTTCTTGACCTGGACATTAAATTCATTATCGATGCTCTTTAATTTAGATTTATATTCAGCCTTAATCTGATCGATAGTAGATTCTTTCAAGGCTTCGTCGACTTCAGTGACGATGAAGCTGGCATAATAGATGACTTTCTCTAAAGACTGGATACCCAAGCCTAAGAGCAAGCCGATCTTAGAAGACAGCCCTCTTAAGAACCAGATATGAGAAACTGGAACCTGTAAAGTAATGTGGCCTAAGCGTTCGCGACGAACAATGCTGCGAGTGACTTCGACGCCGCATTTATCGCAGACGATTCCCTTATAGCGGATTTTCTTATACTTGCCGCAAGCGCATTCCCAGTCCTTGGTCGGACCGAAGATCTTTTCGCAGAACAAGCCGTCTTTTTCCGGCTTCTGTGTGCGGTAGTTGATGGTTTCCGGCCGCGTTATTTCTCCGTGAGACCAATCAAGGATCTCTTCAGGACTAGCCAACTTGAGGCGGATGGCGGCGAAATCGCTGGTTTTTATCGGATTTAACATATATATATTAATTACGAATTTATTATTCTTCGTTAGCAATTTCGCTGACATTTATGTCCGCGACTATCTCCGGCTTGTCGTAAGCGAATTTCTCGTCCGCCTTAATTTCTTCGTCGATATCAGTGACGACTTCCGAAGCCGGATTTCCTCCGGCGCTATCCAATAATTGAACATTGAGACCCAAGCCCTTCAACTCGCGAATAAGCACATTGAACGATTCTGGAACGTTGAGCTTCTCAATCTCTTCGCCCTTGATAATCGCTTCGTAAGCCTTGCTGCGTCCAGGAACGTCATCAGATTTGATCGTCAACATTTCCTGCAAAGTATGGGCAGCGCCATAACCTTCGAGGGCCCAGACTTCCATTTCTCCGAATCTCTGGCCGCCGAATTGCGCCTTACCTCCTAAAGGCTGCTGTGTGATCAAAGAGTAAGGACCGATAGAACGTTGATGAATCTTATCCTCAACCATATGGTTGAGTTTAAGCACATATTTATAACCGACGGTAATCTTATTATCATAAGGGGCACCAGTTTTGCCATCATAAAGATAGATCTTCCCGTCTTCTGGTAGACCCGCCGCTTTCAGTTCGCCTTTGATTTGCGCTTCAGAAATTCCGTTCAAAGCCGGGGTCATAACGCGATAACCTAATTTCTGAGCGGCAAAGCCCATATGAGTTTCAAGCAGTTGCCCTAAATTCATACGAGAGATAATGCCTAACGGAGATAAAAGGACATCAATCGGAGTACCATCTTCCATGAAAGGCATATCTTCAATCGGCACGACGCGGGAAATAACACCCTTATTTCCATGGCGCCCGGACATCTTGTCGCCGACCTGGATCTTTCTTAAGTTAGCGACCGCGACCTGAATGGATTTCAAAACACCGGCTGATAACTTATCACCTTCTTCACGAGAGAATATCTTAATATCAACGACTTTTCCGTGCTCGCCGTGCTCTAAGTACATGGAAGAGTCACGGACATCCTTAGCTTTCTCGCCGAAGATCGCGCGTAATAATTTTTCTTCAGCGGACAGAGTAGTTTCACCCTTCGGGGTGATCTTGCCGACGAGAATATCGCCGGAAGAAACTTTAGCGCCGATGCGGATAATACCTTCTTCATCGAGATTCTTTAATTTCTCCTCGCTGATGTTCGGGATATCGTTAGTGATAACCTCCGGACCGAGCTTAGTATCGCGAACATCGATGGTATAGTTCTCAATATGGATAGACGAATAAACATCTTCTTTCACTAAGCGTTCGGAAATGATGACCGCATCTTCATAATTGAAGCCTTCCCAAGTCATAAAAGCGACTAGGACGTTGCGGCCTAAGGACAATTCGCCGTTGTCGATCGCCGGACCGTCGGAAAGGATATCTCCTTTCTTAACCTTCTGATCAACGTCGACAACCGGGTGCTGATTGATACAGGTAGAAGAGTTGGAACGCAAGAATTTATTCAATTTATAAGTAATAACTTTGCCTTTCTTATCAGTCAATTCAATCATGCCGGCGTCAGCCTTAGTGATCACACCGTCTTCATCGGCAATGACAACATGGCCGCTATCGCGAGCTGCGCGCGCTTCAATACCGGTGCCGACGATAGGCGCTTCTGACTTAATTAAGGGGACGGCCTGGCGTTGCATGTTTGTACCCATCAAAGATCTCTGGCCATCGTTATGTTCCATGAACGGAATAAGGCTAGTTGCGACCGAAATGATCTGATTAGCGGCGAGCCCGACGAAATCGATCTTAGAAACTTCCGACATGCCCGGCTGGCCGTTCTTTCTGACTTCATGTTTAGTCACAATGAAATAACCATCCTTATCGGTCGGGATAGTCGCATCGACAGTGATATATTTTTCTTCTTCAAAAGCGTCTAAGTAAACGACCTCGTCAGTAACTCTGGTTCCCTTCTTATCATGAGCAGTTTTTCTATAAGGGGTTTCTAAGAAACCATAAGTATTCAAACGAGCATAGCTGGCCAAGTGGCCGACTAAACCGATATTCGGGCCTTCCGGGGTAGCGATCGGGCAGATGCGGCCGTAGTGAGTCGTATGAACATCGCGGACATCAAAGCCGGCGCGTTCGCGAGTCAAACCGCCCGGACCCATAGCTGATAAGCGGCGCTTATGCTCTAATTCCGCGAGCGGATTAGTCTGATCCATGAACTGGGATAACTGAGAAGACATGAAGAATTCGCGGACGACGCCGATAACCGGACGAGCGTTCACGAGCTTGGAAGGAGTAAGAGAGGCGACTTCGGAAGTGGACATGCGATCCTTGATGATGCGTTCCATTCTCGCTAAGCCGACACGGAAACGATTCTGAATGAGCCCGCCGATAGCGCGGATGCGGCGATTGCCTAAATGGTCAATATCATCTTCCGGCTCTTTAACGATATTTAATCTAATAATTTCCTTAATGATCAGGACTAAATCTTCCTTACGCAAGATTCTGTTCTCTTTCTTATTGGCTGGTAAATCAAGCGTAAAACGGCGATTCAATTTATAGCGGCCGACACGGCCGAAATCATAACGGTCAAAACGGAAGAACATGGAATGGATGAGCTGGCGGGCATTATCGACAGAGGCCAGATCTCCTGGACGGATGCGGCGATAAACTTCCTGAAGGCCTTCTGCCTCATTCTTAGCAGCATCTTTCTCGATAGTCGATTCGATATAGCCCTTCTCATCCTTACTCTTAACTAAATCGATATCAGCGAATAATTTTATCAATTCCTCATCAGTTTCATAACCGAAAGCTCTTAATAAAGAGGTGACGGCGACTTTTCTTTTTCTATCAATGCGCACCCAAAGAACCTTATTAGCATCGGTCTCGATTTCGAGCCAAGCGCCGCGATTCGGGATGACTTTAGCGCCATAGCATTTCTTGCCCTTGATAAATTCAGCAGTGAACATGACACCGGCGGAACGGATCAACTGAGAAACGACAACTCTTTCAATACCGTTGATAATGAAAGTTCCTTTATCGGTCATGAGCGGGAAATCGCCCAAAAAGACTTCCTGATTCAGGGAGCGTCCGCTTTTCTTATTTAATAATCTGGTTTTAACGCGCAAAGGCGCTTCATAGGTGATATTCTTCTCACGGCTTTCTACCTCGGAGAATTTCGGTTCATCCAGATAATAATCTTCAAAATATAATTCTAAATCGCGGCCGATGAAATCGGTCACCGGATTTATCTCGTCAAAAAGTTCAGCTAAACCTTCTTTTAAAAACCACTTATAGCTATCCGTCTGGATCTCGATTAGGTCCGGCATCGGCATGACCTCGGCCAGCTCGGAAAATGATTTTCGTTTAGACATAGGACTTATATTTATGTAAATATAGAGAAAAACAAAAAACAAAAAAAATCTCTTAACAAAAAAATCCCCACCCCAATTTGGTTTGAGTTTCGTGTTTTATTAAATTAATTTATTTTTTGGTAAATCACTTTTTAGATAAAAAAGTGTTAAGATATTCCTATAATATTATAATATTTATTATTTGTCAATACACATCTTCTCCACAATCTCTTCCCTGACGACTTCCCGGTCATCCCAAGGGATTTTCCGGCCATTTTCGACACAAATGAATTGCTCCGCACCTTTCCCCGTTAAAAGGACTAAATCACCATTTTCGGCTAATTCTAGAGCTTTTTTTATAGCCTCCCGCCTATCAAAAATCTTGAATAGATTCTTATTAAGCTCCTTGCCGGCAGTCTCGACTCCGGTGGCAACTTGGTTGATTATTGAGGCCGGGTCTTCATCATAAGGGTCTTCGTTGGTGATAACTATAAAATCGGCATATTTAGCCGCTAAACTGCCTAAAATCGGCCGGCGCGCTTTATCCCTTCCCCCGCCAGTCGAACCAAGAAGATGGATAATCTTATTATGAGGCAGAAACTCAAGCGTCTGGTAGAGCTTAATCATCGCTTCCGGCTCAAAAGCATAATCAACGATGACGGTAAAATCTTGTCCGGCGTTAATAATCTCCATTTTTCCGGCCAAGCCCCTGATCTCTTCCAAACCAGATTTTATCTGAGCAAAACTGAGTTTCTGATTAATGCCAACAGCGGCCGTCGCTAAGGCATTGATAGAGTTAAATTCTCCCAATAATTTAAGACTGACCGATTGGCCATCGACAGTCATCTTCGTGCCGCTGCCACTCGCCTCCACCTCCGCGCCGCGCACGAGCGTAAAATCTTTTATTATCGCTTCGCCCGTCAGCTTATTCGACAAAGAAACGATAGAGACTTGAGGATTCAGAGTATAAGCCATCTTTGTTTCCGCTCGGAAATTCAAAAAATAATCAGCATTCTCATCATCGCCATTAGCAATAATCGTCTTTAGAACACGGGTCAAATCCAACTTCTTAAGCTGACTGGCTGGCTTAGTCACTTGATGTTCATCATTAATATATTTTGTCCGGCAATTCTTTAGATGCTTAAATAACTTTCCTTTAGCGGCACGATAATTCTCAAAACTGCCGTGTGCCTCGATATGTTCTGGATAAAGGCCAGTGAAGACAAGCGTATCGTAATTTATGAAAAGATGCCGGAACTGCTCAATACCCTGCGAAGTCGTTTCTACAATCGCGTAACGGCAATTATTCTTAACCATGCTCCGCAGGAGCTTCTGAATAAAGAAGCGTCCCGGCATAGTCATCTTCTTATCGTTCAGCCATTCACGATTGCCGTCAGAAAATACGGAAGTTGATGTCAGCCCGGTTTTATAACCGGCAGAATTCAACATGCGGGCGATCATATAAACGACAGAGGTTTTACCGGTAGTGCCAGTCACGCCGATGACGATGAGCTGGCGGCTCGGAAAACGATACCATAAAGCGGCCGCCAGATTTATCAGAAAATGATAAGGCGGCTGAAGCGCTTTAAAAAGCTTCGTGGGAATAAATTTTTTGATGAATTCTAACATGAGGATATTATAACATGAGGGCAAGAGTTGTTCCAATATTATCTTAGTTTGATTGACAAGAAAATGATAATTATGATATATTTTTTTATTACTTTAACAATCATACACTTAAATAATCAGCCATGGACAAACAAGCCTCAAGAGAATGGAACCGTTATTTTTTAAAAAATTTCGGCATCAAAATCAACAAAATCTACGGGTATCGATCTACCTTAAAAAAAGATGTTTCAGTAAACGTAATTACCAAAAAAAATCATAGGGAATTCATTGCCTCGGCTATAGTCAAGGCCGGAACCGTGATTGAATTAATAAGTACCGGCAAAGACTTGGAATTAAGACCTCAGACAGAAGGAATCATCCTCGTATTTAAAATACTAAATCCTCAATTAGAAATCGGGATATTCGAGATAAAATTAAACAATCTCGTCGAGGCAATCAACAAACAAAAAGACCTTTAACACAAAGGTCTTTTTCATTTCTCTAAATTTATTTACTATCTCGCGAAAAACATCTCATCATCATCTTCCAAGGGCGTTTTCTTTTCTGCCTTAGCCGAAGATTTAATTTTCTTATCTTCCCTGATCTTCTCTAATATCTCATCTTCATCATTAATTGCTTCCTCTTCTTCATCCGGAGTCAATCTTAGTTCCGCTTCGGCTTTGGTTTTTTCCTCTGCGATAACTTCTTCATCATCTTCAGATTCTTCAGGCTCTTCGGCATCTGCTTTTTCCGATTCTTCTTCGGTTTCTTCCTCTTCAATCGCTTCCTCTTGCTCCTCCCCTTCCTCTGCTTCAGTCTCCGTATTCTTGAACACTAATCCGCTTTCCTCTTCGTCTTCTCCCAGATATTTATCAGGCGCGACCGAAGTAGCGCGATCATGAACCGGAATACCAATAATATCACTGCCGCCCATAGCCTCATATTGCTCCGGACTGATCATAACTTCGCGCGGCTTGGCACCATTAGACGGACCTATGATGCCGGCTTCTTCAAGCATGTCCAAAATCTTGGCCGCTCGGCCATAACCGATTGATAAGCGGCGCTGCAACATCGAAGTCGAAGCTTTCCCAGCTTTGACGATAAGTTCTTTCGCTTCTTCGAATAATTCATCTTCATCGCCGTGATTACCGTCGAGCCCGACGCCGGCATTCCCGCCGACTTTCTGGCGATCAGTCACGCCTTCCAGATATTCAGCCACACCGCTCTTATCCTTAATATAATTCACAACATCATTAATCTCTTCATCACTCAGATAAGCGCCCTGGATACGTTTCGGCTTAGAGAACTCCGCCGACATGAATAACATATCTCCCTGCCCTAATAATTTTTCCGCGCCGGAAGAATCGAGAATAGTTTTTGAATCAACTAATGAAGCGACGGAGAAAGCGATGCGCGTCGGTACGTTCGCCTTAATGAGGCCAGTAATAACATCGACGCTCGGACGCTGCGTGGCTAGAATAAGATGGATGCCGATAGCGCGGGACATCTGCGCTAAGCGGATGATGGCCGCTTCCATATCCTTGCCGGCCGTCATCATAAAATCGGCGAGTTCATCAATGATAAAAACGATGTATGGCATCTTCTCGACTCCACTCACAGCATTATAGGATTGGATATTTCTCTTACCCGCTTTATTTAAAACATCATAACGGCGCTCCATCTCGTTCAAACACCACTTCAAGGCGTTAATAGTCTTATTGACGTCAGTGATAACCGGAGTTAATAAATGAGGAATGCCATTATAAGTCGGGAGCTCTACCCGCTTCGGATCAACCATAATGAAGCGCAAGTCATCCGGATTATTCTGATATAATAAGCTGACAATAATCGCATTCAAGCAGACGGATTTTCCGGAATTAGTCGCGCCAGCAACCAGCAAGTGAGGCATCTTTGTCAGGTCATAAAGCCAAGCCGTGCCGGCGACATCCTTGCCGAGCGCCACGAACAGATTATTCTTGCGGGCTTTAAAAGCGTCGTCCTCTAATATCTCTCTCAAGCCGACAATAGCTTTCGCCTTATTCGGAACTTCGATGCCGACTAATGATTTTCCCGGAATCGGCGCTTCAATTCTGATCGGATGCGCGGCCAGCGCCAAAGATAAATCATTATTAAGAGTAGTGATACGAGATAACTTCACACCTTCAGCTGGCCGGAAAGTATATTGAGTAACGGTCGGACCAACTTTTGTTTCTCCCATTTCCACATCAATGCCAAACTTTTCTAAAGTCTTCTTAATTTTTAAACCGTTGACTTCCGTATCGCCGCCGATAGCCTTGCTGAATTTATTATTCAATAATTCCAAAGGCATATCGATCTTGATTGACCGCTTCGGCCAAACAATTTTTTCTTGAACCTTCTTCCCTTCTTTCTTGACGGCCGGGCTGACAATCTCGTCCGTTTCTTCTTCCTCTTCTTCGACTTTTTCTAATTTCGCCGGGATTTCTTTCTTCTGCCAAGCTCCAAGCGCTTCTGTTTTTGCTTCATCGATCAGTTTTTTACCTTCATCTTCATCTTCGGCAGAAGACGAAAATAAATTCTGGAAGAAAAGGCCAAAAGGCTTGAAAATCTTCGCAAAGATGCTATCGCGCCCGACTATCCTGGCTAAAGAAGTGTTGAATACCAAAACTATGGAAATTAATAACAGAGCAATCAGGACTAATATGCCTCCCCAGAGGCCAAAAATATAAAAGAATAATTGGCTCAGATATAAGCCAACATAGCCACCGCCGATGCCTTCAATAACCGAGCCCTTCCACTCCGCTAACGGAAGAAAAAAATGGAATAAAGTCTGGTAAGAGACGAATAATAAGAACAGACCGAGAAAATCAGTGAACTTTAAAGGCTTCTGAGATTTACGGATCAAGATCAATGCCCAATATAGAACGATTAAAGGGACGAGCCATTTGCCGAAACCAAAAATCAGCGTCAGCCACTTAGAAACAAATAAGCCGAAATGACCGGATAAATTGAATAATCCGAGGAGGCTGACCAGGCCAAAAACCAGCAGGAAAACGATAGCAATGCTGCGCTTAGCCTTATCGTCGAGATCAAATTCCGGCAAAGCGATATAATCAAGCGGATTGGAGTTTTTCTTTTTGCGGCCCATACTTAAATGATGATGATTAATAATGATCCTATTATATCACACGCTAAACCAATAAAAAAGCTCGGTTTTAACCGAGCTCTGGCTAGCGGCCATTAATTTATTTCAATGTCAATAAAGACAGCTTGCGGCACTTGGGCGCGAATCTTCTTCTCGATCTCATCTATCTTGCGCCCGACCAGGCGCGGTACCCTGTCCATATAATCCACGGAAAACTTCATGAAATTCTCATAGCTCAATCTAGCTTCCTCATACTCGTTCTCCAGGAAATGATGCTTAGATAACTCCCTGATCAAGGAAGAAGCGTTAAATTCAATATCGCATTTGATTAGATACTTATCGACATCCAAGATGGCCGATTTAAAATCTAAGACCTTCTCAACAGTCGGATCATTGTTTAAGATATCGATAATCAATTCTTCAATGTCTTTTGGAATAGACTTAGTAATTAAGTAATTACGGTTCTTAGCAATCAATATAATGGCAGCGACTCCCAATAAGACGCCAATGACGATAGAGCCAATCGCATCCCAATAGGCCCGACCGGTCAGATAGGCTAGCACGATACTCGAAAGGGCGACGAAAACGCCGACGACAGCCAGGCCATCTTCATAAACTACGGCCAGAGTCGTCGGATCAGCTTCGGCCATTATCTTTTCCATCTTCTCATCAGGAAAATGTTTTTTCAGATCGCGAACAGCCAGCCAGAGCGTGAAAGATTCGATGACGAGAGCGGTTAATAAGATATAAAGATTTAAAGGGTTAAAATGAGCTTCTTGTCCGCTGATTAAGGCCGTAATGCCATGATAAGTCGTGATGCCACAACCGATAAAAAAAATACCGCAGGCGGAAATGAGCGCCCAGATGAAGCGCTCTTTGCCATAACCATAAGGATAATCTTCATCCGGCTTCTTCACGGACCGGCGGACGCCGATAATCAAGAGCGATTGATTAGCGGTATCAGCTAAACTGTGAATAGCTTCAGAAAACATCGCGCCAGAACCAGTAACCGCAAAACCGAAGAATTTCGCCGTGCAGACGACGGCATTGCCTGTAAAAGCGGCGATGACCGGCAGAAGCCCGGAAA
This sequence comes from Patescibacteria group bacterium, assembly GCA_041661685.1. Taxonomy (GTDB): domain Bacteria; phylum Patescibacteriota; class Patescibacteriia; order Patescibacteriales; family UBA12465; genus UBA12465. The sequence goes on from JBAZTY010000003.1 coordinate 138,137, forward strand.
TCTTACCGCCTTTTCCTGTTTGAGCGCTTATCATAATTTATAAATATTAATAGACTATTTTACCAGTTTCCCGGCATATTGCAAAAAATCGTGCGAAGCGGAGGCGACGCGCTTCCGGGCTTTAGCGAATTTATGCCGATACCCAGCGCTATCCTTCACAACCAGTTTCGCTCGTTTCAAGAGTGCCCCCATCTTTAAATCGCCCAGTTCCACAACCAATTCCGGACAGCCGATGAAGCGCGCAAAATTGCGATTACGCAAATCGTAGGCAACATTAATTTCCGGAGTAAGCGCACCGGCCGCCATAACACAAGAATGGAGCATCATGCCAATGACCAAATCTAAGGTTCCATAAAAGCCTTTCTGCGCGGCTGGAGCCAAATCAATAACTTTCAGATTTTTTATCTGTAAACGAGGGTGAATCTTCTCCTCGCCAGGATGATGCTTAAGATAATAGACTTGGGCGCCATAATTATCTTGAAAATATTCTGCCGTCTCTTTATAGGCTTTCAAGATATCCTGCTCCCAGCGGCCGAATCCCAGCCAGCCGGAATAATTAAGGTTCAATCCGAGCTTAAAGCCTGGCTTAATCTTAACGGGTTTGATTTCTTCCAGGCAAAAAGCTGGGTCGCCAATAACCTTGACTTTGGCCGCAGGAATCCCCTGCTTGACTAGGAATCTTTTAGTATAATTTTCCCGCACCCCAATGAGATCGGCCTTTCCCGCCAAAGTAATAATACTGTCGCGCTCTATCTTCTTCAAAGCCGGTGCGCCGACTTCACGAATATAACCGACGCCATAAATGACTAAAGGAATTTTAATGGCGGCAATCATCTCTCCGGAAAACGGCAAGAAATATCTATAAAAAACGCCGCCGCCGCCGAAAACAGCTAAATCGGCGCGATTAATAGCCGCGGCTTGGCGCGAATCCATCGTCTTTAAGACTTCGATGGGAAAATCAATTATCTTCACGCCCGGATAAACAACTCGAAGCTGTTCCTGAACGGCCAAGACTATACCTAAATCTCCCTTATTAGTCTTATCCCAAACATGGATGTGCGCGATTGACAACGGCTTTGACGACATAATTTATAATTTTAAATTAGCTTTGACCTGCCGGATTAATTCGACAGCGGCCTTCTCGTCATTATTAAATTTCAGAAGCCAATAAGTCGCCGTCCTGATAGATGTCCAATTATAATATAAGTCTATCCGAGTTCGTAGATCGCTCGTCATTTTCTGTCCGGCCGCCGCCAGATAAGTATCTAGAAATAGATTTTCCATCACGAGAGCCGACGTGACATCGCCGACTTTCCTGATGAACTTGTACTCCAGCTGCTGTAAGAAAGAACCGAGGTCGCGCGCGTGATCTGCTAAGCAAATATCAGTGAAATCAATCAGGCCGACCCTATCTAAAGAAGTCTGGATAATATTCTCCGGATGGGCGTCGCCATGAATCAGAGATAGTTTTCCGCCATTCTGGAAATAAGCTTCTTCTTTCTCAATAAAATAAGCATAGATGCGGCGCAGGTCCTCATCATATTTTCCGGGGAAACGAGCCGCCACTTCCTTGAGGATATTGTCCGACCCGGGAATGACTGTCCTGATCCGAGAATTGATCGGATTGAAATTAGCCCGTTCGTCGACCGGCAAAGAATGCAGCCGGGCGAATAATTTCGCGCTGGCGACGATGATCTTCTCGACCGTATCGAAATCTTTATTCTTGATGAAATGCAGGAGGCTCTCACCTTTCAAGCCGCGATAGAAAGTGCCCCGAAAATAAGGAGAATAGAATAAAGGATCGGGAAGATCATTATTTTCATTCGGAAAGCCGGCCGCCCAAAGGTATTTGAGCGCCAGATAGACATTCTCCCGCTCTTCGCTGCTATGCGCCGAACAGACAATCGGAATCTTATCTTCCGTTCCGTCCGCTTTAGCGAAATAAACAGTAAAGCTGATGACGACATGATAGGTCGTCTCCCAGATTAATTCTTTATAGGGTTTGATCACGACTCGATTGATAGCGATGAAAGCGGGATAATGCGGCAGAACTTCTTTTTGGAATAATTCCACGACATAAGCTTCATCGAATAGCTGTAAAATCTTATTCATACGGTTTTCTGCCAATGCTTTTTCCAATGGCTTTCCCAAATTAATTTTTTTATTTTAAGATAGCAAGCTTCAGCTTCCAATTTCTTCTTCTTAGTCTTAAAATCGGCGAACGAACGGACGGAGCGAATCGTGTCTTCCAAACCGCGCTCAATCTCGTCCGGGCTCCAGGCATAGGGACCATAAATCTTAGAAAAATCATGAGCGCTCGCCCACCAGAAAGTACAACTGGCCAAGCCGCGGACTAAGTGCCAGCGGTGCCAATAAAAATTCTTATCATTCTTATATTTAACTCCCAAAGCAAGGGATAAGTTAGCGAGTTTCCAAAGATTGGCCTGAATCTTATTATTCTTATCGAGCCAGAGATGATAAGGATGGTCGCTCTTCACGTCTTTCGGGCTTGATTCCCAAGAAGAGGCTCTCAATTCCGTCTTTTCGCCTCTGCTTTTGACTGACTTAATGAAAGCGGACAGAGTTGCGGTGCGCAGATCCTTAGATTTAGCGATCTTTTCTATCTCCGCCGTCGGATCTTCATGGCGCAGACCATAGAGCTCAGCATCGGTCGCGGTCAGCACGATCTTGTCTTCTTTAACCATCGGCCAGATCCTATCGGGCGGATAAGCGCTAGAAATAGCGCGATCACGGAAGACAACTTTCAAGCCGCTAGCGGCGTCGACATAAACTTTTCCGGCTTCCGGATGATGCGAGGTAGCAGCACTATAGGCCATCTCATCAAGAATAATCCAAGAATAGCCGAGACGCTTCACTAATTTCGATAGAGCCGGAGAATAAGCCATCTCCGGAAGAAAAAATCCGGCCGGCTTAAAACTCTTGCCAAAATGCTTCCGCAAGATCTTTTCATTCGTCTTGATCTGGCGGATAACTTCTGTTTCCGGCAAGAGCGGCAAGAAACCGTGATAAGCGGCTGAACCGGTAAGTTCAATGCGTCCTTTCTTAACCAAAAATTTTAAGCGATCAAGGAAGACCGTCTCTTTCTCATCCTCTAAGCGTTCTAATAAGCAGCCGCTCACATTCCAGGTCGCGCGCAATTCCGGGTGTTCTTCCATTAAACGCAATAAGCGCCAATAACTCTTATCCAGAGCCTTGTGGATGCTGTAAGATTCGGCGTTAGCCGGCTGATAAAAATGCAAGAAATTAAGCCAGAGCATATATTTTTATAATATTCTTATTTTTTATACTTAAGCGCTTTCTGATAAAGTTCTAAATATTTCTTGGCCGGAATCTCCCAACTATGGGAGCGCTTCATTGCCCTCTTAATCAAAGCTTCCCAGACGGATTTATGCTTGAAGTTTTCTAGAGCGGAAATGATTGCCGTATAAAATAGGGTTTCGTCCTCAGCCTTAAAAGTGAAACCAGTCCCCTTTCCAGTCGCCGGATTAAAATTCTCGACCGTATCATGAAGCCCGCCAATCTCCCGGACTATCGGAATACAGCCATAGCGCATCGCAATCAGCTGATTAATGCCGCAAGGCTCATGGTTGGAGGGCAATAAGAAGAAATCCGAACCAGCATAGACCAAGGTCTCATATTTCTGATTAGCCTCGTGCGACGGCACGACGACTAATTGCTTAGAATATTTACGCGCTATCTTCTGCAATTCCTTAATATATTTCTTATCACCCGAACCGATGATGATGAATTGCGCGTCTATCTTCACGAGCTGCGGGAAGATCTTAATGATCAGCTCGAAGCCTTTCTGGAAAGTCACCCGGGAAGTCGTGCAAAAGATCGGCACGTCCTTATTGACCGGCAAGCCGAAGAGCTTCTGCAGATATTTTTTATTATCCGCCTTAGCGGCCGGGTTAGAAAAAGAATAGCGCTTAGCCAAACCTTTGTCTTTCTCCGGATTATAAGAATTGTAATCAATGCCGTTGATAATTCCAAACAAACGATCGGAGCGGTTCTTTAAGATGCGCTGCAAATCCTGGCCGAAACGCTTAGTCATAATCTCTTCGCGATAATTCTCGCTGACGGTATTAATGACATCAGCGGACAGGATGGCGCGCTTGGCAAAATTAATATTTTCGATAGCCGGATCAGACAGATGCGGCAGGCGAGAGCGGCCATAGTCCTTCGCTGACGGAGGTATCTCCCACCAATTATGACCGAGCTGGAAAATCAGATTATGAATAGTAAAGACGGTTTTAGCTTTCTCTAAAGTCTTGGAATAACGGAAATCAGTCTTCAAGTAATATGGAATAAGCCCTGTCTGCCAGTCATGGCAATGGATGATATCAGCCGAAAATTTTAGAAGCGATAATAATTTCAAAGCGGCCACATTAAAGACTAAAAAGCGGGCGTTCTCATTGGACGACCCATAAATATGGCGATGCTGCGAAAAGAATTTCGGATATTCCACAAAATAAACCGGCAAGCCGGGCATGAGATAGCCTTTCCAATAACTAACCTTAACGCTCTCTTGGCTATTCAAGTGCAGAGTCACGTTCTCTTGCACCAAGCGCAGATCATTTTCTTTCTTATCTATCAAGCGGCCGTAGAGAGGCGTGATAATGATCACATCCTGCCCTAATCTTTTCAAAGCCTTGGGCAGGCTGCGCGCCACGTCAGCCATGCCGCCAGTCTTAGAGAAAGGCGCGACCTCTGAAGAAATATGAACAATCTTTAATTTTTTGGGCATAAACGCGAATTTAAGGCGCAGATAGCAATGGCGAGCGCATCAGCCGCATCATCGGGCTGAGGCAGGACAGACAGCTTAAGTATCAGCTTTACCATTTTCTGCACTTGTTTCTTAGGAGCCTGGCCATAAGCGGACACGGCTTGCTTCACTTGCGCCGGCGTAAAATCTATGACTGGCAAGCCGTTCTGCTTGAGCGTCAACAGCGCGACGCCGCGCGCTTGACCGACTATCAAAGCGGTCCGGACATTCTTATTAAAAAATAATTGCTCGATCGCGGCTAAATCAGGCTGATACTTCTTGATTATCTGATCTAACTCGGAATTAAGGACCAGTAAACGGGCGGTCAGATCTTCTCCGGCCTTAGTCTTGATTGAACCATAAGCCAAGCAGGTTAATTTACCGCCCTCGTCTTTGATTAATCCATAGCCGGTATCAGCTATTCCCGGATCAATCCCTAAGATAATCTTGGCCATAAGCCGAGAATTTATAATAAATTAGAATAATAGTCGTTAACGTCTTCGTTGCTATCCAATTCTTCAAAAAATTTGTCCATCTTTTCCGTCTGCTCCGCCGGCAATTCGATCTTATCTTTAGCGACGTATTCGATTTCCGCCGCTTCCGGCTTCAAGCCTTTAGAGGCTAATAAATCGCAAACCTTCTGCAGGTCTTTTACTTCCGTATAGATAGTGAGGCCCTCTTCTTCTTTCTTGAAGTCGACAATGCCGAGATCAATCAATTCTAATTCCAGCTCATCGCCGCTAATCTTCTTCTCTCTCGCGGCTTCGCTAGAAACGCGGACGACTCCGAGCTGGGAAAAATTCCATAAGACTGAACCGAAAGCGCCGCCGTTCTTAGTGAAAAGATGGCGGACGGTCGAGCCGCTTCGATTCTTATTGTCAGTCAAGCATTTGACCACGATTTGGACATTCGGCGGCACAACGCCTTCATAGAATAATTCTTCAACCTGTTCGCCGCCTAATTCGCCCGTACCCTTCTTGATGGCTCTTTCAATATTATCTTTAGGCATACTGGCATCGCGCGCGCGATCGACGGCCGCTCTTAAAGACGGATTAGCATTAATATCACCGCCTTTTCTCGCGGCGATAGTGATAACGTTGGCTAATTTAGTAAAAACGGCGCCGCGCTTAGCGTCGACTAATTCTTTCTGACGATGGGTGGTCGCCCACTTGGAATGTCCAGACATAAAAAAATTGATTATATTATTTTCTGGCCGCACGGATACGGCGCCAGAGGAGGGCTCCTCTCACCAAACTTTAGCGTAAATTGAAATAAAAATCAAGATGAATTATAATGAAAATACTAGTAAAATAACCAAAAAATATGAAAACTTTAAATTTGCCCAATCTTGATGAAAGCGTGCTCGCTGCTCTCGACTTCTTCATTAAGAATAAGCCGCCGCGCCTGAATCTAAAACATTTTTATTTTCCAATCGTCGTCGGCAGCGGCAATGCCTATAATACCGGCCTGGCCATTTTTGGGAATCAGCCAGCCATAATCGCTAATGAGAGCAATTTTAAGCAAACCTGCCAAAATTATCAAGCGTTAATTAAGGCTAGAAAGATAACCCAAGCCATCATCATTTCTGCGAGCGGCGAGAAGGACTCTATCTGGGAAACAGAGTTAGCTAAAAAGCATGGCCTAAAAACGACTTTATTAACCTGCAACGAAAATTCTAGCGCCGCCAAGATAGCCGATAAAACCATCGCCTACAGAAAATTACCGGAACCATATACTTATAATACTTCTACCTATCTGGGGATGTTTATTTCTGCAAGCGGTGAAAAGGCGGCCGACATCAAGAAATTCATCTCCAGATTAAGCTTAGGAAGAATACTAAAAAAGCATGAAGCTTACGCCTTCATACTGCCGGATGAATTTGCCGCTATTACTCCGATGCTAGAAATAAAGAAGAATGAGCTGTTCGGGCCGCATTTATCCTTGCGCGCTTTCACTTACGGCGAGGCGCGGCATGCCAAATTCGTTCATCCTTGGAAAAAAGAATTAGTCATCAGCCTTGGCAGAAATGAATATTTCGGAGATAAAAAGCACCGTCTCGAAATAAAATTGCCGAAAAACGCCAACATCGCCCTAGTAATGGCCCTGACTTATTATATAACCGGCCGTATCCAGAGAATTATGCCTCCATATTTCAAAAAAAATATCGCCGGATTCTGCTTAGATTACGGCTATAAAGCCTACGGCCAGAAAAAGCCTTTCGAGATTATTGTCCCAGGGAATTGAAAATAAACGCGGAAAAGGATAGTATAGAAAGCGGCTTAATCAAACCCATATCAGCGAATCAATCAAGCGACAATTCAAGAAAATAGGGGTAGAAACCGGCTTGATCGGGCTCAAGATTGTCCACTTGCTAGGAAAGACCCTGATTAACATATTCCGGCTCGGGGCCGGATTTTTCCGTTTACTCTTTAAAGACATATTTTACGCGGTGCTAGCTAAGATTTACTATGGCATCTTTAAACTGAAAAAGAATGAACTGGCTAATAATGCGGTTTCTGAGGTCGCCAAGAATCATCTGGTTTATTTCTTCATCTTTTCTCTAACCGTCTTATTCGTCTTCACTAATCTCGTCGACCAGAGCCGCGCCGGCAGCCTAGAGACTAAGATATCCAAGACAGTTATGGCTAATCTGATTCCAGCTGACTTAGGCTCTCGCCAAGACGAAGAACTAATCGAAGAAACAGCTATCCCGACCAATATCCTGGCGGCCGACCGCGCCAAATATGCCGGCGAAGAAAATACGCTGGATAAGCAAGACGGCCTGATTACCTTAGAAGATACTGATGATAGCCTGTCGCTAGCTTTCAACGACACTGGTGATACGATATTAAAACCGCTCTTTACTAGCGCGTCTTCTACGGGTAGCGAGGGCTTTATTCCGCAACGCAACGAAATCGTTTATTACACTGTTCAAAACGGCGATACTGTCAGCACGATTGCCCGCCGCTTCGGCCTGACCGTTAATACTATACTCTGGGCTAATAATTTAAGCGCTTTTAGCCTGATACGTCCCGGCGACAGCCTGACGATATTGCCGGCGAGCGGCATCCTTTATACTGTAAAATCAGGAGATACAGCTTCTAAGATTGCCGCGAAATATGGAATCAAAGCCGATGACATCTTAAGCGCTAATAATTTCGGCAGCGGCCTTAAGGCTGGACAAAAACTGATATTACCGGGGGCTAGAAAAATTATTGAACAAGCCGCGATTGCTCGCCCCGCCACTCAGAGCGGCTTGTCCGTTATTAGCAATTTAATAAAATCTCCGACTGTGCAGGCCGGTACCGGTAAGATGGCTTGGCCGACCGTCGGCTATCGCATTACTCAATATTTCTCCTGGCGTCATAATGGCGTCGATATCGGCAACAAGATCGGCACACCGATTTATGCGGCCGATGCCGGCGTAGTCGAAATCTCGCAGGGGGGCTATAATGGTGGTTATGGAAACACTATTGTTATTAACCATGGCAATGGGGTCAAAACTAGATATGGCCATGCTTCCAAGCTCTTCGTCAAAGTCGGCGACGTCGTCGAAAAGGGCGAGAACATCGCGGCCATGGGTTCGACCGGACGCTCCACCGGACCGCACCTGCATTTTGAAGTGCTAATTAATAAAGTAAGGTATAACCCGCTTAATTATATTAAATAATCTATGTCTATCTTCTTGGGATTGCTAATCTTGGCCGCCGGGGTATTCCTGGTAGTGAGCACCGAATGGTTCTTGAGTAATTTCGGGCGCATCGCCTGGTTCGAAGACAAGCTTGGAACGGAGGGCGGGTCGCGCTTGGGCTACAAACTCGTCGGCATCGCTTTTATAATAATCGGCATCATCGTCATGACCGGCAGCGGCAATGAATTCGGCCAATGGGCCTTGAGCCCGCTCTTGAAATATAGCGGCGGAGCGCAATAATGCTTGACCGCGAAAATATTAATTGCTAATCTTTAATCGCGAAAGCTGAGGGCCCTTAGCTCAGCTGGCTAGAGCACCTGCTTTGCAAGCAGGGGGTCATCGGTTCGAATCCGATAGGGTCCACAAAATGAAAAAACCTCCAAATTACTTTGGAGGTTTTTTAAAAAATGTTCAAATTTCTATTTGTTTATACTTGATGAAAATCCTCGGCATGCAAACTAGCATCAAAGATATCTATCTGGCTATCTTTAGGCAAGCGCAATAATATCTCCGCAAAACCGAGACTATCAAGAATATTCTTATCCGCAATTGTCGGATATCTAGAAAATTTTGATATTCTTCTCATCTCCTGATCTGTCATCACGGCGATAGACAGGCATGGATCATAATTCACAACATGACGCCAATGATACAAAAAATCATAAACGGCTTCTAAATCCTCTTTATCCTGCAAGCACTCCTTACTGGCATTGACCTTCCTATAAAAATTAGGATAAGACCATTGAAGCAAAGTTTCAAACTTATTCCCGATTTCCGAATCTCCAAAAGAAACAAACCCTTTCTTACTGCTCTCTTTCACTAAAGCGAAGAGGCAGTTCCGCCAGCGTTCTTGCAGATTCTCTCCTAAAAATAATAATTCGGGACGTAATTGCTTTTCAGTAAAATAGCCGCACCGCAAAGCATCATCATAATCTGACAAAATAGCAATCTTATCGCAGATACTGCAAAGTATATATTCTTGGAACGAATAAGGATCGCTCTGCAGACGCGCCTCGCCACGCCTATGTCTTAATACACCCTGTAGTGTTTCCCAAGACAGATTAAGATTATAGATTTTTTGGAGCAGGACAACGCTCATGACTTCATGACCGAAAGTCCTTTTGGAAGTCCTGGTGATAAATTTCTCTCCTACATGACCCCCGGCAGGATAACCAGTATCATGAGCGAGCAAGATAGCTTCGACTAGATTACTATTTAATCCTAAAATCCTAGCCGCCATCTTTCCTAAAAAAACCGCTTCTTTAGTATGTGTCTGCCGATTCCTTAGATAAGGATAATTTTGACAACTAAAGACCTGGGTTTTACCGATAAGCCTTTGAAACGCCTGACCAAGGAATATCTTCTCTGCATCTAGAGAGGGCGAATCAGAGACTTGGCTATAGACTTCATCATCGGCATTTAAAGGATAACAGTAACCCAGGCTATCGCCAGGGTCAAACGCCTTAGCGGCTAACGAACCGTGATAAGGCCGAAAATCAATTTTCTGTTTCATTATCGAGAGTTTTTTGGTTTATTTTAAAGTTCAAAGATGTTCTGATTATCTTTTGATAATCATTTCAGTTTAATTATATATAGCAAAAATGTCAATAAATAAGCTACTGAGCCAAGCTTATTATCTCATTAATCAATCCTTGATAACTTAAGCCGGAATCCATCATCAGCATCGGGAACATCGAGATGTCCGTAAATCCCGGCAAGGTATTAATCTCATTGATATAGATGCGGCCGCGACTGAGGAAAAAATCGACGCGCGCGAATCCCTGACAGCCAGCCAGACGATAAATTTTCTCCGCTAATTTCCTAATTTCCTTAGTCTGTGCCGGAGTTATCTTAGCCGGAACAACGGCCTGCGCCTCACCCTTCTTATACTTATCTTCGTAATCATAAAAATCCTTAGCTAAGCGCAATTCTCCGGGACGAGAAACAAGCAATTTCTTATTGCCCATGACGGCTACTTCAATCTCTTTCGGACTATCAAGTCCTTCCTCTATAACGATTTTATTATCGTGCTTTAGGGCTGCCTTGATTGCCGGCGCGAGACCAGATGACTTGACGACGCGAGTGATGCCAATAGACGAACCGGAATTAGCCGGTTTTATATAAAGAGGAAACTCTAAGATATTTTTAATCCTGTCCAATTCGCGTTTAATCTCCGCCGGATTAAAAGCAAAGTAATCAAGAACTCCATACCCGACCTGACGGATATTATTAGCCGTCATCGCCGTCTTGAAGGCGGCCTTATCCATACACAGCGCCGAACTAAGCACGCGGCAGCCGCAATACTTTATTTTCTGAGACTCCAACAGACTCTGTAAGACGCCGTCTTCCCCATATTTTCCGTGTGTCATCAAGAGAGCGGCCTCAAATATCTTAGAAAAATCCTCCAAGCCAATCTGTCGATTAGCTGCTGGCTGTAATCTCTTAATATCTTTGACAAGGTAGAAACAACCATCCTGCTTGCGCCAATAGATTAAAGCCAGCTTATATTTCTTGTAATCAAAATTCTTCACCACGTTGCCGGCGGAAACGACCGAGACATCATGCTCGTTGCTAAGACCGCCGAAAAATAAGCCGATAGTTTTCATAATATTTAAAAAATAATTTAAAATATGATTATATTATAGGCCGAAACAGGATATTTTTAAAGACGGCTCTTGATAATATGCGACTATTGACATCTCAAAAAACATTATATAATATAAAAACAAATTAGAGGTTATGTTAAAAGTTCTTTTAATCTTAACTATCTTACCTTTATTTGATAAGTCACCGGTTCTTCCGAATTATCCGGAGAAACAAGTGATCACGCAAGATACTGCCAAGGAAGCTTTATTGCCTCCGGCTGTCGATTTATGCGCCAGCCAGTGGTTTATTATTAAAGTTAAAAAATCGTCGATGTTCTTCATCCGATCAAATTCCTGGCCGCACGAAACGGTATCCTGTTTTGATGGCGACTTATCAGATGCGGTATGGACATAATGAGCGCGGAAAGACGTTGAATAATCTTCATTGATTAACAGCGGCCATTATGTCCTCGATCTTAATCTTTCCTAAGGTTCTTTCAATTATTTTCATTAATCCGGTTTGAAAATTTTTATTTAAGATGTAGAAAGGCGAACGAAACGTTGTTCGCCTTTTTTATTTGAAGGCAGCGCTATTTGTCCGCCTTTCTATCGCCTTTCCGCCGACCCGCAAAAATGGTAAAATTACTATATGTCTAAAACCAAACCAAAACTTATTATCATTGACGGAAATGCCCTTATTCATCGCAGTTTTCATGCTATTCCACCGACGCTAAGAACCAAGGACGGCCAGCTTGTTAACGCCGTCTACGGCTTCACTTCCTTCCTATTAAAAGCTCTGAATGAATTCCATCCAGAATATGTCGTTCTAACTCTAGACAGAAAAGCTCCGACTTTCCGCCACGAAGCCTATGCGGATTATAAGGCGACGCGCGTCAAAGCGCCAGACGAATTATATGAGCAGATTCCTTATGTAAAAAAAGTGGCGACCGCTTTTAATATCCCGATCTTCGAACTCGACGGCTATGAAGCTGATGATTTAATCGGCACTATCTGCGAACAGACTAAGAAGCATAAGAATCTAGAAAATATAATTATCACCGGAGACTTAGATACGCTTCAACTTATTGATGACAAGACCAAAGTCTATACTATGAGCCGCGGCCTGTCCGATAGCGTCTTATACGGAATCGACCAGGTTAAAGAGCGTTATAATCTTCTACCCGATCAGATTATCGATTACAAGGCCTTGCGCGGCGATGTCAGCGACAATATCCCAGGAGTAAAAGGCATCGGCGAAAAGACCGCCAGCGATTTGTTAGTAGAATTCAAAACTTTAGACGGAGTCTATAAGGCAGTCGAAAAAAACAGCCCGAAAATAAAGCCGCGAATTTTAGAATTATTAAAAGCGAACAAGGCTAACGCTTATATGAGCCGGGAGCTCGCGACTATCAATCTGAAAGCGCCCATAAAATTTTCTCTGGCCGACGTGGAATTCGCCTCTTTTAAATTAGATAATGTCATGACTCTTTTCAGTGAATTAGAATTCCGATCGCTTCTTAATAAAGTGAAAGACGTTAGAGATATGCTCAATAAGGCTCATGGCGGGCGGGCGGAAACCGAAAATGAAACGACTAAAACGAAAACAAAAGGAAAGGATGAAAAGACTGAATCGACGAAATTCGCGCGCAACGCTAAAAAATTCGACTATCAACTGATAGACGACGACAAGAAATTCGCAGTCTTCTTGAAAAAATTAAAAATCAGGAAAGATTTTACTTATGATACCGAGACTTCCAGACTTGATCCGATAACGGCCGAACTCTTAGGTATCAGTTTTTCGTGGAAAGAAGGCGAAGCTTATTTCGTCTTGGCGAATACCCAGCGCTTGGAAGCCTTGAAGCCGATCTTAGAGAATCCGAAAGTCAAGAAATACGGGCATAACCTCAAATTCGATTGGCGCGTCTTGAAAAACCAAGGCGTCGACGTCAAAGGCCTGGCGTTCGACACCATGATTGCCTCCTATCTCCTCAATCCCTCCAGCCGACAGCATAATCTGGATTCGCTAGTCTTTACCGAACTGGGTTTTGAAAAGATAAGCAAGGCCGACCTGGCTAGCTCCCAGCAGACTCAGCTGACTCTGGATTTTAAAGCCCTGGACGCCGACAAATTAAGCCTTTACTCTTGCGAAGATGCTGATTTCACTAATCGCCTCGTCGCGATTTTATCGAAGAGATTAAAAGAAGAAAAACTGGAAGAATTATTCAATAAGATCGAGATGCCGCTCATTCCGATCTTGGGCGCTATGGAAAATAATGGCATTAGGATGGAGACGGCGCCGCTAGAAAAATTAAGCGCGGAAGTAGCCAAAAAACTGGAAAAATTAGAAAAGGAGATTCATAAGCTAGCCGGCAGCAAATTCAATATCAATTCTACCAAGCAATTAAAGGAAGTGCTGTTTGAAAAACTAGAGATACCGACTGACAATTTAAAAAAGACTAAAACCGGCTTCTCGACGGCTGAAGATGAATTGATCAAGATGCGCGACTTGCATCCGATCATTCCGTTCATTCAGGACTACCGGGAATTGAATAAGCTGCAGACGACTTATCTGAGCGCCTTGCCGCTCATGATCAATTCGAAAACCGGGCGAATCCATACCAGCTTCAATCAGACGATCACTGCCACCGGACGCTTATCATCGACCGAGCCAAATCTGCAGAATATTCCTACCCGCACTGAAGAGGGTCAGAAGATCCGAGGTGCTTTCGTTGCCGAATCAGGCTACGAGTTGGCCGGGTTCGATTATTCGCAGATCGAGTTGCGCTTAGCCGCTCATATTTCCGGCGACAAGAAGATGATAACTACCTTTAACGACGGCGAGGACATCCATAGCGCGACGGCGGCAGAAATAAACGAAGTAGGGCTTGAAGAGGTGACCAAGCAGATGCGCCGCGAAGCTAAAGCGATTAATTTCGGCATCATCTACGGCCAAGGACCGCATGGGCTCAGCCAGGGCGCCGGTATTTCTTACGCGCGCGCCAGCGAATTCATCAAGAAATATTTCCTTACCTATCCTAATATAAAGAAAATGATGGATTCCTCAATCAGAGAGGCGCAAGAAAAAGGCTACGCCATCACGCTCTTCGGCCGCAAGCGCTCTTTGCCGGAAATAACTTCATCGATCCCGGCTATACGCCGCAGCGCCGAGCGCATGGCTATAAATACGCCGCTCCAGGGTACGGCCGCTGATCTGATAAAGATAGCGATGATTGAAGTGGCCAAGCTCATCGAGGGAAAAGAAGATGAAATCAGGCTGCTCCTCCAAGTCCATGATGAATTGATATTTGAAATAAAGAAAGATAAGCTGGAAACCTATCTGCCTAAGATTAAAAAAATCATGGAGTCCGGCCTCAAGCTGCGCGTACCGATACTCGTAGAAGAAAACACCGGACACAGCTGGGGCGAATTGAAATAGGCGTCGAAAAATAAAAAGCCGTATCTTTCTTAGATACGGCTACCGTCGCCGAACAATAAATCCGACAGCCAGGGCGATGACAGAATGAGAATCACCAACAGAATCAAGAAAATTACAGACGCCACCAGCCCATATAGCATTCCTCCGTAAAAAACTGAATAATAAGACCCGAGGAAAGCAACTATGATGATCATAAGGTAGCGCGTGACCGTCCCCGTCTCTCTTCTAAACCATGCTGAAACGCACATCCAATAAAGAAAGGCGGCAAGAATGAAGGCAAAGACAAAATTCCACCAGGGCGGCAAAGCATACACTATCTTGATTACGACAAATTCTGCTATATCTCTTTCAGTCATGAGTGGCAGGAAACCTCCATATCCAGAACCGAGAAGATAAAGCGTCAAACAGGGCGACAGAACGATGATGACCAAGATAAGCTCAGAGGCCATCCCTAAAAGAATAAGCCAAGCAGCCCTTATTTTGGCTAAACGGTATTCCCACGGAGATTTTCTCTGAAAATCAGCAACTTCTTTCATGTTTTATTTTTTTATAGAACTGTTAATATCTAATCATAGAACGAACTGTCACCATCTAACCATAAAATTTACCAAATGTCCATAGTATCAAAAAATGTAAAAAAAATGGAGTTGCGACAGCTTGAGGGCAAGAAAATCGCCTTGCTCGGTTTCGGCCTGGATAATCAGGCTCTTTTGGCATTACTAGAAAAGCATAAGATAAAGGCAGAAATCACAATCTGCGATGCTCGTCCCTTGTCCTCTCTGCCAGCTGCCAAAACGATCTATTCAAGAATAAATTATCGTCTCGGCTCTTCCTTTAATAAGAATCTAAACGAATTCGATATTCTTTTCCGTTCCCCGGGTTGGCCAATCGCCTGTCCGGGAATTACCGAAGCTAATAAGATGGGCTGGACCGAATTATCTAGCCCTCTTAATCTGTTCTTCTCTCTCTGTCCATCTCGAAACATCATCGGCGTAACCGGGACTAAGGGCAAAGGCACAACCGCGAGCCTGATTTATAAAATATTAAAAGACGCGAAAAAACGCGTCTGGCTCGGCGGCAATATCGGCATCCCGCCGCTAAGCTTTTTGGATAAGATCAAACCGAACGACTATGTCGTCTTGGAATTATCCAGCTTCCAGCTTGAAGACCTGAAATATTCACCGCGTTTCTCAGTCATTACTAACCTATTCAGGGAACATCTCGCGCCAGCTGATCCTAACAATCCTAATTTCCATCCGTCTTATAAGGCTTATTGGCAAGCGAAATTACAGATTACAAAAAATACGAATAATAAATATCTCGTAATAAATGAGAGTCTGGCTTCTAAAATAAAAACGGCCGGATTAAAATGTAAAATAATTTATTTTTCACCTAGTTCCCTGCCGTCTAAGCTAGTCGGCGACTTCAACCGCCAGAACATCGCGGCGGCCGTCGCTGTCGCCAAACTGCTAAAAATAAAATCGGAATCTTACAAAAAGACTATCGCTGATTTTTCGAACCTTGAGCATCGTTTAGAATTCGTCAGAGAATTGAAAGGCGCCAGATATTTCGACAATAGCTTCTCGACTACGCCCGAAAGCACGGAATTAGATTTAAAATCTTTCTCCACGCCGATAATATTGATTGCTGGCGGGTCTGACAAGGGCGCCGATTTCCGGCCCTTAGCCAAAACTATTAAGAAGCGCGTAAAATTATTGATATTACTTCCGGGAAAGGCCACGCCGCGATTGAAAAAAATCGTAGAGGCGACCGGCCTATCAAAAAATCGTATAAAAGCGGCGAACGATATGGAGAAAGCGGTCGAGATAGCCAAGACAGCCAGCGAACCGGGAGACGTCGTCCTGCTGTCTACCGCCTGCGCCAGTTTCGGAATCTTCAAGAATTATAAAGAACGCGGCGACCTATTTAAAAAATATGTCAGAGAATAAGAAAGAAGCTCCCAAAAATATCATCGGCGTCTTTGATTCCGGCCTCGGCGGTCTGACGGTCTTGAAATATTTCTTGCGCGACCTGCCGAATTACAATTATATCTACCTCGGCGATAATGCCCGCCTGCCTTACGGCGAGAAATCGCAAGAGACGATTTATGAGTACGCTCGCGAAGCCGTTGATTTCCTCTTCACCGCCGGCTGCAACCTCGTGATTATCGCCTGCAACACCGCTTCCTCCCAGGCGCTCCGCCGCTTACAGCATGAATATCTGCCGGCTGCTTACCCGGATCGCCGCATCTTAGGCGTTATCAGACCTTTAGCTGAGGCCGTCGCCCGCGATGATAGAATAAAATCCGTCGGCATCATCGGCACTAAAGCGACTATAAAATCCCACGCTTATAAGTTAGAATTGGAAAAATTAAAACCGGATTTAAAAATAGAACAGCAAGCTACTCCCTTGCTCGTACCCCTCATCGAAGAAGGCTGGGCGCATAAGCCGGAAACGAAGATGATCTTGAAAAAATATCTGCGGCCGCTTAAAACCAAGCAAATCGACGCGCTCATTCTCGGCTGCACGCATTATCCTTTTCTCCATAAAGAAATCGATAATATCATGGGCCGGCGCATCTTCGTGCCGCAGCCCGGAGAAATCATCGCCAGAAGCTTAGCCGATTATCTTACTCGCCACGAAGAATTGGGATTAAACTCCGTGGCCAACCCGCAATATAAATTCTATACGACCGACGATACTGCTCTGTTCCAGGAATGGGGCGAAAAATTTCTCGGCCGGAAGATAAAAGACTTAGAACAAATTAAATTATGATCATTTCCTTATACGGCGCCGATTCTTTCCGCTCGCGGCGTTTTCTGCAAGAACTCAAGAATAAATTCATCAAAGACGTGGATCCGAATTCCCATAGTTTTAGCGTGGTCGACGGAGCTAGCGCGACCTTAGGCAGTATCAGCGAACAGATTAATACCGGCTCGCTCTTCGTCAAGAAAAGATTCGTCGTCATTGAAAACATCTTCAAGAACAAATCAGAAAGAATCTTCAGCGAACTAGCTCCTTATCTAGAAAAACTGGTTAAGAGCGATGAGAATATCCTGATTTTCCGCGACGAAGATATCGAAGGCAAGACTATGAAAGCGCCGGCTAAGAAATTATTAGCCTTCTTCAAACTCCAGCCTTACACCCAAGAATTCAGAGCGCTCGCTCCGGCCCAGCTTCTAATATTCATCAAAAAAGAAGCGGCGCTCTATAATAAGGGTATCAGCGCTCCGGCCGCATCCCTCTTAGTCGATCTGACTGGAGGAGACTTGTGGCAGATCAGCGCCGAGGTGAAAAAATTATCATTCCGCAATGACGAGAAGATAATCAGCTCAGAGATGATTAGAGAAATGGTTCCGGGATCTTACGACGAAAATATTTTCGGCTTGACTGACGCTATCAGCGCTAAGAATAGAAAAACGGCCATCAGCTTGCTGGAAGAACAATATGCCGCCGGGCTGAGTGATGAATACTTATTGACCATGCTTACCCGCCAATTCAAAATCCTGCTCCAGATCCGCGAAGCTCTCGACGCGAACATGAATCCGGCTGATATCGCCAGCCGCCTGAAAGTCCATCCCTATGTCGCTAAAAAAGGCGCGCAGCAGGCCAGGAATTTCAGCGTCCCAATCCTGAAAGATTACCTCAATCGTCTGATCTATTTAGACTTTTCCAACAAAACCGGGCACGGCGACATCAAAACCGAGCTCAGCCTGCTCATTTCCGCTCTTTAATAAAATCACGAAAGCTTGCCTTTTTATTTATTATTTGTTATATTTTTACTCGTAAAATTACGGGCAATTAGCTCAGTTGGTTAGAGCGCAACACTGATAATGTTGAGGTCGGAGGTTCGAATCCTCCATTGCCCACCAATTTCTAAGAATTGATCAGTCCGGCAGAGAAAAACAGAATAGCCAAGCCAAGAAATCATAGCGGGGTAGAGCAGTTGGCAGCTCGCTAGGCCCATAACCTAGAGGTCGTCGGTTCGAGTCCGACCCCCGCAACAGGATAATTTGACAAATGAATATGCCTCGGTAGCTCAGTGGTAGAGCAAAGGACTGAAAATCCTTGTGTCGTCAGTTCAATTCTGACCCGGGGCACACCAAGACAAAAGATAAGCCCATACTCTATTTGTTATTGGGTTTATTTTTTTAAATAATTACGGGGCGTCGTATACCGGTAGTACACATGCTTTGGGAGCATGCTGACTGGGTTCAATTCCCAGCGCCCCGACATATAAAAACAGGTCTCTGAATAAGAGGCCTGTTTTTTGTTTAACTATCATCGGCCGAATAAATAAAAAAGACCATCGCAATAATGGCCTTTAAAAACTACTCTTAAACTTCTACGCAGCGCTTACCGGTATAGATGACAAAGGCGGACCTACTCCCGGCTTTATAATTTGAACAAGCGCCATTAAATAGCACCTTGCCTTCCGACGACAACATCATGATGCCAGTTAATTTTCGCTCATTATCCCGAGCTTCAATTACGCGAACTTCGCGGCTGCCGGATTTTGGCCTCTTCATGAATTCATCGCAATAACCAATTAACTTGCCAGACATAAATTTCCCGTCGACCTCATGGGCGGAAAAGAAAATTATCTTATCTCCGGTCGCATATTCTAGCCCCATACAGCTGGTCAGGCATTTGATAAGAACTGATTTAGTAATTCTATCAAGTTCTTCTCCTTTTCCGGCATATATCTTCCGGTGAAAAGAATCGACACAGACCCTCATAGTCTGCTGGCGACTTGAAAAATATAAAATATTAGTGAATCTCGGCGTAACGATCTCAAAATTCAGAAAATTTTGTTCACAATAATCATCTAAAACACCGATATTTCCGCCGCTGACTGCCTGAACTATCCCAGATTCAGTATCAACCCTGATGCCATTTAATTCCTGTATCATGACTAAATATTTTATGGTTATTATTTAATTTTTAAATTGCTATTCACGTTATATTATAACCGGACCAAAAAATTGTCAACGAAGCTATTGCTTGATTATGGCAGCGGTTTTCTTCGGTCTATTCAATAATCCGACAACTTTCTGTGCTCCCCAGCCTATGCCGACAAACAAAGCAAGATACAATATTGTCGCTAACCAATCCGGCATAAAGCCGTAAAAAATATTATAACGATATAGAATCGGCCAATGCCAGAGATAAATCTCGTAAGAGAATAATCCGAAAATAGAAAATAGCTTGAATTCCGTCTTCTTCATCACAAACACCAGGATAATGGTCGCAACAGCAATAAGGCTCATCCATTGCTCCTTGGAAGCGCTTTCGCCAATGCCCGAATGAATATTCGCATAAACGAAGACCGCCAGTACGCCAAGCATCACTAAATAATAACCGACCATCCGCCAGCCCTTAGATAATCTTTCTAATATTTCGGCATTCGGTAATTTTGTCACTGCCCAAGCCGCGAAGACACCGAGCGGAAAAGCGATAGTATGAACCTTATAAAGATGCAAAACGTCATAAAGGAAAACTGGCTCAAAACGCACTAACGCTTCCCCGGCGGCCAATAAAATAATTGCCGTCAGCCAAGGGCGCTTCTTAGAAAACACCAATGGGAATAATAAATAATAGAAAAGGATAAAAGTGAAATACCATAACGGCGAATTTATATCTCTGTACAGATCGGCGCTCGTAAAAACCCCGAAAATCGCCTTGCCGATAAAAACCAAAGAATAACTTTTTCCGAGAATAAAAAAATCAGCCACCAAGAAAACAACTAACGCCAGCCAAAAGGGCGTGAATAACTTTAGCAAACGGCGCTTATAAAACTGCCAAGGGGTCAGATCTTTCTGCAGGCTGCTAGCGGCTATGCCGAAACCTGACAAAAATAAAAATAAATTAACGCCGACGCCAGCCATGATCGACAGCGGCCAGAGGAAACGATGGTCAGAAACTAAAAAATAGCCGATATGTGAAATAACAATCATGAGGATTGCCGCCCCTTTTAACTCGGTCGTAAGAGATATCGGGAACCATTCAGAAATTTTTCGCGGCCTGACGGAAATAAAAAGGGCCACAAAAAATAAAACCGAAAATATCCAAGTCGCCTGGATCGGATTACTGATTGATATGATCATAAATTATGTCCGCCCAGAGCTTATAGCCGGTCACGGAAGGATGAAATAAATCTTTTGAATAATGATCGCCGTCGCGCTTGAATAAATCGACAGTCGGCGCATACAAATCTATATACTGGACAGCATACTTATCAGCCAGATCCGTAATGATGCCATTGAATTCTCTCGTTCGCAAGTCGAATATCGACTGATAAGGAGGAAGCATTAATTCTTCGGAACCAATAAAAGGGATATTAATGACATAGACCACGGCTTTCGTTTCCTTTTTCAAACGGCTCAATATCGTTTCATAATTCTTCGCGAACTCTTTAGCGGAAACCTTATTATGAATATCATTGACTCCGATCAGTAGCGTAACGACATCCGGATTATCCTTGATCGCAAGCGGCAGATAATCGGTAACGACGTCGGCAGTGCCGGCTCCCGGGACAGAATAATTATTCAAAAGCACCTGCTTATCATAACCAGTCAGCTTCTCGGCTAAAAGATAAGGCAGCATCTCCGAATATTTATCGGTGCCGACTCCGGCAGTCAGACTATCGCCCAGAGCCGCATAAACAAGAGTAGTAGTCGCCGTGCCATTCATATTATTTATAAGATAAGTTTCCCCAACCTCTACCGGCTTTAAATTAGCCGCGCCCAAAACCCCGTAAATATGAGAATAGGCCCGATTCAGATAAATACTCAGGAGAATAATGGCGACAAAGACTAATACTAAGATTTTCTTAAAATTATGGCTGTTCATACCAATATTATATACTAAAATCATCTTGGCGACCAATATTAAACCATTAAAAAGCCCCGAGTTTCAAAAATTTAGAAACTGCGGGGCAATCTTTACTGCTTTCTATTAAGAAGGCGCTTTAAATACCTCCAAACATTCTTAAATAAAAGAGTAAAAGTCATCGGGTCGATACTTTCAGGAACTGGAGCCATCCTAAAGAACACGCGCGTATCACCTGTCCCTAGCCAGACATAATTATAATCCAGCCGTCCAGCAGAAGCGCGAAATAGCTTCTTTGACTTGCTAGAACGAGGTCCTACCCGGAGCACGAATAAATTTTCAGCTAAATTTTCTGGGTTTACTGGCAGATGCTCATCTAACTTGCAAAGAAAAAAATTCATACAAGGTGAAAGCTTCCCAGAATAACTTTCATATAATTTAGCGGCTTGGCTTTGAGAAACCCATTTATATTCCCAATCTCCGGGAACAGCCCCAAAAATTTCTAAAAAATTCGCATCTCTAATAATTTCGCTAGCGCAAAAAGATGCTGCTGGTGTTGGCTTTCCTGGCCGCCCCTCATTAAGGACGGTTAAGCTAGGCAGGATCGTCAGGGACTCCAATACCTTACCGACTCCCACTTTGGTCTGGCCATCAAGAGCGGGGATCATAAGATTCTGCCCATCAGGGACAGGCCTTAAAATAGGACTTCCTTCTACTTTATCCATAACTTATTGATTTTTTAAGGTAAATTATCAGAATATTTATTTTTCATTCGGACTTTATATTAAACCATAAAAAATCAATCAAGTCAAGATTAACAGTCAAAAACAATAATTAAGCCCGAATCTTAGAAAGACTTGATTTTTGTTTACTATTATGTTAATGTTTCCCTATATTAATTAACTAAATAATTTAGAAATTCCGTATGCCAAACAAGAAATCGGCAGCTAAAGAACTGCGCAAAGCCGTTAAAAGAAGCGCTGCCAATAAAAAAGTTTCCGCTAAATTGAAAGATTTGGTCAAAACCAGCTTAAAGCAGATCAAGGCCGGCGATAAGAAGATCAAAGAAGAATACACCAAGACTATCAAGGCTATTGATAAGGCGACCAAAAAGGGCGTCATCAAGAAGAATACCGCTTCTCGCAAGAAATCGAGACTAATGAAAAAAATCAACGCTTTAAAATAAGCGCTTTTAATAATTAATGTACTCTTTCTTGGATGCGGACTGATTGACCGCTTCTCGGATAGAGCGAATAAAAACCTATGTTAGACAAGAAAAACAAGGAAAAAATCATCAAGAAGTTCCGCGTCCATGACACTGACACCGGTTCTTCTCAGGTCCAGATCGCTATCCTGACCGAAGAGATCAAGGAACTGACCGAGCACTTAAAGAAGCACAAGCATGATTTCTCTTCCCGCCGCGGCTTATTGAAGAAAGTCGGCGAAAGACGCAAGCTCCTCAAGTACTTACAGAAAGAGAATGCCGAACAATTCAAGGAGCTGACTGACAAGTTGAAGCTCAAGATCGCTCAGAAACTGGAAGAAGAGGAAGAAGAGGAAAAGAAGAAGGAAAAGAAGTATATCGAGGCTGAAGAAGGCGAAGAGATCAAGGAAGAAGCCATCGAAGAGGTAAAATAACCATTAAATATGATAAAACATACAGAACAACGAGTCGGAATCCTGGTAGATGTTTCTAACATGTATCATTCGGCTAAGAATCTGTATAATCGTAAAGTAAATTTTAAGGAGATCTTAGCTAAAGCAGTGGCCGACCGGAAACTTATCCGGGCCACTGCTTATGCTATCCGGACAGAAAACCAAGAAGAGTCACCTTTTATCGAGGCTCTTGATCAGCAAGGATTTGAAGTGAAAATGAAGGATCTACAAATCTTCGCCGGCGGCGCCAAGAAGGGCGACTGGGATGTGGGCATCGCTATCGATGCTATCAAGCTGGCAGATAAGTTAGACGTTATCGTCATAGTTTCCGGCGATGGCGACTATTTGCCTTTGGTATCATACCTGCAGAACAATAAAGGCTGTCTCGTCGAAATCATGGCTTTCCGTAAAACCTGCTCTTCTAAATTAATAGAAGAGGCCGATGATTTTACTGATCTAAGCTCGAGCAAGAAATTCCTGCTTTATCGCTAATTAAAATTTAAATAAGCTAATAAATTAATAAGCCTGACCGATAAATAGATAGCGCTGTATATCTATACAGTTCTGTAATTTAGCGGCCAAGCAGAAACAAAATGAAAAAAGTATTCACCGGGGAGTGGCTGGGCCGCCCTCTCACTATTACGACCGGACATGTCGCCATGCAAGCTGATGCGGCCGTCTGGGTCCAGTACGGCGAGACCGTCGTCCAGGCGACCGTCGTCCAATCTAAGACCGAGCGCGAAGGCATTGATTTCTTCCCGCTCATGGTTGATTTTGAAGAAAAGCTATATGCCGCCGGCATCATCAAAGGTTCTCAATGGATCAAGCGCGAAGGCCGCCCGACTGATTTATCAGTCTTGACCGGCCGCATGATCGACCGCACTATCCGCCCTCTATTTGAAACCGAGGACAAGCGCGATATCCAGGTCATCATCACGACTTTAGCTGTCGACCAAGAGAACGATTACGATATCGTCGCCCTGATCGCGGCTTCAGCGGCCTTAGCTATCTCCGGATTAAAATGGCATGGCCCGATTGGCGGCGTCCGCGTTGGGTTAATAGAAGATAAGTTCATCTTCAATCCGACTTATGAAGAACAGGCGAAGAGCTCATTAGACCTCATCGTCGCCGGCACTGCCGGCAAGGTAATCATGATTGAGGCTGGAGCTAACGAAGTTCCGGAAGACGTTATGCTGAAGGCAATCTTGGCCGGACGCGATCAGATGCAAGGCGCTATCGACCTGATCAATAAGTTAAAGGCTGATGTCGCTCCGAGAAAAATCGCTACGGACGGCAAGAAAAATGGCACTCCGGAAGAACAGCAGGCGGCGGCCGACAAGCAAGCTCTACTCGCTATCGGCGAAGCTTGGCTGAAAGAAAATATCAAGAATATTTTATTTAACAAGGATTACTATACTAAAGGCGAGAGAAAATTAGCTGTTGCCGCTATCAAAGAAGGCTTGGAAGCTCATTTGATTTCCCAGGGCTTAACCGGCGACAAACGCGGCTTCATCATCAAGAAATTAGTGGAGAAGATGATCGATGCGGAAATTACCGAAGCTATCCTGAAAGATAAGCATCGCGTTGATGGCCGCGCGCTCAACGAAATCCGCGGCTTATCCGCTGAAGTCGCTGTCCTGCCTCGCGATCACGGCACTTCCCTCTTCTCCCGCGGCGAAACTCAGGTCATGTCTATTGTTACCTTAGGCGCTCCCGGCTTAGAACAGTCTTTAGAAGGCCTCGAAGGCAAGAGCAAGAAGAGATACATGCATCATTATAACTTCCCGCCATATTCAGTCGGCGAAGCTTCCCCTTTGCGCGGCACTGGCAGACGCGAGGTCGGCCATGGCGCTTTAGCGGAAAAGGCTTTGATGCCAGTCGTACCGACCAAAGAAGAATTCCCTTATACTGTCCGCGTTGTCAGCGAAACTTTGGGTTCTAACGGTTCTTCTTCCATGGCTTCTACTTGTGCTTCTACTTTAGCCTTAATGGACGCTGGCGTCCCGATCAAGAGACCGGTGGTCGGCATCGCCATGGGGCTTGCCTCTAATCATGATATGAGCCAATGGACAGTCTTAACCGATATCCAAGATCTAGAAGATGGCGATGGCGGCATGGACTTTAAGATTACCGGCACAGAAAAAGGCTTAACTGCTATTCAATTAGATACTAAAACTATTGGCTTAAGCGATGCCATCATCACTCAGACTTTATCTCAAGGCCGCGAAGCTTTGAATCAGATTTTAGGCGTCATTAAATCAGCTATCGCTGAACCGCGCGCGGAATTATCAAAATATGCTCCGAGACTGGTCAGCTTCACTATTGATCCTGAAAAGATCGGCGCCATCATCGGTCCGGGCGGTAAAGTCATTAACAGAATCATTGATGAGACTGGCGTCTCTATCGATATCGAGGATAGCGGCTTAGTCATGATCTGCGGCACTGATGCCGCTATGGTCGAAGAAGCCGTCAGACAGGTCAAGGAAATCATCCATGTCTTTGCCGCTGGCGAGATCGTTAAAGGCAAAGTCGTCAGAATACTAGACTTCGGCGCTTTCGTCTCTCTGAATGCCAGCCAGGACGGCATGGTCCATGTCAGTGAGTTGGCTCCTTACCGCGTTGAAAAACCATCCGACTTCTTAACCGTCGGCGACATGGTTACCGTCAAAATCAAAGAAATCGACGATCAAGGCCGCGTCAACCTAACGATGAAAGGATTAGAAGAGAATGCCCCTCTCTGGGTAGCAGAGAAAGGCAAATCCACGGGCAGTTCTTTCGGCGGCGGCAGCCGTCCGAGCTTCGGCGGAGGCAGTCGTTCCGGCGGTTCAAGTCGTCCGAGCTTCGGCGACAGACGCCCGAGAGTCTAAACTCTCGGTTAAAACCTTAATATTGACTTTTATTTAAGAATAAGTTATTATTTTTCAATAAAAATAATACCGAAAAAAAACCTTATGTTAGCAATTAAATTAGCGAAAACTGGCAAGACCAACAAGAAAATGTTCCGGGTGATCATTTCTGAAAAAGGCCGTGATCCGTACGGAGATGTTTTAGAAATCTTGGGTTCCTATAACCCTCATTCTAAGGAATTAGCCGTCAAGGCCGATAGAGTCAAATATTGGCTTTCTAAAGGCGCTCAGATGACCGCAACTATTAATAACCTTTTGATCGAAAAGAAGATCATCGAAGGCGAAAAAGCGACGGCGTCAAAAGCCAAGAAGACTAGCGAAAAACGCTTAGGTCAGATCAAGGCTAAGGCCGATAAGAAAACCGCTCGCGAGGCCGCTCCGGTCGTCGAGACTCCGGCTGCTGAAGCTCCGGTTGCCGAAGAAACCCCAGCTGAAGAAGTTAAGACCGAATAAATTACGGGTAAAAGCCAAATTGACACCGTAGATTAAAAAAGTTATAATTATCGATATAAAGCTGCTGATGTGGCAGTTATTTAATAACAATTCTTTCCGTTTACCCGGATGAAAATCCGACCCAAGCTGGAAAGACGAATGAAAACTATGGAAGACAAACAGTTCCTGGAAATGGTGGTAAAAGCCATCGTCGCTAATCCGAACGATGTAGTCGTAGACCGGACTATCGATGAAAGAGGCGTCTTATTGACCCTCAAGACTAATCCATCTGACATGGGTTATGTCATCGGCCGCAAGGGCCAGACCGCGCAGTCAATCCGCACCTTATTAAAGATAATCGGTGCCAAGAATAACTCCCGCGTCAACCTGAAGATCTATGATCCTGAGGGTCCTGCTCGCCACGAGTCCCGCGAATCAAGTCGCGACACTAGCCGCGATGATATCGACACTTCCGCGATCGACGATTTAAAAATCTAAATCTCAAGAAGATTAAATAAGCAAGAAAGCCCTAAGCGGGCTTTTTTGCTATAATTGACTGAGATGCCTAAACCATATGAAATTCCAATTGCTATCCATCTTCCCAAATATCTTCGACTCTTATCTTAACGAGAGCATCCTTAAGCGCGCCCGAGACAAGAAAGCTGCCGAATTCAAGGTTCATAACCTGCGCGACTGGACCAGTGATAAGCATAAGACCGTCGATGACGCGCCCTATGGCGGCGGCGCGGGCATGCTCATGAAGATAGAGCCGCTTTATAAGGCCCTCGAGGATATTAAAAAATCAAACAAGAAAGTTAATCCGAAGAAACGCAAGATATTATTAATGTCCGCCGGCGGCCAAAAATGGACGCAAGCTCTGGCCCAGAAATATTCAAAGCTAGATGAAGTGATCTTGGTATGCGGCCGCTACGAAGGCGTGGACGCGAGGTTAAAGAAGTTCATCGATGAAGAAATTTCCATCGGTGATTATGTCCTGACCGGTGGCGAGCTCCCCGCTCTGACTATCATTGACTCGATCGTCCGTCTGCTGCCGGGCGTGCTCGGAAACTCGCAGAGCGTTATCGAAGAATCTCATTCAGAAAGCGGCGTCTTAGAATACCCGCAATATACCCGTCCGGAAATATTTATGGCCAAAGGCAAAAAATACCCGGTGCCTAAGGTTCTCTTATCCGGCGATCATAAAAAAATAGAAGAATGGCGAAAAAAATCGATGAAGAAGGCCTAGGAGCGACAAATAAAAATCATTCAAAAAGTTCGGCCTAATGCCGAACTTTTTATTTTTGCCATAATGGGCGACAGCTATCTAAAATTAATCGCCTTCCTCGTTATCGACCCAAAATAACCGACAGCCGGAGAAATCTTATTAGCCTTCTGAAATCTGATAAGAGCGGCCCTAGTGGCCGCGCCAAAATATGCAGTCTCATAACCAGGCGAACCGGCGCCTGACTTAGAAACAGTAAAACCATTAGCATTTAAATATTTCTGCAACTCCCTCACATCCGCTCCAGTAGCGCCCAACGATAGATTACGATTAAAAACATACTGGCTCGGGCTGGCAAGATCAACGTCAGCTGCCAAATTTTCCGCCGGCTTTACTTCTATTTTTTCAGGTTCGGTTGTTTCCGTCTCCACTATCCGCTCTTCGGCTTGTTTTTCGACACTCGAAAGAGACCGGATAGTCAGCTCCGATCTATTCATCCAGATATTGGCAAATTTTATCTCAATATCACTAACCTGGTCGCCGTTCAAATCCACCCGCGCCGTCTCTCCTAATTTCAGGCTAACCGTCTGAGAAAATGGCTGGATAGTTAGCTTGATGATGTTAAAGAATAAATCGAGATCAGAAATAATAAGATGACACTCTTCACTCCCGGCCGCGAGCTTGAAACTGGCATCAGAATTTATATAGGAAAGAAGGTTGGTGCCCGCGTCAGTGATAAAACCGATATCTCCGGTTTTCCCCATAGCAATAGATTGCTCATTCACGCCGCCGCCCACGGAACCGGGAACGACCACGCCTCCATAGATTCTAGCGTCTGGCAATTTTATCACTACTAA
Organism: Patescibacteria group bacterium; assembly: GCA_041661685.1. Classification (GTDB taxonomy): domain Bacteria; phylum Patescibacteriota; class Patescibacteriia; order Patescibacteriales; family UBA12465; genus UBA12465. Next base: position 166,539 of record JBAZTY010000003.1, read on the forward strand.
CGTAAATACTTTCGTATCAGAGATAAGGCCGCTGGAGATTGTCGCTGTCATTAAAATAACGGCATCCCCGATTTCGAAGGCCGGCCTAACAACGGTCTGCCCGTTGCTAGAAACGATGCTGGGGTCGCCAGAAGTCCAAATTATCGTTGATCCGTTCAGCCCTGATGACGGCAAGGGATTTGTAAGCGCAACCAAGATGTTCGCTAAATCCGAGTTAGCTCCCTTAATAGAATCAGCGGCTAGATTGCCTTTATCAGCGGCCACCAGGAGGGCGTCAGAGCTGGCCGCCGCTTCGGTCACATAGATATTCAGCGGACTAGTAAAACCGGTGCTGCCGCTTACATAATGAACTTGAAATGTTGAGGCGTATATTCCGAACACGAGACTGCCTAATGTCGGCGCATTGCCCAAGAAATAAGCAGCGGTCAGCGCCGAGCAATTATTAAACGCCGTATTGCCGATGCTAGTAACACTGCTCGGAATAGTCACGCTAGTTAATCCTATAGCGCTGCGAAAGGCATTGATGCCGATGCTAGTTACGGAAGAAGGAATTACATAGGCGCCAGATTTGCCGCTAGGATAGGCAACAAGCGAGGTTTTTGCTTCATTAAATAACACCCCATCCTCGCTAGAATAGGAGACACTGCTGTCAGCGACGGTAATTTCCTGTAAGCTGTCGCAATTGGTGAACAAGCCATTCCCGATACTGATTACAGTGCTGGGGATGGTCACGCTAACCAGACTCCTGGAATCAGAAAAAGTGTTATTACTGATAGTCGTGACTCCCTCCGGTATGGCAATGCTGGTCAATTCTGAATCATTGAAAGCGTGAACGCCAAGACTGGTCACGGTAGCGGGTATGGTATAAGAAGACCCTAGCTTGCCACCTGGGTAGGAAATAAGCGACGTCTTAGTCTTATTGAACAGCACTCCATCTTCGCTAGCATAAGCGGTATTGGCGCCGTCGACATTAATTTCAGGTAGGGCTGTACAACCGAGAAAAGCGCTGGCACCGATGCTAGTCACGCCACTGCCAATAGTGGCGCTGGTTAATCCGGTGCATTCGAAAAAGGCATTAATACCAATGCTGGTAACGCTATTAGGGATAGAAACACTGGTTAAGGAATCCGCACCGTTAAAAGCACTGACGCCGACGCTGGTCACGGTAGAGGGGATAACATAGGCGCCAGATTTGCCGCCAGGGTAGGCGACGAGCGCCGTCTTAGCCTTATTGAATAGCGCACCATTTTCGCTGGCATAGGTCGCATTGGCGCCATCGACGATGATTTCCGCCAACTCCGGGCAATTACTGAATAAAGCCGTACCGATACTCGTCACGCTGCTGGGAATAGTTACGCTAGTCAACCCGGAGCAGCCGTTAAAAGCGCTAGTGGAAATACTGGTCACGCTGCTGGGAATAGTATAGGCGCCGGGCTTGCCGCTTGGATAAGCGACTAGCGCCGTCTTAGCCTTATTGAACAGGACGCCGTTCTCGCTAGCATAGGTTAAATTAGATCCGTTGACTATAATTTCAGCTAAGCCGGTACAACCGCTAAATACGTAGGTGCCGATGCTGGTTACGGAACTGGGAATAATTACGCTAGTTAAGCTCGTACAGCTTCGAAAAGCATTGTTTCCTAGGGAAATCAGACCGCTGCCGATAGTTACGCTAGCTAAATTAGTACATCCCTCAAAAGCGCTAATACCGATACTGGTCACGCTATCAGGAATTATTACGCTGGTAATGTTAGTATAATTAGCGAAAGCAATCGTATCGATACTGGTTACCGGATAACCTCCTAATGAACTAGGGATAGTGACGGCCCCACCCGGCCCCATATATCCGGTAATCTTGGAGGAAACTCCGGGAATAACCGTATAGCTAAAATCTGAATCAGCGGCCCGGGCAGATGGAACGGCGCTAAAAAAAATTAACGACCCTAGCATTATAGATCCAAACAAAAAAAATATTTTTTTCATATCGTTGGTAAAATCTCTAAATAAGGATTATTTTATATAATTATAGCATATTTTTGTCTAAACTAAAAAAGCTCGGAATTATTTCCGGGCTTTTTATATACAAAATTATTGCCTAGTCTAACGCTTGATAACTTTCCAGCCCTTGTCAGTCCGGGCGATGCGCCCCTCAATGGAGAATCCGGCCGCCTTCTTGTGTCCTCCGCCGCCGAAATTCTGGGCCAAGGCTGCCACGTCTATCTCATCATCCGTAGTCCGCAAACTCCCCTTGATTCTATCCCCTTCCTCACGCAGCAGCAAGGCGACTTTAACGCCGCTGAGCGTGCTCAGAAAGGAAACGATATCGCCGAATAAATCCAGGCTCAAAGCCGCTTCTGGTTTAATCAGTTCATCTAATTCAACCGCCGTCAACCCGGAAGATGCCAACCCCGTCTCTTCGTTGAAATGCATATTCTCTAGAGCTCTTCCCCAGATCTTCAAAGAAACAAAACTCTTGTTATTGACGGTATTACTGACGATTTTCGGCAGCGAGGCGCCGCGCAGAAGCATCTCTGAAGAAACAGCGATCGCTTCCTGGGAAGAATTGGCGTGCAGGAAATGGCCGGTATCGGTCATCAGGCCGATAAGAATGCAACTGGACAGTTCTTTGGTTATTTCCAGCTCATTGGCTTTCAAAAAATGATAGATTATTTCCGTCGTCGAGGCTTTTTCCGGCAAACGTACTTCGAGATCGGCATAAGTCTCCACGGGCTGATGGTGATCAAATTCGATGATATAAGGACGCTTAGCGATCTGGCCACTCGCCTCGGCTGCGATCATGGTTCTCAAATGCGGTTCTAAGCCGGTACGAGAGATAGAGCCGCAATCTAGGACAAAAATTACGTCAAACCCCAAAAGGTCTTCGGGCTCGTCCGCGGAAATCATATCTTCATTAGGAATAAAGCGATACATGCCTTCCGGTTTCTTATCGGCGTAGGCCTGGATATCCAGCTCTAAAGACCGAGCGATTTCAATCATCGCGCCGACAGAAGACAAAGCGTCAGCATCCGGAGAGGTGTGGCTGACTATCAATATCCGCCTAGCGAGGCGGAGATGGCTATAAGCTGATTGTAGTTTTTCGGTCAGATTCATAACCGTCTATACTAACTCAAAAACAAAAAAAAGTCCAGACTGGCTGGATTTTCTTTTAATGCTTAAAATAGCTATCTAACCGTTATTTTTCTTTTAGACATTGTCTTCGTCTTCCTCCTCGTTATCTTCCTCATCGTCTTCAATTCCATCGTCAACACTCGCAATTAATCTCTCGATTTTGCTAGCTTCTTTTTCCGTCGCATCAAATTCCCAGATCAGATGCGGCACTTGCCTCAGCTTGACGCGCGACTTCAAAATCCGCACCAATTCTCCGGTCGCTGACGTTAGATGTCTTAGGGCAGTGCCGACCAAATTATCCGGCAAAACGGAAAAGCCAACATGAGCCTGCTTCAGGTCAGAGCTGCATTCTACATAGGTTATGGTAATCAAAGCATTCGGCAAGCCAACTTCGCGGCTGACGGCAGCGGCTAGCTCTTCTCTCAATATTTCATTCAGACGCGGGACTTTAGACATAAAAGATAAGCTGAGAAATAATTAGATCTTATCAACGACTCTTTCTTCTTGATAGACATAGAGGATGTCGCCTTCAACTATTAGCGGCTTGCCTTCATATTTAAGGCCGGCCTCCTGATCTTGCTCAACCTGATCGACGTCCTGCTTGCCCGACTGCAATCTGGTTAATTTTCCAGAAACGATGAAATCGTCGCCGCGCTTAACCGCAATCAGGCTATTATTTTTCAAGATGCCGTCGAGAACCTTGCCGCCGACGATCTGGCTGTTATTTTCAGTACGGAAAACGGCCAATACTTTCAGGCGGCCGAGATCGATGCGATTTATTTCCGGTTTAACCAATAATTGCATCTCGTCTTTGACGAATTTTATCAAGTCATAGATAATCGTGAAGATCTTGATAGTTACCTGTTTCTCGCGAATCAAGGTTTCTATCGCCGGAGACATTCGGACATTGAATCCTAAGATTTTGGCACCCGCGTCTTCGGCGCGCTTCACGTCACCTTCGGTTATATAACCCAAACCCTTGCTAATAACCTTAACTTTGACCTTCTCATTATTCAATTTCATCAAGGATTCTTCAATCGCTTCAGCCGAACCTAAGAAATCAGTCTTAATAACGACGTTGACCTTAGGAATCTTATCTTCGCCGGCTTCGTCTCCAGCAGAAATGAAGCTATCAGCATTCTGAGATCCGGATCTTATCTTCTTAATCTTAACTTTTTCACCTTCGCCGACATTAAGAATATCGCCGACAGCCGGAGAAATTTTCAAGCCTAATATCTTAACCGGAGTAGACGGCCCGGCCTCTTTAACATCCTCGCCCTTATAATTTTTTAAAGTTTTAACCTTGCCATAAATAACGTCATTGAAGCATAGCTGGTCGCCGACGCGCAAAGTCCCATTCTGGACCAGGATAGTCGCTAACGGCCCAGCCGCCTTGTCGACATTAGATTCGACGACGGTTCCGGCCGCAGCGGCGTTCGGGTTAGCTTTCAGAGCCGCACCTTCAGTTTCGGCTACTAATAAGACCATATCCAATAATTCTTCAATGCCAGTTCCGTCTTTAGCAGAAATTGGTGAACAGATGATCTTTCCGCCCCAATCTTCCGGAGTGATATTTAATTGCGTGGCTAATTCCTGTTTAACTCGATTAACATCAGCTGTCGGCTTATCGATCTTATTGATCGCGACGAGATACGGGATTTTCGCGGCTTCAATAATGCGGAAAGCTTCAATAGTCTGCGGTTTAACACCATCATCAGCCGCTACCACTAAGATAGCGATATCGGCGACCTTGGCGCCGCGGCTACGCATGGCCGTAAAGGCTTCGTGGCCCGGAGTATCGATGAAAGTCAGGACGCGCTCTTTACGTGTAATCTGATAAGCGCCGATATGCTGGGTGATGCCGCCCGCTTCACCGGCGACAACGTTCGTGCTACGGATAGAATCCAATAATTTAGTCTTGCCGTGATCGACGTGACCCATGACGACAATGACCGGAGGGCGATCTTGAAGATCTTCCTGCGCTTCACCGGCCAGAATAGTCTCTAATTTCTTATCTTCCTTTTCATTGTCTTCAACCTTAGTCTCGGCCATATGGACATCCAGGTTTAGATTCTCGCCGATGATCATAGCCGTATCAAAATCGATCTTTTCATTGATAGAGGTGAAAACGCCATTCTTCATAAGTTCCGCCAGGACCCGATTGACCGGGATGCCGGCGATTTCCGCATAAGTGCGGACGGTCACGACTTTAGGAACAAAGATCGTCTTTGTTTCCTTGGGCAAGACCTCGTCCTGTTTCTTCATAGCCGCCGCCATCTTCTTCTGCTCCCATTGGCGTCTCAAAAAAGGCCATTCCTTAATGATCTTCTTGGCCGTATTATTATCTACTTTAATAGCCTTCTGCCCGATAGCAAAACCGAGCTGAGGCAGTAAATCGCGCAGCTCCTGAGGGGGTATCCTTAAGATACGGGCTAATTCGGTGATATTCATGGATAATTTAGTTAAAATATTAATCTATTCTTTAAGATTACGTTATTTTTGGCCGTTAGTCAATTTGGTCACCTCTTCACAAATCTTTAATTTAATGCTAGAATAATCTCATAATTAACATAATTATTAATTAGTTCTGTTTTTAGAAATTATTGAAAGATTCAACCACCGATTAGAAGAGAAAAAAAATTATTTTTGAGCGTCAAATTATCTATGTTTAACCTGATTTTTAATCTACAATTAGCTAAAAATCAAGCGAGTTTAATCTCGCCTCTAAAATAAGCTGCCCGCTAAGGGCCAGTGGTTCTGGTTTTTCAAAACTCAATATTGCTTAATTGCGCCACCTAATTTCTAAAGACAGCCGCCCTTTGTATGGAATATTTGAACTATGTCTTGTATGTAGTCTTTATCGCGGGTGGTTTTTTTATTGGCTATCTTTTCTACAAAAAATCAGCCAATTCCAAGATCAATAATGCCGCCGAGAAGGCCGACAAGCTCATTGGTGAAGCAAAAACCAAAGAAAAAGAGTTGCTCCTTAAAGCTCAGGATAAAGCCCTGAACATCATCGAGGAGTCCAAGAAAGAAGAAGTTAGCCGCCGCAACGAGATAAACAATCTGCAGAAAAGACTGGAACAGAGAGAGACCTCTTTCTCCCAGAAGCTTTTAGATTTACAGGAAAAACAGCAAAAGCTGTTCGACAAAGTTAATGAGGTCCAAGAAATCAAAGAAAGGATCAAGAATATCAAAGTTGAACAAGAGACTAAGTTAGAGAGCATCTCGGGCCTGAGCCAGGCCGAGGCCAAAGACATCCTGATTAAGAAAATCGAAGAAAAAAGCGCCGAAGACTTAATCGTCCGCATTAATAAATTAGAAAATACCGCCGAAGAAGCTTTAGGCGAAAAGGCCAAGAATATCATGGCGCTCGCGATGCAGCGCATGGTTTCTAATTATACTGTCGAGCTCACAACCACTTCCGTCGACCTGCCTAATGACGAGATGAAGGGACGCATCATCGGCCGCGAAGGCCGCAATATCAAGGCGATTGAGAATATGACCGGCGTCGAGATCATTGTCGATGATACCCCTAACGCCATTACTGTTTCCGGCTTCTCCCTGATCCGCCGCCATATCGCTAAAAAGACTTTAGAATACTTAATAAAAGACGGTCGCATCCATCCGACTAAGATCGAGGACGCGGTTGAAAACGCCAAGAAAGATATCGCCATTGATATCAAGAAGGCTGGCGAAGAGGCGATGTATGAAGTCGGCGTGACCGGCTTTGATCCGAAGCTTGTCCAGATTCTGGGCCGCTTGAAATACCGCACTAGCTACGGCCAGAACGCTCTCAAGCATTCTATTGAAGTCGCTCACTTAGCGGCTATGCTCGCCGAAGAATTAGGCGCCGATGTGACACTAGCCAAGAAAGGCGGTCTGCTCCATGATATCGGCAAGGCCGTTGATCATGAAGTCCAAGGCAACCACACTGAAATCGGCCGCGACATCGCCAAGAAATTCAACTTACCGCCAGAAATAATCGCTCCGATTGAGACTCATCATGATGATAAGCCATCAACTCTTATCGCTGTGATCGTTAAAGTCGCTGACGCTATCTCTTCCGCTCGTCCGGGCGCTCGTAATGATAACTATGAGAACTATCTGCAACGCTTAGAAGAGCTGGAAAAGATCGCTATGACCTTTGACGGCATTGAAAAAGTCTACGCTATCCAGGCTGGACGTGAAGTTCGCGTCTTTGTGCAGCCAGATAAGATAGATGATCTCGCTGCTTATAATTTGGCTAGAGATATTGCAAAAAAGATAGAAAATGAGTTAAAATACCCAGGAGAGATAAAGGTGAACGTAATCCGCGAGATGCGGGTCACTGAATATGCTAGATAAGGCCAAAAACCCCTTTAAAAGTCATTTATTTTCGTAACAAGGCTTAAATATTAAGCTAAAAACAAAAATATGAACAAGGCACAATTAATCGACAAAATTCATCATGATGTCGAAGGCCTCAACAAGAAGCAGGCGGAAAAGATGCTCGACGTCTTGACCGACACTATCGTGGACGAACTGAAAAACGACCGCGAAGTGACGATCGCCGGCTTCGGCACCTTCTTGTCTCGGGTTCGTTATTCTCGCGGCGGCGTCAACCCACAGAAGCCGACCGAAAGAATAACCATCCCGGCGGTCAAGGTCGCCAAATTCAAGACTGGTTATCATCTCAAACAGGCCTTGAAAGGAAACAGATAAAAAACATACGCCCGAAGCTCCTATCCCGGGAAACTCGCTTCCTTATGACAAGGGCGTATTATTAGCGCTCGTAGCTCAACTGGATAGAGTACTTGGCTTCGGACCAAGGGGTTGCAGGTTCAAATCCTGCCGGGCGCACATAGCCGGTTAAATCCGGTAATTAGGCTGGGTAGCTCAGCTGGTTAGAGCGTAGCACTCATAACGCTAAGGTCGCGGGTTCGAGCCCCGCCCCCGCCACAGGAAGACCAGAATCAAGCCTGGAAATCAGGCTTGATTTAATAAAATAATAGTATATAATAAAACAGTAATGCGCCTATAGCTCAGTTGGTAGAGCAGCTCCCTCTTAAGGAGACGGTCGTAGGTTCGAATCCCACTGGGCGCACAATTACAAAAAACAGGCTTGAATGAGCCTGTTTTTTGTTGTATGAACGATATTGACTAAAATTGAATATTATCGTAATATATTAAGTCAATCTAGGTCTTTAAAAAACAAGGTTAACTTGGATTAATTGCTGAATTCGTCTTATGGACTTAGGCGGGGTCAGCAATTAATCCAATATTATTAACCTTAAAAAAAACCGATATGCTATGGACCAAAAAAAAGAAGCGAAACTGATTGTCAGTTTTCCCGTTGTCGTCCCTAATGACTATTCTATCTACAGCTTTCGATCCAGGAATCCCGACAAATTTTGTCAGATAGAAGATGAATTTGTTGATCGACACTTTAAACCCAGCCAAGTGCCAAAACCTGGGGAAAAATTATTTGCCCATCTTTATGAATTAAATGGACGATGGGAACGCAAAGAATGCACCGCTTTCATTACTGAAAAAAATGGGTATTTTCCTAATGCTGTCGGACTAACTTTGGCTCTTGAGCAAGGAGAAAAATACCTTACCGAAAGATTAAAGCACCCCTGGGGTGGTGGGGACCAGCAAGATATTCGCTGGGATAGAAGTCAACAGATAATAGGTCTAGATACAAAGGATGCTTTCTGGTGCAAAGACGGACGTGGCTATAACATAGCACCATGTCTTTATAGCACTAAAGATTTTAACCTAAATAGAATCTGGCACTTTGATACAACCCCAGATGACTACTTTGGCGATAAAGAAGATTGCTTACTTTTCTTTACAACCGAACAAATAAAAACCGCCTGACCATGCAAAACCAAGAAGAAAAGAACAAACTTAGAAAAATAATTATCTACGCCTGCGGCATCGCCATCATACTATTAACAATAGCCCTGTATTACTATGTCTTATATGATGGCAAGAGAACGATGATTATTTTCGGCCTGCTTCTAATCACAATCTTGTGTTCCGGACTAATGATAACCTTCTTAGATTTCAATGCTAGTCTCGCGATCTATCAAATGATTGAAATTGGACCGAGCCCGAGGAAGATTAGAAATAATCTAACCTCTAAGATAATAATAGGAGTAGCGCTAGGATTTTTTATCCTAGCTGCTCTAATGGCTATTTTCTGGTTATAGCTACAATATTTCGCAAAGGGAACCCTCCGGTTCCCTTTTTTATTACCCTTGCGAAAAACGCTATTTCCGCTATAATAAGGGAGTAAAAATACTACTATGTCTAATCTGTTAATCTTCGGGCCTCCGGGAGCTGGCAAAGGAACTCAAGCTGACCTGATTGCTAAGAAATACAAGCTGACCCACTTGTCTAGCGGGGAGATTCTGCGCGCCGAACTAAAGAACGGCGAGCTGGGCGCCAGTATAAAGAAATATCAAGATGCGGGTAAGCTCGTGCCTGATAGTCTGATAATCAAAATAATGGACCAGGCGGTCTTGAAAAATATCAAGAAGAGCGGCTTCATCTTCGACGGCTATCCGCGTACCATCAAGCAGGCAAAAGCTATGGATAGCTTCTTCAAGAAGAATAAGATAGCTCTGAAGGCGGTCGTAAATTTAAAACTAGGCAAAGCTGAAGCTATCAAGCGCGCTTTGAGTCGCGGTAAGACTTCTGGACGGTCTGACGACAATATCAAAACTCTCAGAGCCCGTCTCGTCGTCTATCGTACGCAGACCGCGCCTCTTTTAGAATATTATAAGGGACAGAAAAAAGTCATCAATATCGATGGCCGACCGAAAATAGAGATTGTTTTTAAAGAAATTTCGGAGCGTTTAAATAAAAAAGGGGGCTATTAGTTAGCTCCCTTTTGTTTTAGCCGACAGCAATCAGCACTTAATCAATCCCCTTGAAAGAACTCCAGGCTCCGATAGACAACATGTCTTTATGCTTATGGCCTCCTTGCTTAAGCTGCCAATCGGCTTTAGACGGAGATTCTGAATTCTCTTTTGAAGTGATATCATAATTAGCGCGAGGAGTGAAATCTTCTTCGAAGAATTTCCCTTCATGTTCCGGAAAAACTTGTTCCGGCTTTCTCTTTTTAGTGCTCATCTTTCAATTTTTTAGGGTTTAAAGAACTATCAATGCTTAAAAAAGACCGGGCCTATTCGGGCTCGGTCTTTAATTTGTTTGTATTTATTCTAATCTCCTGATAATTACATATTTTCTACAAACAAAGACCGGCCCATCTTAATGAAGTGCCAAATAATGAAAGTATAGGAGGTCTTAGTTTGTAAATTTCTCATGAAGTTAATAATAACAAATCCGAAAATCTGGGTCAAGGGTCTACTCTAATAAAATTAGTTTATTCAATCACGGTTCCTTTAAATTTTTCACTATCAAGGCATTTTTCTAGATTCTTCAAGTTACGGCCGTTGAGGATTATGACTTTCATACCTGATTTAGTCGCCTCGCGCGAAGCAATCGGATCGAAAGGAGCATTCAGCCCCGGCAGCCAGCGATTGCCGACAATCTTACGGAAAGCCGGCCAAGAAACAGTCTCTAATTTCTTAGCATCCTTAAACTGGCGCGGGTCCTTATCATAGGCATAATCTATATTAGAGAGATTGATAACTGTCTTAATCTTATTATGCTGAGCCAGTAAGATAGCCACATAATCAGTCGACCAGCCCGGCTTATAGCCAGAAGCTATGACCAAGGGCCTCTTGGTGCTGATTTTCTTAGTCGGGTCAATTATAATTTCAGGGTGCGCTAATGCGCCGAAAGAAGCCCGGAGTAATTGAGCGTTAAGGCGAGTCGCACTGATTCCAACCCAATCGCGATCGACAGTGCTTATCGGCGCGATAGCCAAAGTAGCCTTAATGTAAGTGCGCGCAGTTACTCCGCCGCCAGCGACTAGATAAAATTTATGCCCTTTCTTAACCTGACGAATTATAAACGCGCGGAACTCTTTCAAGAATTTAGTTTCAATTCCATCGGCCGTGACCATCAGCGATCCGCCGACAGATAAGATAAAAGACTTATCCATATGTATTTATCTTCTTTCGCCGGCTTATTATCTTTATTCTCTTCAATCTCCTTGCTCTTGATTTCGGCCAGGATAGCTTTGCGGATTTCCGCGGACAACTTCTTATCATCTTTAATCATCTTCTTGGCAGTCTCGCGTCCGGTGCCGAGCTTCACTTCCTTAAAGGAATAAGAATTGCCATTCTTTTTAATGACATTATATTCTACGCCCAAGTCGACTAAATCGCCGGCAACAGAGATGCCTTCGTTATACATGATATCGAATTCACAGGTCCTAAAAGGAGCTGCGACTTTATTCTTAACGATCTTCACCTTAACGCGGTTGCCGATGATCTTTTCACCTTGTTTTATCTGAGCGGCGCGGCGCACTTCAATACGGACGGAACAATAAAACTTCAAAGCATTACCACCAGTCGTGGTTTCCGGGTTGCCGAAAAAGACACCAATCTTATTTCTGATCTGATTAATAAAAATGACGACGGTATTAGTCTTAGCAATAACGGCAGTAAGCTTACGCAAGGCTTGACTCATCAAACGGGCTTGCAAGCCCATGTGCTGATCACCCATCTCGCCCTCAATCTCTTTCTGAGGGACTAAAGCGGCAACAGAATCAACGACGATGACATCGACCGCATTGGAGCGGACCAAGGTCTCGACGATTTCAAGAGCCTGTTCGCCGCTATCCGGCTGAGATAACAACATTTCCTTGACGTTAACGCCAATCTTGGCGGCATACTCCGGATCAAGCGCATGTTCCGCGTCAACAAAAGCGGCGATACCGCCAGTCTTCTGCACTTCAGCGACGATATGCTGCGCTAGAGTCGTCTTGCCGGAAGACTCCGGACCATAAATCTCAATGATACGGCCGCGCGGCACGCCACCGACGCCAGTCGCTATATCTAACGATAGACAGCCGGTAGAAATCGCGTCGACATTAGTCTTCGGAGCATCGCCGAACTTCATGATTGCGCCTTCGCCAAAACGGCTGCGGATCTGCTCGATCGCGCTCAGCGCCGCATCATTGCGCTTGTCCTTATTATCTCCCTTTTCCGAGACCATCTTCTTCTCTTTTTCTTTAGCCATACGTTTTATGTTATTTTTTATTAATAAATTTATTTTAGCATACTGCTCGTGACGGAAACTTAAAAAAATCTTAAAATCTTTCCCTATTCCGCCAAGAATTTAAACGGCAAGGAAACAATATGCTCTTCCCCGTCCTTATCTTTAAAGACTACTTCGGCGCCAGCGGCATTCTTGCGCCACTCCCAAATCTTATCCAGATTAACTTCAGAAACCGTCTCTAATTTTATACCGCCATCTTTATTCCATTCGTCCTTGATATCAGCGCCAATCTGTTGAAAGGTTCCGACCTCTTCTGTCGCTTGAACTATCGGAGTAGTCGAGGCTTGGCCTTCATAACTTTTACCCATACCCATATCGGCGACTCCCTGAACCGCTATCCAGACAGAGTCCATAGCGACCTTAGCGTTGCGCCAGAAAAAGTTCTGTTCTACTCTGGCCTTCTGTTCAGAGTTGCCGCCGTACAAAATAGCCGCAACCGCTATCAAAGCAAAAAAAACGACAATCGTCACGATGCTGCTGAGGGCGCTGAAAGGCTTAGCCATAATTTTAATATCTTAAATAAAACTTTCGCTTATAATAATGGCTTCTGTTTCTTAATATCATCATCTTCGGAAAAAATGTTTATTTGGCCATATTCGCCGTCATACCCGGGTTTGATCAATAATCTTCCCTCACGGACGCGTTTCAGGCCTTCAACAATACGCTTATCAACCCCGACAAGCTTCTTCAAGTCCAATTCGAGGAGTATAAACAATTCATTGCCAAAGTCTTTAATCAGGCTTCGGTACTGCTTCTGCACGGCTATAGAAGCCCGGCCTTTGACGCCGAGCGCTTCCGCTATAATCTTATCTAATTCCACGAGTTTTTTAAAGGGAACGGCATTTTTCGGCTTGAAGCCGGCTTTCCTGTCGGCTAGCTCCTCAACCCGATTGAGCACGCCGATAATAAGCGGCTTCTGGCATTTCGGGCAAAGGTTTTTATTCTTCCGGCTGACCGACGGTTCGCATCTGAAATTACAGGCGCGATGGCCGTCGAAATGATACATGCCTTCTTCCGGATAGAACTCCAGGGTCATCTTCATGCCCTGCCTGTCTTTGATATTATCATAGATCTTCTGATAAGAAACCGGCTCGGATATCTCCATGATATTAGCTTCGCGGGCGATATTATTAGGATTATGGGCATCGGAATTAGATAGACAAGTCAGATTATCGAGCGCCGACAAGCGCCAATTCATTTCCGGATCGCTCGACAGGCCAGTTTCATAGGCATAAATATGCTTAGTCTGACCCTTAAAGCATTCCTCGAGCGTATTAAAACCGGATTTAGAACCGAAGACGGAAAACCAAGGCGTCCAGATATGCGCTGGGTAAATCAGGAAGCTCGCATCTATCTTCATGACTAATTTTACAAATTCAGGCGCGGAAATTCCTAAAATCGGCCGGCCGTCGGAACGAATATTAAAGCCCTTATCTAATTCCCTGTTCAGTGCGGCCGCCACTTTCAAGCTCGGCGCATGAATGACGAGATGAATCCTTCTGACTCTGACTTCATCTTTATATATTAATGATACTTCGGTGCTGAGAATAAACTTGACCTGATCATCAGGAGCGGTTTTCAGAATATATAAGCCGGAGCCAGCAAAAGTTTCTTGCAATTCCTTATTAATACTTTCGAACCAGGCTGGATAAGTAAAATCTCCGGTCGCGATGATATTCACGCCCTTGATGCGGCAGGCAGCGTCAATATTCGCCAACGTAAGCTGCGGCGAACAGGCCCGCGAATAGCGGGAATGGATATGGAAATCTAATATCTGCTGCATATTTTCAGAAATTCTCTCGGCTTTAGAAATTCTTCTCCACAAATTCCAATAAATCTTCCGCGATCTGCAATTCTTCTAAGCTGTTTACGCCGACTCCCTCATGGGGCGAAATGGAAAAAGTCGTGACTTTATGGCCCTCATTGAAAGCAATCTTAACCAAATCGGTTATATAGTATTCCCCTTGGTTATTTTGATTATTAAGAGTGTCGATATGAGCAAATAACCACTCTTTATTGAAGCAAAAGCAGTTGGGATTTACTTCCAGAATTTCCTTCTCATGATCGGCGGCATCTTTGAACTCGACAATTCTCTGGGCATTATTTTCTTTATCGCGGACAACTCTCCCCCAATGATGGAAAACCGAACGCCACCCTTCAAAATTATCCAAAGCGACGGTAATCATCGACAAGATTCCTTGGTGTTTGAGAGGAAAATCACGGATAGTTTCCACTTTATAGAAGGGGTGGTCGCCATTTAAGACAAAAATATCTGTCGCCCGGGGATCAATATAGTTTCTGGCGCTAGCCACGGCATGACCGGTGCCTAATTGCTGCTCCTGAATAACATATTGCACATCATATTTTTTTAAGGCGGCCGCGATCACTTCTTTATTATCCGGGGAGACGATGATGATCGGCTTAAGCGCCTGCGCCGTCTTGGAAATAGAGCCCAAAAGGTAGTCCAACATTGGGCGTCCTTTTAATGGAACCAGCACTTTCGGCAATTCTGATTTCATGCGCGTTCCTCTGCCGGCGGCCATTACGATAATCTGCTGCATAAATGATTTCTAATTAAAAATTATTGAGGAAAACTCAATCGAATTTCCCATATATTTTACCACCTTTTTATCTCTCTGGCAAATGACTTTTTTACCTTTATTCTATTTAATATAAGCCAAAATTTTCTCTTTAATTTCCGCCACTTTCTGAGCGGCTGAATCCAGGCTTTTAGCCTCGGCATAAATCCTGACAATCGGTTCGGTATTAGAAGCGCGCAGATGAACCCAGGAGTCAGGCCAATCAATCTTGACGCCGTCGATGTCCGTAATCTTTTCGTGCTTATAAGCCTCCTTGATATTATTTAACAGCTCAGAAAGGTTTATATTCGGAGTCAGATCCAGCCTATCCTTGACCATAAAATACTCCGGGAAAGACTTCTTATATTCTGATATCACCTGTTTTTTTTCTATTAGTGCCGAAAGAAACAGAGCAATCCCTAAAAGCGCGTCGCGGCCGTAATGCAATTCAGGAAAAATCACGCCGCCATTCCCTTCACCGCCGATGACGGCTTTAAGCGCGCGCATCGAGGCGACGACATTAACTTCTCCGACAGCCGCTGCTTCATATTTACCGCCATAATTTTCTGTAATATCTTTCAAGGCGCGAGAAGAAGAGAGATTGGAAACTGTCGCTTTTTCATATTTCCCGGGATTAGCGGCCTTAAGCGCTTCAAAATTACGCAAGACATAATCGGAAACTGCCACTAATGTATATTCCTCGCCGAACATGACGCCATTTTCATCAATAAAAGCCAGGCGATCAACATCCGGATCGACAATAATGCCTAAATCCGCTTTTTCTGCCTTAACGCGAGCTTTTATTTCAGTTAAATTCTCATCTAAAGGCTCCGGCTTATGCGCGAAGCGTCCGTTCGGCTCACAATTAAGCTCAATTATCTTATTGACTCCTAATAATCTTAATAATTTCGGCACCATGACACCGCCGATAGAATTAATGCCATCAACGACGACCTTAAAATCGCGAGCAGCGATATTATCTTTCTTAACGAGCGGCAGTTTCAATATTTCCGTCAGATGCTCTTCAGCTATTTCTTGGTTAATAGAATAACTTCCCAACTTATCTTCGGTTTCAAAACTTAAATCGTTACGCTCGGCTGTTTCTAAAATCTGCTGGCCATCAACAGCGGTCAAGAACTCACCCGCGGCATTCAATAATTTCAAAGCATTCCAGCCAGCCGGATTATGAGAAGCAGTCAGGATTATTCCTCCCTGCGCTTTCAGCATAATCACGCCCATCTCGACGGTCGGAGTCGTCGCCATTTCCAGATCAACGACGTCTATGCCCTGGCTGATTAATGTTCCGACGACTAAATCTCTCAGCATCGCTCCGGAAACCCGGCCATCGCGGCCGACGACCGCTCTCACCCTAACACCAGGGTTATTTTTCTTTAAGAATAGCGCAAAAGCCGACACAAAACGAACGGTGTCCAGCGGGGTTAAATTATCTCCGGCCGCGCCGCCGATCGTACCGCGGATGCCGGAGATTGATTTGATAAGAGACATAGTAGATATAGTTTAGCTTTAATAGCCTGCCTATATTCTAACCTCTATTTTAAAAATGCTCAAGAAAAAACCGTCCAGTTACGGGCGGCTCTTTCTGAATATTCTGTATTTTGAGTACAAAAAAACACCATTGTTCTGGCGGCGACCTACTTTCCCAGGGCTCAGGCCCAAGTATCATCGGCGCTGGAAGGCTTGACTACTGAGTTCGGGATGGGATCAGGTATGACCCTTCCGCTCAAACCACCAGAACAATGGTGTCTTTTATATAGTTTTATATAATTTTACCATTATCAATTCAGCAGAGTAAAGTATCAAGAATAAACTTTATAAAATAAAAGTGTGGGAAAATCAAACGACTTATTAGTACCGCTCCGCTCAACCCATTACTGGGCTTACACGTACGGCCTATCAAGGTTATAATCTCTAACCAGTCTATGAAACCTAATCTTAGAGACAGCTTCGCACTTAGATGCTTTCAGCGCTTATCTTAACCGAAGGTAGCTACCCTGCAATGCCCTTGGTAGAACAGCAGGTACACTAGAGCTTCGTCCTTCCCGGTCCTCTCGTACTAAGGAAGGGCCTCTTCAAGTT
>JBAZTY010000004.1:0-1029 GCA_041661685.1 Patescibacteria group bacterium
CGGGAAATTAGATCGGGATTACCGATAATTGCGCCGGTCTTCGCATCAATAGTGGCGATAATAACAATCATACCGTCATCGGCCATCATCCGACGATCGCGCAACACTATTTCTGAGACATCACCGACGCCAAGTCCGTCAACCATGACATAATCAGTATTGGCCTTCTCTTTAAGAACAACTGGTTTATGATTCTTTTGAAACTTAATAATTTGCCCGTTGTCTAGCACTGTGACTTGTTCGTCTTTAAATCCTTCGCGCAGGGCTAACTTCTTGGCCTCAACCAACATATAGTGGTTAGCATAAACAGGAAGAAAATAGTCAGGTCTTATCTGGTGTAAAACTTTTTTTATATCATCAGCGTTGGCATGCCCGCCCGAATGGACGTCCATAATACTGCTATGGATAACATTATCGCTTAAACGATAAATTTGATCTTTCACTTTTTGTACTGAGCGCTCGTTGCCAGGAATAACGGAAGAAGAGAATATAACAATATCTGATTTTTTGATATTTATATAACGATGATTGCCATTAACAATACGTGCAAATACAGCGTTTGGCTCTCCTTGCGCACCAGTACAAATTACTAATATTTTATCCTCTGGATATTTATGGACATCTTCAACTGGAATTAAAGTATGTTTATGAGCAGGGATATAACCGAGCTCTTGAGCAATTTTAACATTCATCTTCATGCCATAACCATCAAGCGCTACCTTTTTGCCAATTTTTTCCGCATACGCCAACAAATGAGTTACTCTCTCTAGTTGAGAAGCAAAAGTTCCAATAATAACTCTCCCTTTAGCTTCTCTTATTAGGCGCTCTAAATTATCTTGGGTTGTTTTAACCGGCACTCTCTCTTTCGAATAAGCAACACCCAAGCTTTCGAGCATTAAAATGCGGGGAGAAGGTAACCTGGATAAATGTTCATAACCTACAACCGGCCCGTCTATCGGATCTTCTTCAATCATCCAGTCGCCTGGGTGAATAACGGTTCCATGCGGAGTTTGAATAATAACGCCAACT
>JBAZTY010000004.1:1039-97353 GCA_041661685.1 Patescibacteria group bacterium
AATAATAGAATGTTCAACTTGAAAAAAACTTACTTGAAATTTACCAAGGGTGAGTTTTTGACTGAGAGAATCTATGACAATCGTTTTGAGACTTTTAGTTGTCCCTCGTTTATAATCTTCTTGACGGTGCTTAATCATGGCTAAAGTTAATTTGCGACCGATAATCGGCGGGTTACCTAATTGTTCTAAAAGAATTGGAGCGGCGCCGATATGGTCAAGGTGACCATGGCTAAAAATAACGCCACGAATATTCTTTTCTTTGCCTCGTAAGGAGGCGACATTCGGTATAATATAATCAATCCCCGGCATATCCTCGTCGGCAAATTGCATGCCCATATCGAGAATAATAATATCATTGTCGTATTCAAAGATAGTACAATTACGACCGACTTCTTCTTGCCCGCCCAGCGGATAAATTTTCAAGCTAGACCCACCAACCACTCCCTTAGAACTAGGGACAAAACTAGGACGATTTGTTCGGGGCTGATTAGGCCGGCCATGCTCTGGCGGACGACTATAAAATTTTTTCCGAGGCAAAGCCGTCGGAATACTTTGTTGTTTCACTAACATTTTTTTAATTATTAAGTTTTATGAGTTATATAAACGTGATTTAAACTAGATGCGAGTTTTGCATCAAAAATTACCACGTTAATTTTTTACTAGTTTTCAAATACCAGTCACTAATACTGGCGAAACGATCCGCAGGCTCAATTACTGTTGAACCATTAAAACCTTTAATCTTTTTGGCCTGCACATAGGTGTAGGTTGGCGAGTAAAGGAAAATCGCGGGAACGTCATTATTTATATATTCTTGAAATTTTTGATATTTGGCTTTGCGCTCTTCGAGATTAGTCGTAGTTCGAGCCTCCATTAATAAAGTATCAACTGCTTGATTATTATAACCCGCTAAATTTAGCCCCTTACTGCCAATCTGGCTTGAGTGCCAAAAAGCATAAACATCCGGATCACCCCCTATCGATTCTCCATATAACAATATTTCAAAATCACGATTTTTTATAACGCTGGCGGCCTGTTCTCCGGGAATAATTTTAAGTTGTACCGTCACTCCGATTTTTTCCCAATAGACTTTTATTTTTTCAGCGACACTAACGTTGCTTCCAGAATCAATTACGGTTAACGTTGTTGTTGCAAGCTTATTTTTAATGTTTTCACTTGCTTCAAGCGGCGAGTATTCATAATTTTTGATCTGACTGTTATAAGCGAAACTATTAGCTAGAATAGGGCCGTCCGCTCTTTGATAAACACCATCAAAGACATCTTTAATTATCTGATTTTTATCAATCGCCTGTGTGAGCGATACTCTGACTATTTTATCATCCAAGGCCTTGTCTTTATTATAGGTAAAAAAGAGGGAAATAATTTGAGGGCGAACGAGCTCATTAAAAGAAAGGGAATCCTTGGCTAACAACTCGCTGCGCTCTTCAAATGGTAAATAGCTAAGGCCGTCTGTCTGCTTATCATTTAATGATTTAATAGCTTCAGCGTAGTCAACAAAAAATTTAAACTTAATACTTTTAATATATGGTTTCTGAGAATAATAATCATCATTAACTATTAAATTGTATTCCTTCAAATCGCCATCCTTGTTCTTTAATAATGATTTAAATTTATAGAGGCCCGAACCAATTGGCTTTAAATTTAATTCCGACAAAGCAGCTGAGCTAGGATTAATATTCTCCCAAACGCTTTTCGGCAGAATACCAAAAGTTAAGGCCTCTAAAAATGGCGAATAGGGCGACCCCAGCGTTAACTTAATAGTTCTTTCGTCAATTTTTTCAGCCTCGACGCCGCTTAAAGAAGCTCGGAGCGGGGAACGATAATCAACATTTTTAATAGCATCAATTGTGAAGATAACATCATCGATTGTTAGTTTGTTGCCATCACTCCACTTAGTTCCTTCTTTTATTTTAATAATATATTCTTTGTCATTATTAATAACCACACTTTCCGCTAAATCATTAACCAGGGCACCGTTTTGATCGTATTTAAATAAACTTGAATAAACTAGACGGCTTAAATCACTATCAACGTCGCGATTAACCGCATAAAGAGGATTAATCGTTTTGGGATATCCGACAACGCCCTCAATATATTCTCCTCCTGAAACTGGGGAATATTGGAGATGTTTTCCAAAAAAAGAAACACCTAAATAAACAGCATTAACAAAAATTAAAAGTAGACAAATTTTAATGATTAAATATTCTTTCGGGTTGAGAAACTTATTTAAATGCTTTAATTGATTGCTGGTAGGAATTTTACGGGGAGACAATGCATAGACTAGCTTTTTATCAATTTCTGATTGATTAATATTTCTTTTTTTATAAATACCAAAAAAAGACAAGGCCTGAAAAGCCCTTTTCTTAAATACAATAGTTTTACTTTTAAGTGAGTTCACAGTAATCTTTTAACTCTCGAAGCCCGTGGGCGCTTAAGCTTTAAAGAAAACGCCTAAAGATAATAGTATAAATATAGCGGCTAAGACAATAGTCGCAATAAAAAGTTTTTTTTCTAAACCACGTTTAGTTAAATAAACGCCACCACTACCACCAAAAACGCCACCCAAGCCAGCACCACGATTTTGCATTAAAATCGCCACCATTAGTAGAATAGCTACAATAATTTGAATAATTTTAATCCAAAATACCATATTATTTTTTAATCTTATTGATTAAGGCGGTCAGAGCTTCTTTATTAGATACGGCTAAGTCAGCTAAAATCTTCCGGTCGACTTCAATTTTATTTACTTTTAATAAGTTTATAAAACGAGAATAGGATAAATCAAATTCACGAACAAAAGCATTGATCTTAATTTGCCATAAACCGCGCATTACTCTTTTCTTTTTACGACGATCCGTATACGCGTGGGCACCGGCTTTAGTACGAGCAGTCTTAGCTAGTCTAATTAATTTTTTGCGACCCCATTTATAACCCTTAACGGCCTTCAAAAGCTTCCGTCTCTTTTTTACATGGGTCATCCCTCTTTTTACTCTAGGCATATGTTCAATTACAAATAATTAATTAATTATACGGGGTAAGCGTATGAATGGTTTTAGCTAAGGTTTTGTGCGCTTTTATATCCAAACGCTTCTTACGAGTAGCATTGCCAGTGTCGCGAGAATTAAAATGGTCTTGTCCAGCTTTACGTTGGAGCAATTTATTGTTAGCTGTTTTCTTAAAGCGCTTTACAGTCGCTTGATGAGTCTTTATTTTTGGCATAATTTTCCAGATTAAAAAACAGGCAAACACCTGAATTCAACGGTTTTTTACTTTTTATTGATCAATATAATAGTAAATCTTCCTCCTTGATTTGTCAAGGGTTGTTCAATCTCAATTACTAGCCCCGGCTTGGTCTGTAGCTTGGCCGCAAAATTGCGAACCATTTCAGCTGCTTTAGCGGGATACTGCCGCTCACGGCCACGCAAAATTAATTCAACTTTAATTTTATTATCTTTAGCTAAAAATTTCTCGGCCTGAAGCAAGCGCATTTCCTGATCGTGTTCGCTAATACGGAAGGTAAGGCGAATATTTTTAGTCTCAACTTTCTTTTGCTGCATTTTTTGCTTATGAGCCAACTTTTCTCTCTCATATTTAAGTTGCCCTAAATTAACAATTTTAACTACCGGCGGGTTGGCCTTAGGATTAACTTCAACCAAATCTAAGTCTGCTTCTTGTGCCTTTTCAAGCGCTTCTCCAATTGTCATAACGCCGAGCGCATCATTGTTTTCGTCTATTACAAAAACTTCCGGGACTCTGATTTGAGTATTAGATCTAAATGTTGGCTCTTCTTTTCTTTCTACGCGATGGAATTTGATGCGCATGATAGTTTTGTTTTAATACTTTTAAACCTTTTATTAGCTTTAGTTATAAAATCACCTAGTTTTTTCCTTATTTTATATGATTTTATTAACAATTTATATTCTATTTATATCTTAAAAACGTTGGAAAGTCAAACAAAAAAGGGACAAACACGGAGCTCTTGACATCTATTTTTTATTAGTATAAAATAAGGTTATTAAAAATTAAAACAGAATATCATAATAAAACAAGATATTTTTTTATATCTCTGTTTTTTTCTGTCTATTTCGAACGTTAAAAATTTTATAACAAACAATCATGGTGATGGTTAATTTTGATGCTAATCGGCATCAATTCGGAAAGTATAAATTTTTGTCCGTTTCTAAAACGGAATCACATATCAATAGAAACTTCGAGTTTCTATCGAGTCAATCAAATTTTAGAGAGTTTGATCCTGGCTCAGGATGAACGCTGGCGGCGTGTCTAAGGCATGCAAGTCGAATGCCTGTAGCAATACAGGCATGGCAAACGGGAGAGTAACACATTGGCAATCTACCCCTAAGACGAGGATAACCTTGCGAAAGCGAGAGTAATACTCGATAGTATTAAAGAGCATAAGCTCTTTAATTAAAGCTCCGGCGCTTAGGGAGGAGCCTATGGCCTATCAGCTTGTTGGTGAGGTAATAGCTCACCAAGGCTACGACGGGTATGGGGTGCGAGAGCATGGCCCCACTCACTGGGACTGAGACACTGCCCAGACTCCTACGGGAGGCTGCAGTCAAGAATCTTCCTCAATGGGCGAAAGCCTGAAGGAGCGACGCCGCGTGTATGAAGAAGCCCTTCGGGGTGTAAAATACTTTTATCAGGGACGAAAACATGACGGTACCTGATGAATAAGGGGCTGCTAACCTCGTGCCAGCAGCAGCGGTAATACGAGGGCCCCAAGCGTTATCCGGATTTATTGGGCGTAAAGCGTCCGTAGGTGGTTTATCGCATCTCCTGTTAAATCTCGAGGCTCAACCTCGAGTCAGCGGGAGAGATGGCTAAACTAGAGACTGGAAGAGGTAAACGGAATTGCTGGTGTAGGGGTTAAATCCATTAATATCAGCAAGAACACCAAATGCGAAGGCAGTTTACTAGGACAGTTCTGACACTCAGTGGACGAAAGCGTGGGGAGCGAATGGGATTAGATACCCCAGTAGTCCACGCTGTAAACGATGGATACTAAGCATTGGCAGTATCGACCCTGCCAGAGCTGCTATTTTAAGTTAACACGTTAAGTATCCCGCCTGGGGAGTACGGCCGCAAGGCTAAAACTCAAAGGAATAGACGGGGACCCGCACAAGCGGTGGAGCATGTGGTTTAATTCGACGGTAACCGAGGAACCTCACCAAGGCTTGACATCTAGCTGCAAGGTCTGGAAACAGACCCGCCTTCGAGGGTGCTAGACAGATGCTGCATGGTTGTCGTCAGCTCGTGTCGTGAGATGTACCGTTAAGTCGGGAAACGAGCGCAACCCTGATCCTATGTTTTAAATGTCATGGGAGACTGCCCGTTTTAAATGGGAGGAAGGTGGGATGACGTCAAATCAGCATGGTTCTTACGCCTTGGGCAACACACGTGCTACAATGGGAAGTACAGAGGGACGCCAAACCGCGAGGTGGAGCTAATCCCTTAAAACTTTTCTCAGTTCGGATTGGAGGCTGAAATTCGCCTCCATGAAGCTGGAATCGCTAGTAATCGTGGATCAGAATGCCACGGTGAATACGTTCTCGGGTCTTGTACTCACCGCCCGTCACGTCAAGGGAGTTGGTAGTGCCCGAAGGCTCACAATAGTGGGACGAAGGCAAGACTGATGACAGGGACGAAGTCGTAACAAGGCATCCGTAGCGGAAGCTGTGGATGGATCACCTCCTTTCTAGGGAGAACAATTCTTCTTTTCCACGTGGAAAGAAGAGTTAGTCGCCTCCGATATGATGTCGGAGTGGTCGTCGCAAGACGACAAATTGAATTGATGCTAATTAGACTCGAAATCTCAACATGATTGAAAATACAAAAAACCGCTTTAATAGCGGTTTTTTGATTGGTCTATATTTTTTTGTCAGCTAAATGCTAAATGTTCATTGCTATTCAATAACTACCGCCGTGCCATAACACAGGACCTCAGTGACGCCGCCCATGATTTCAGTAGCATCATAACGTACGCCGATAATCGCGTTCGCTCCTAATTCTTCAGCATGCTTAATCATTAGATTATAAGCATCCTCTCTCGTGCTTTCACATAATTCAGTAAACAAAGAAATATTACCGCCGATAAGGGTTTGAAAAGAACCGCCGATAGAACCGAAGATAGAGCGCGATCTAACAATAATCCCTTTTACTAGGCCTAAATTATTAACGATTTTTGTGTTTGGCAATTCAAACGCCGTTGTAACATTCTTATGATCCATAGTTTTAAAATAATTTATAATTATCTCACGCCAATCATCTTTCTAACTTCTTCTAGCTTCTTACTGGCGATTGCTTCAGCCTTCTGGCGGCCTTCTTCTAATATTCTAGCGACATCCTGATCGGATATCTTGTTATACTTGGCTTGAAAATTTTCCAAGAACTTAGCGACGACATCGGCTAAGTCCTTCTTGAAATCGCCATAGCCTCGGCCGGCATTGTCTTTGACAAGCCTCTTAATCTCGCGATTGCCTAACTGTGCATAAATAGTTAATAAGTTTGCGATAGCTGGCTTAGTTTCCGGGTCATAGACGATATCAGAGCCGGAATCAGTCATGGCACGCATAATCTTCTTCTTCGCGGCTTCAGGGGAATCTAACAAAGCGATGCAATTGTTCTGATTTTCGTCGCTTTTACTCATCTTTTTGGAAGCATCGAGTAAAGACATAATTCTAGCGCCCTCTTTGCGTACTATTGATTGCGGAACTTTAAACGCCTCGCCGAATTCATTATTAAAACGACGAGCGATATCGCGAGCTAATTCAACGTGCTGTTTCTGGTCTTCACCGACTGGAACGATATCAGTATTATATAATAGTATGTCAGCGGCCATGAGAACTGGGTAGTCAAAGAGGCCGGCGCTGACTGATTCTTGATTCTGGCCAGCCTTATCCTTGAATTGTGTCATCTTATTAAGATCAGCCATGCGCGCGCCATAGCAATTAAAGATCCAAGCCAGCTCAGTATGAGCCGGAATAGCCGATTGTTGGAAGATAATAGATTTTTCTGGATCAATGCCGGCAGCCAGATAAATCTTCGTAACTTCAATGATGCGGCGGCGCAAAGCTTCGGGGTCTTGTTTGACAGTAATGGCATGATAATCGACTACGGAGAAGACACAATCATAATCTTTCTGCATTTCTACCCATTGCGAGATAGCGCCGATATAATTGCCGATATTAAGATTACCGCTAGGCTGGATGCCTGAAAAGATGATTTTCTTCATATATTAGTAAACTATATTCTTATTTTACTGGAAACAGCCTCGAAAGGCAATTATCCATTATTTTTAAAATAAAAAACCCTGATTTAAAATCAGGGTCGTAGGCCGGACGGGAGTCGAACCCGCGATCTCCTCCATGAAAAGGAGGTACTCTAACCAACTGAGCTACCGGTCTGAGAAAAATTGGATTGTGTCCAAGAGAGCGGATGACGCGACTCGAACGCGGGACCCCATGCTTTGAAGGCATGTGCTCTACCAACTGAGCTACATCCGCATTAATAAAGAACGAAACAATATTTGTTAACTAATATTAACAAAATAAAAATAAATGTCAAGAGTCGGCATCTGGGCTATCAGCAGGCTTGAAAAATTAATTTTTTGTGGTAATATGAGATAAAGGGTCGTAGCCTTTTTTTGTTGGCCCGGGCTGTAGTATAATGGTAGTACGCGTGCATGGGGTGCATGTAGCCCCGGTCCGATTCCGGGCAGCCCGACGTAAAAAATACGGGCTTGTAGCTCATCTGGTAGAGCGCTGCATTCGCATTGCAGAGGTAAGGGGTTCGAGTCCCCTCAAGTCCACAAATCCGAAACCGATCGGATCAAAGTTAACAGTATCACGGGCTGTGGTATAACGGTATTACGCACGCTTCGGGTGCGTGTAATCCGGGTTCAATTCCCGGCAGCCCGACAATTTTATGATTGATTTCAAGCAAAAAATGGAAGAAGAGGAAAAGCGCGCCCGACGCTTATCAGATGACCCCGAAGAAATTATCATCCCGAGCAAGAGAAGAAAACGGATAGTAACTTATATTATCGCGATTATCGCCGTCGGATTGATCTTTTCCGGAAAAATTTTGATATCTAGCCAGAACGGAACCGATTGGTTTTCCGGAACTGGCTTTTTCAGCAAGCTAAAGCATTTAGTGCCGAGTTCCGACAAGCTGCTAAAAGGAGAAGGTGATGACCGTATCAATATCTTGCTCCTCGGTATGGGCGGCGAAGGGCACGACGGCGCTTATCTGACTGATACTATCATGTTAACCAGCCTTCAGCCTTCGACCAAACAGATTTCTCTCATTTCTATCCCGCGCGACCTAGTCGCTCCGGTCAGTAATTGGCAGAAAGTAAACAGCATCAACGCTTATGCCGAAAAAGCTAATCCGGGCAGCGGCGGCGAAGTAACCTCAAAAGCCTTCACGGAATTATTGCAGACGCCGATAGATTATTATATCCGGGTAGACTTCAGCGGCTTCTCTAATATTATCGACGAGCTCGGCGGAATTCAAGTTAATGTAGAAAATACTCTGGATGATTATTCTTACCCGATTCTCGGCCAAGAAGATAACCCGAGCTATTATTCCCGCTATGAACACCTGCACATCGAGAAAGGGCTACAGACCATGGATGGATCATTAGCTTTAAAATATGCTCGCAGCCGGCATGCGGCCGGCGGAGAAGGCTCGGATTTTTCTCGAGCCAAGCGCCAGCAATTGGTCTTGGAGGCGGTAAAAGATAAACTTCTTTCCAGCAAGACCTTATTGAATCCGGTCATGATTACGAAACTAGTCAATGAGTTCAGCAAAGATATCTCGACCAATCTTAATGCCTGGGAAGTGCTGCGTCTCTGGGAAATGTTCAAGGATGTCGACCGCGCTCAGATTATCAATAAAGTATTAAGCGATGCTCCGGAT
The DNA here is from genome assembly GCA_041661685.1 of Patescibacteria group bacterium. Taxonomy (GTDB): domain Bacteria; phylum Patescibacteriota; class Patescibacteriia; order Patescibacteriales; family UBA12465; genus UBA12465. Next base: position 9,998 of record JBAZTY010000004.1, read on the forward strand.
GGATTATTAGTATCTGGCATGGGGGAAAACGGCGCTTATATTCTTACTCCACGGTCCGGTAATTTCTCCGAGGTCAGAAATCTAGTTAAGAATATTTTTGCTACTTCCTCGACCGAAGCAATTACTAATTCAACCAGAACGATAGCCAGAATAAATGACGAGGCAAAAGTAGCCATCCTGAACGGCACTTGGATCAGTGGCTTGGCTGGAAAAACAGCTGTCATTCTCGAACAGTCCGGATTCGTCATCTCCAAAACTGGCAACTCCCCTGAGAGAGATTATGCCCAAACCACTGTCTATAGCTTAGCCACGACGACCATCAAAGAAAAATCATTAAAGACCTTAAAAATCTTGACCGGCGCTACGCAGTCTTTTGACCTCCCGGCCTGGGCAAGCGAATATCAGGACGCTAGTTCTACTCCCGATTTCTTATTGATTATCGGAACGGACGCTAATAAAGCCGAATAAATAAGAACCATATGGAAAAACCTAAAAAGATCCTACCGCTTGTCGTCATTTGCGGTCGGACTAATGTCGGCAAATCAACTCTTTTCAATTGCTTAGTCGAAAAAAGACAAGCAATGGTTTCTGATATCGCCGGAACGACTCGCGATAGCAACCTCGGCACAGTCGAATGGGCACACAGCGCCTTTGACCTCGTCGACACGGCGGGCATAATCGATTCGCGCGCGCTAAGCAATAAAAAAATATTGGAAAATGATATCGACAGCCAAACCCAGCGCCAGGCCCGGCATTATCTTGATCAGGCCAATCTAATCTTATTCTTAGTAGATACAAAAACTGGGCTCTTGCCGGAAGACAAAAGCTTAGCTATCGGACTGAAAAAGAATTCGGAATATCGCAAGAAAACTATAGTCGTCGCCAATAAGGTAGATAACTTCAAGAATGCTTCCGAAACCGCCCAATTCAATCAACTCGGACTCGGAGAACCTTATATTATTTCCGCGGCTAGCGGCTTAGGCACTGGCGATCTCTTAGACGTAATCATTGATAAGCTCGACAAGCCGAAAAAGAATAAAAAAGCTATTGAGGAGACGACTGAGAAGATTAGCGCCTGTATCATCGGCAAGCCGAACGTCGGCAAGTCATCGCTATTAAACGCCATTCTCGGCTATGAAAGAGTTATCGTCAGTCCTATCGCTCATACTACTCGCGAACCGCAGGATACGAAGATAATCTATAAAGGACAAAGCATTAATCTGATTGATACGGCCGGAGTTGCCCGCCATAGTCGCAATGCTATCGGTTTTGAAAAATTAGGCGTTCAGAAATCCTTAAGATCATTAGACCGAGCCGATATCGCTTTACTAGTCATGGATATCAGTGAACCGATAACTCATCAAGACGCTAAGCTCATCCAAGAAATAAAAGACCGAGGCAAGAGCTTAATCTTTATCGCCAATAAATGGGATAAGATTAAAGAACACGACCCTAAGAAATGGACGGAGATTATCTATGATAAATTTCCTTTCGCGACTTGGGCGCCCATCCAGTTTATTTCCGCTAAAACCGGCGACAAGGTCAATAAAATATTGGATCTCGTAGTAACCGTGTCGGCCCAGAGAAAATTAGAATTAAGCGAATCGCAATGCAATAAATTCATGAAATCGGTCGTTAAAATCCATAAGCCGGCCAAAGGCAAGGGAACTAAATCGCCGCGTATCTATGAATTTTTCCAACAGGATCATAACCCGCCGCATTTCCTCGTTAGAATTGGCCCGGATGATGATCTTCATTTCTCTTATGTCCGTTTCATGGAAAACCGCCTGAGAGAACGATACGGCTTTACCGGTACGCCCATAAGTCTACATGTCACTAAGAATAAAAAATCGCATACTACTTATAACGTCAGACCAGAAGGAGATTGGTCTGATGATCTAAGCTCTAGTGAAGAATAGCCTATGAAAATCATTGTCGGCCTGGGCAATCCCGGGGAACAATATAAAAATACGCGTCATAACGCCGGCTGGCTATTTTTAGACAGCCTGCTTAGCGATGTAAAATGGTCCGAGAATAAAAAATTCAACGCGCTCATCCACGAGGATGGAGATTTGTTATTTGTTAAGCCTCTAACCTTCATGAATGAATCCGGAACTAGCGTTCGAAAAATAATGGATTACTACGGACTATTGCCTAAGAACTTCGGTCTCATCGGCAAGAAAGACTCTGAACTGAATGATGTCCTAATAGTCATACATGATGAGCTAGATTTGGATTTCGGAAATTACAAGATTGCGACTGATTCCGGCAGCGCCGGCCATCGCGGTGTCCAATCAATCATTGATCATCTCAAGACCAAAAAATTCACCCGGCTCAGATTAGGAATCAAGAACGAATTATTGCGCACCCATATTCCTCCGGAAAAATTTGTCCTGGATAATTTCAGCCGGGAAGAGAAAGAAAAGCTCAAAGAATTATCCGGCCAGATCAATATCAAAGAAATAAGATAAACATAAAATCCCCCTAAAAAATTTAGGGGGATTTTATTTATAAAAATATGATTTATGAAAACCGCTATTATTATCTCGCCTTTAATCATTTCAAAAAAATAGGCTTGGTAAATATGAAAAGGCTAGAAAAATTCTTTCCTGATGTGCGCCAGGCATTTTTTGCGAATACTATAGAATTAGAACGAGCCGGAATAAAATCGTCTTTGGCGGATGATTTCATCAAATGGAGAAAAACTTCGGCGGCTTCTATTGAAGATATGCTCAATATCTTAGAAAAAGAAGGAATATCTTTCATTACCTGGAATGATCATAATTATCCACCTCTGCTTAAAGAAATATCGTCCCCGCCGCCAGTCCTATATTATAAAGGAAGGCTGAATAATGAAGCAGACGGGCGTTTAGCCGTTGTCGGCTCGCGAAAATTCAGCGCTTACGGAGAAAAAGCTATTACCGCGCTATTGCCAGAAATAATTGAATCGAAAATAAACATCATCAGTGGTCTGGCTTTAGGAATAGACACGCTAGCGCATCAAAAAGCTTTAGAGCTTAAAGGAAAAACTTGGGCGGTTCTCGGATCAGGGCTAGATAGGAAGAGTATTTATCCGGCTAGCAATCGCCGGCTCGCGCAAGAAATAATAGACAGCGGCGGCGCTCTAATTTCAGAATTTCCGCCTGGCACTCCGCCATACCAGCAGAATTTTCCGCAACGCAATCGTATCATCGCCGGCTTGACGCAAGCGACGCTCGTAATCGAGGCGAAAGAAAAATCTGGTGCCTTGATCACGGCCGATTATGCCTTAGAGGAAAATCGGGAAGTATTGGCTGTTCCTGGTAATATATTTTCCGAATTTTCTGCCGGACCGAACAAGCTTATTAAGTCCGGAGCCAAAACGATAACAAGCCATGAAGATATATTAGAAGTTTATGGATTAGATAAAAAATCGAATAATAATTCAAGCACTAGGAATAAAATAACTAAGCAACGCGCCGCCAGCCAGCTATCTTTCTCTTTTAATAATGAGGCGGAAACCATCGTTTATAAGCTGTTAAAAGAAACTTCAGAACGCGCAGAAAAAATTAGCGCCGACGAAATCATCAGAAAAACTAAACTTGACACGTCGGTCATAAATAGTACACTAAGTATATTAGAGCTCCGAGGGATTGCTAAAAACAGCGAATCCGGCTATGATTTAAATTAAATTACACAGCTTTATGACTTTAATAATCGTCGAGTCTCCAACTAAAGCCAAGACTATCAGCAAATTCCTGGGCAAAGAATACAAGGTCGAATCTTCATTCGGCCATATTCGCGATCTTCCGAAAAGCGAGATGGGCGTCGATATCGAACACGGCTTCACTCCGAAATATATCATTCCAACTAAAGCCAAGAAGATCGTCACTGGCTTGAAAGCTGACGCCAAAAAAGCGACAGAGGTGATTCTAGCGTCTGATGAAGACCGCGAAGGAGAAGCTATCTCTTGGCATCTGATCCAGGCCTTGGGCTTGGATGAAAAGAAGGCGAAGAGAATCGCTTTCCATGAAATCACTAAGAACGCCATTTTAGAAGCTTTAGAAAAACCGCGCCATCTCGACCTGAATATGGTCGATGCGCAACAGGCACGCCGCGTCCTTGATCGCCTAGTCGGTTACGAGCTTTCTCCTTTTTTATGGAAGAAAGTAGCTAAAGGCCTATCCGCCGGACGCGTCCAAAGCGTCGCCACCCGCTTGATAGTCGAAAGAGAGAGAGAAATACAGGCTTTTATCACTGAAGAATACTGGAGCCTGTCGGCCGATTTCAGCGGCAGTACTAAAGAAGAGAAATTCACCGCCGACTTATATAAAATCAGAAATAAGACTTTTGATAAGCTGAGCATCAAGAAATCAGAAGCAGATGAACTAAAAAAAATTCTGCATCAGGCTGAATACACTATCGAAAAAATCGAAAAGAAAGAGGTCAACAAGAATCCGGGCGCTCCGTTCACGACCTCGACCTTGCAGCAATCAGCTAATCGCCACTTAGGTTTCAGCGCTAAGCAGACTATGGCCGTCGCTCAGAAATTATATGAAGAGGGGCATATCACCTACATGCGTACCGACTCTCTTAACCTGTCTCCGAAATTCTTAGGAGATGCCGAGGAATGGATTAAGAAAAATCTAGGCGCTGACTACGTCGTCAAAGGCGGACGAAAATTCAAGAATAAGAGCAAAAACGCTCAAGAGGCTCATGAGGCCGTTCGTCCGACTGAGGCCGCAAATACTCCTGAGATATTAGCCGCTAAATTAGATAAGAACCAGGAACGTTTATACCGCTTGATCTGGCAACGGGCCGTGGCCAGCCAGATGACGGCTGCCAAGATGGCCGCTACTGCTATCGACGTAAAAGCTTTGGATAACAAAGAAATCTATATCTTCCGCGCCAATGGGCAAACTCTGATCTTCCCTGGATACTTGAAAGTCTGGCCGGAAAAAACCAAGGAGCAAGAATTGCCGCTCGTGGAAGAGAAGCAATCTGTCATCATGATTGATCTGCGCACTGACCAGCACTCTACCAACCCGCCAGCTAGATTTTCCGATGCCAGCTTGGTTAAAGAACTAGAAAAATATGACATCGGCCGTCCGTCTACTTACGCGCCGACAATCAATACGATTATCGTCCGCAATTATGTGGAACGTGATGAAAACAAAAAACTGAAACCAACCAGCATCGCTTTCGTCGTCACTGATCTATTATTGAAGCATTTCCCGAAGATTGTCGACTATAAATTCACGGCCGCCATGGAAAATGACTTAGACCTGATTGCGGACGGCCAGAAGGGCTGGCAGCTAGTAATTGGAGATTTCTATCACGACTTCCATGATAACCTGGAGAAAAAATATACAGAAATTAATAAGAACGATATTATGCCTGAAGAAAAATCAACCGAGGTCTGCGACAAGTGTGGTGCGCCCATGATCATCAAGACCGGGCGTTACGGAAAATTCCTAGCTTGCAGCGCTTTCCCTGAATGCCGCAATATCAAAAAGATGTCCGGCGAACAGGGAGGAGAAAAAAAAGAGCCGGATGCTAAGACCCTGGAGCTAGAAAAGAAATATGCCGGCCAAGTCTGCGACAAATGCGGTTCGCCGATGAAAGTCAGGGTCGGGAAGTACGGCCCGTTCCTAGCTTGTTCTGCCTATCCGAAATGCAAGAACATTAAGAATATCGATCAGCCTGGAGACGGGAAGGAAATCGCCTGTCCAATCTGCGGCGATGGCAAGATTGTCAAAAAATTCAGCAAGCGCGGCGCTTTCTATGCCTGCAGCAACTATCCGAAATGCAAGAACGCTTATTGGGGCCAGCCGACCGGGGAAAAATGTCCGGACTGCGAAGCTCTCTTAGTCACCGACAAGGACGGAGAGATAAAATGCAGTAATCGCGGCTGCGGATACAAGAAATAAGCTGATAGTACTGGTAGCGTGAACTTCAGATCGACAGACACACAAAAAATAGCCCAGCCAGGCTATTTTTTTATGCTTAACAGATTATAGATTTCCTCGGCTATTTTATTTCTTCTTTCCGGCCGCTTTCTTTTCCCGTTTCTCCTGAACGAATTCCATGGCCCGCTTCGCCATCTCCCCTAAAATCATAAAATAAGTGGCGCTATTCTTTAATTTATCTTTAGCGATATCGATGACTTCTTCCGCCTTGGCGACGCCAGCCTCAACCCTCTTAATCAGCCGATATATCCTCTGGGCGCTAGCGATGAAGTAATAAATCGCCCAGCAGAGGAAGAAGGTCAGCGAGACTAGACAGACAGATAGGACTAAATTCAAGACATCGCTAGAAGTAGAGAACATATGATTTTTTATTTAATGATTTAAAAGTCTCTTAATCTGACTTCGAATTTCTGAGCAAGATGAGCGACTAGATCTGTCTGGATCTTATCGACTTCGCCGGCAGTCAGGGTCCGGTCTTCTGATTGGTAAGAGAGATGGAAAGCTAAGCTCTTCTTGCCGCCTTCCAATTTATTTCCGATATAGACATCAAACAGTTCAACGGATCTAATCAGAGGATTGAATCGGCTCATCTCTCGCCTTAAATCATTATACAATATTTTATTCTCAACTACAAAGGCTACGTCGCGCATCACTGGCGGATATTTCGGCGCTTCAGCGAAATGAAAAGATGGCTGGCCGAGAACTAGCTCGACTAGCTTATTGAAATTCAATTCTGCCAGAGCGGCTCCTCTCTTAAGATTCATATTATTGATGACCTCCTGGCTAAGAGACCCGACAATGCCAATTTCTTGTCCGAACACTAGAACTTTCGCAATCGCATATTTGTCCGCCCAGCCCGGCGTCCCATCAATTATGGAAAATTCTGCTTCGGTATGCTGGTTAAAGATATTCTTGAATAAGCTATCAATGATGCTCTTGAGCTGCCCGAAGTTATCTTCTTCTCCGGTAACGGCCAGACCGAGACGTTTTTCCTGATAGGGCAGGAAATTTCCTTCAGTCTCGTCCTTCCGAATATTTCCCGGGTTCTTAAAAAAGGCGCTGCCGATCTCGAAGAAGCCGAATCTCTCGCTCTTGAATTGATTGGCTTTAATGTTGCTAGCCAATCCGGGGGCGAGGGACTGACGCAAGAGATTCTGAATGCCCGAAAGCGGATTAGCCAACTTGAGATAATTGAAGAAATCTATGTTCATCTTCTTCAGCTGGTCTTCACCAACGAAAGAATAATTATAAGCTTCATTAAGAGAATTCTTAAGGCTGAGAATATTCTTGATCTTCCGCTCGATCTTCCGCTCTTCGTTGACTTCCGGGAGATCCATCGTAAAGACCGGCAAACGCGACTCGATATTATTATAACCGTAAAGCCTGAGCACTTCCTCGGCGACATCTTCTTTGCTAGAAACGTCTTTAGTCGCGCGCCAAGAAGGAACAGCCACTTTCAAAACCGCACTCTTCTGGTCTTCAATAGTAAATCCGAGCTTTTCAAGAATATTAATCACCTCTTCGCGGGGAATCTCCTGACCGATCTTATTCTTCAACCAGTCTAAATCCAAATCAACCGTCAATTTATTCTTATCGGTATTATCAATATCTATGAGAGCGCTGACTATCTCCATCTTCGGGCAGATCTCTTTCAGAAGCGTCAAAAAACGAAACATGGCTTGTTCAGTTAAGGCCGGATCAAGGGCTTTTTCAAAACGAACCGAAGCCTCAGTCCGCAAACCTAATTTCTGGGAAGTCTTGCGCACGCTGCCAGCTAAAAAATTAGCTGATTCTAACACTAACCCCGTAGTCTCAGCATTAATCTCGCTATTATGCCCGCCCATAACGCCGGCGATCGCTACGGCCTGATGACCGTCGGTAATGACTAAATCATCAGAAGATAAGACGCGCTCTTTCTCATCAAGAGTCTCGATGGTTTCGCCTTTATCGGCGCGACGGACGACAATCTTCTTAATCTTCGCGGCATCAAAAGCATGCATCGGCTGACCGCAATCAAACATGACATAATTAGTCAGATCGACGATATTATTGATCGGGCGCTGATTGGCGGCTACTAATCTTTCCTTGAGCCAGGCCGGAGATTCTTTCACTTCGATATTACTCACCGCCACCGCCATATAGCGCGGACAAGCATCGAGAGCAGATACTTTAACTTCCAATTTATTTTCCTTGTCGCTTAAAAATTTCCATTTACGATCAAGCATTTTTTCATAGGGCTTCAGAGCCAGACTGAAAATGGCCGCCAGCTCGCGAGCTAACCCATAATGATTCAAGAGATCGGGACGATTAGATAAGGATTTATTATCTATCTCTAAAATAATATCGTCAGCTTTCAGATATTTAGCAAATGATTCTCCGATCTTAGCGCTGTCTCTTAAGACCATGATGCCTTCATGATTCTTGCCCAGCCCTAATTCATCTTCCGCGCAGATCATGCCTTCTGATTTCTCGCCGCGGATAAGAGATTCTTTTATTTCTAAGCCATTAGGGAGAACAGCGCCGATCATAGCGACCGCGACCAACTGTCCGGCGGCGACATTAGGCGCGCCGCAGACGATATTTAGTTTTTTCTTCTTAACGTCGACGACAGTCAAGCGCAGGCGGTCGGCGTTAGGATGCTTGGACACTTCCAAAACCTTGCCGACGACAACATTATTGAATTGAGCGGCGGAATTTACCAGACCTTCAACTTCGACCGTATGATTAGTTAGTTCGGTCGCGATATCTTCCGGCTTTATCTTTGACGGTATCTTAACGTAATCTTTTAACCAATTAAGCGATATATACATATGATTAGAATTGCTCTAAGAATTTAAGATCGCCGCTATTGAACAAGCGAACGTCATTGATATTATATTTCAGCATCGCTAAGCGATTCAGGCCGAAACCGAAGGCTAAGCCGGAATATATTTCCGGGTCAATGCCGCCAGCACGCAAAACGTCAGGATGAATCAGACCGGCGCCGACTATCTCGAGCCAGCCGGTGTTCTTACAGACACGGCAACCCTGGCCTTGGCACAAGAAACAGGTATATTCGCCATTATTACCCGGTTCAACGAACGGGAAGAACTTCGGACGCATCCTTAATTTAGTATTCGGGCCGAATAATTTCTGCCCGACTATCTCCAAGAAGCTCTTCAAATTAGCAAAATTGATATCCTTACCGATTACTATGCCCTCGACTTGATAAAAAGTATGTTCATGACGCGCATCCGTTGATTCATTACGGAAGCAGCGTCCCGGGATAAGTGCTTTCAGGGGCGCACCGTATTTCTGCATCGCCCTGATCTGGACCGGGGAAGTCTGGGTGCGCATCAAGAGGTCGTACTGGCCGTCCTTATTCTTATAATCGACATAAAAAGTATCCTGCATATCTCTAGCAGGGTGATCAGCCGGCACGTTCAGAGCGGTAAAATTATAATAATCGCTTTCCAACTCCGGACCATCAAGAATCATAAAGCCTAAGGACGAAAAGATGTCTTCTAATTCATTCTGAACCAGAGTAATCGGATTCAGGTGCCCTTGCGGCAGAGAGGCGCCCGGCAGAGTGACATCCGCCTCATTATTCTTAGCGACAAAGCTATTCAGGGTACTGCTCATATCATTGAACTTGCCCTGTAATTCGTTCTTGATATTATTAGCCAATTCGCCCGCCTCTTTTCTCAGCTCTCCACTCAGGTCTTTCAATCCGCTCATCGCTTCACTCAACCGGCCCTTGCGCGATAAGAATTTCAATTCTAAATCCCGCAGATGCTCGTTGTTCTGAACCTGCGCTAATTGGGCGAGAAATTCCTCGCGTAATTCATTAAGCTTATTTTTCATATATTTTATCGGCTTTTCTTATAGCTTACCAAAAATAATTCCAAAATAGAGAAGACTACTACCAGTAAAAGCAGATTCAGCCAATTAAAGAGATCAGCGGCCTTCAGGATCAAGAGCAGGATTATAAAGAAAGAGAAGAGGAATGATTGGCGGAAAGCGACTTTGACGGAATTGAAGGCTAATTCTTTCTTAATGATTACGAAACGAAAAAGGAAGCCGATCAGCGCGATCGTCCCGCTCAAAGAAGCAAAAAAGGCTAAATAAAACAGCAGGAATCCAAGCCAATTAGTCGCCGTCGGGTCGACAAGCCCGGCTACGAACAGGAATAGCCCCCAGCAGACTGCGGTCAGCGCCGACATGACCCAGAGATATTTCTTTAAAGTCATAGGTCTTGGATTATCTTGATTATCTTTTCTAATTCAGCTTTATAAGCGATTAATTTATTCTTCTCAGCCGCCACGATATTTTCAGGAGCGCGGCCGACAAAATCAGCATTGCCGAGCTTAGTCTCCTGCAAGCCGATCATTTTCTCCAGATTCACTCGCTCCTTGAGCAGGCGTTCTTTCTCTTTCTCCGCATCGACGCCGCCTAAAAGGTATATCTCGGTCTGACCGACGACGGCCGTAATCGCCTTATCTATCTTCTGGCCGCTCTCTAATATTTTCAAAGATTGCAGGCCGGTCTTCAGATTGATAATCAATTCTTTCTGTTCTTCCAGCATGGCCGCGTCTTCATGGCCGTAAATGACCGCCCCCAGCTTTTTCGCCGGTTCAACCTTGTTCTCGCTGCGGGCATTCCTGATGGCAATGACGATATCTTGAACCTTCTTAAATTTTTCTAAAATAAAAATTGAAGCTTCTCCCTGACTCTTCACTTCCGCCTCTTTCGGCCAGGATGCGACCATCAGCAAATCTTCATTAAAGCTAGACCAGATTTTTTCCGTCACGAACGGAATAAAAGGATGCCACAAAATAAGCACATTCTTCAAGATATAAATAAGGATTTCTTCCTTGTCTTTTTCGATCTTAGCGATTTCCAAATACCAATCCGCTAATTTATTCCAGGTAAACTCATTAAGTTCTTCGGCGGCCAAAGAAAAATTAAAATTTTCCAGGTGTTCCGTAACTGTCTTAGCGCTCGCGGACAAATTATCCAATATCCATTTATCGGCCAAAGTCTTAGCGGCCGGAGCAGTTTTATACGTAGTCGCGTAAAATTTTTCATCAGTCGAAGCCAGGATGAAGCGGGAAATATTCCAGAGCTTATTAATAAAATTACGTTTGGATTCTACCTTATCGTCGCTATAACGAGAGTCGTTCCCCGGAGTCGAGCCCATGAGCAGAGATAGCCTGACTGCATCGGCGCCGTATTGTTCGATTACTTCTAGCGGATCAACGCCGTTGCCTTTAGACTTTGACATCTTCTTGCCGTTCTTATCTAAAATGATGCCATGCAGATAAACTTTTTCAAAAGGAATCTCGCCGAGCGCGAAGAAAGACATCATGATCATGCGCGATATCCAGAGAGTCAAAATTTCATAGCCGGTCTCTAATACTTGTGTCGGATGAAAGCGCGCCAGATCGCCGCTCTTGATTCCATCTTTAAAATTATCGGGCCAGCCCAAAGTCGAGAAAGTCCACATGCCCGAAGAGAACCAAGTATCGAGAGTATCCTGATCCTTGATCCAACCGGCTTCTTTCGGAGCAGCTGTGCCGACAAAAATCTCTTCGCCCTTATACCAGACTGGAATCTGATGGCCGAACCAGATCTGGCGAGAGATGCACCAATCATGAAGATTATTCATCCAATCAGAAAAACTCTTATCGAATCTTTCCGGAATAAAGGTGATGTCTTTCTTGGCGGCGGCTTCCAGAGCCTTTTCTTTAAGAGATTTTCCACCTAAGCGTTCAAGCTTCTTATCGACGCTAATAAACCATTGCTTTGACGGGAGCGGCTCAATGACTGTGCCGCAGCGATAACAGACGGCGGCACTATGCACATAATCTTCGTCGATATGATCAATTAGTCCCATCGCCTGTAAATCTTTAACAATCGCTTCGCGAGCTTCGCGAGTTGTCAATCCGGCATATTTTCCACAATTATCCATCATTCGTCCATCTTCATCAATAATTTTCTTACTGGGTAAATTATGTCTCTGAGCGATTTCATTATCGACAAAGCTATGGGCCGGAGTGACTTTCACGGCGCCAGAACCAAATTCCATATCGACCGCCATGTCAGCTACCACAATAATCTTAAAATCACCTAAAACGCTCTTAATAGTATATTCTTTACCAACAAAATCTTTATACCGAGGATCGCGAGGATTGACAGCCACAGCCGTATCCCCAAGTTTTGTTTCCGGTCGTGAAGTCGCTAATACGAATGGTCCGTATTTTATCCAATAAAGCTTTGCCTGTTCTTCTTTGTGCTCGACTTCATCGTCCGCCAAAGTCGAGTGGCAACGCGGACACCAATTAACAATTCTTTCGCCGCGATAAATCACACCCTCCTTATACATATCAATAAACATGGCGGTTACCGCTTTTTGTCTAGTTTCGTCAAGAGTGAAGGCTAAACGCGACCAATCCATCGAAGAACCCATCTTTTTGGTCTGATGCAGAATCGTCGCTTGCGTTTCATTGACAAATTTCCAAACTTCTTTCAAAAAAGCTTCTCGGCCAAGGTCATGGCGAGTTTTTCCTTGTTCTTTCAGGATCTTTTTCTCAACCACACTTTGAGTAGCGATAGCGGCATGATCCGTTCCCGGTAACCACAAGGTCCTAAAACCGGATAAACGGTGAAATCTGATCAAAAGGTCTTCTATAGCCAGCATGGCGCTATGCCCGATATGCAGTTTCGCGGTAATATTAGGAGGGGGAAGGATAATAGTATAATTTTTAGCGTCTTCCGGCAGGTTCAGGTTATCAGGGTTAAAGAACCCCGATTCTTCCCATTTTTGGTAGATAGCGTCCTCTGTTTCAGATGGATTATAGGTTTTATCTAATTCTTGTTTCATGATTTAAAATTACCAAAAAAACGAGCTTAAGTCAACCGGATTTTACCTTGACTTCGCAGATAAATAATTATATATTAGAATGTTAAGCCAAGCCTAATTAACGCCGATTTAGAATTGACAAATGCTGGATTTAGAGCGACAAATTTTCCGCCAACTGGAAAAATCAAAAAGCATCCTGGTAGTTTTCCCGGCTAATCGAGATAGCGACGCGATGGCCTCCGCCCTGGCTCTTTTCCTATTCTTAAAAAAGATGGGGCTGGAAGTAGAGATTGCCGGATCTAAAGACAATGAGAAACACGAGCCTTTATCTTTTCTGCCAGCCTACACGGACATAGAGGGGCAATTAGATAATCTTCGACGCTTCATAGTCTCGCTCGATATCAGCCAAGCCAAAGTCAGCCAAATAAAATATTCCGTCGATAACGATAAGCTCAACTTCATCATTTCTCCGAAGAATGGCTGGTTCAAACCGGAAGACGTAACGGCGCGCACAGGAGAATTCAAGTATGATCTTATATTTACTCTCGGCACCAGCGACCTGGAATCTTTAGGCAAGCTCTATGACGACAATGTTGAGTTCTTCTATAAGACGACGATCATAAACATTGATCATCAAGCCGCCAATGAAGAATTCGGACAGATTAACTTTATCGATCTTAATACCGTCGCTACCGCTGAAATACTTTTCTATCTCCTGAAGAACTACAAGCCGGAGATGATCTCTGAAGATGTCGCTACTTGCCTGCTCGCCGGCATTATCCAGCAGACTAGAAATTTTAAAACCGCCAATCTTACTCCGCGCGTCCTTCTGACAACTTCAGAGCTGATAACGCTGGGGGCGAGACGCGAAGAAATTGTCGACCACCTCTATCGTTCTAGAGACATGTCTTCTCTGCGGCTCTGGGGCAAGGTCCTTAATAATCTTAAAGCAGAGAATAAAGACGAACTGCTTTGGTCTAAACTGAGCGCTAACGATTTCAAAGAGACCGGAGCGACCATGGATAGCTTGGGCGATATTATCGATGAACTCATCGCTACTGTTCCCGGGGCTAAGATTGTCATGATTTTTTGTGAAGAGACTCAGGACCAGACAAAACTTCTAGCCTATTCTCTTAAGAACATTAATATCCTTGATTTTATTAAAGAATATGGGGCCCGCGGCGGAATCAAGACCGCCCAAGCGACTATAAGCCTAGGAATAAAAGCGGCTATTGACCAAGTAATGCCTAAGCTCAAGGCTAAGCTTGAAAAATTAAGCTTATAATGGTATAAAATAACTGCCAATCATTATCGTGGCAGGCTTGCATTCTTTTTTGCCGGCTATTATAATAGGGCATATAGCTCAGCTGGTTAGAGCACCGCTCTTATAAAGCGGGGGTCGATGGTTCAAGTCCATCTATGCCCACAATCGAATAATAAAGGGGCTCGTAGCTCAGTTGGTTAGAGCGCCACGTTGACATCGTGGAGGTCACAGGTTCGAATCCTGTCGGGCCCACCCTTAAAAATACGCCGTTTATCGCGGCGTATTTTATTTTCCTTATTTACAATTATCCAAAAAGTTGGTAAATTATAGATGAAATCAAATATATGTTTTTCAATAAAAAAAATCATCTTAAAACCGCTGTCACCGCTAAACCAGATACTTCTGCCGAATGGCTCGACTACGAAGAACCCGAGACCGAGGGGCAATTAGCTCTCGATGTCTATCAGACCGACAAAAAAATAATCATCAAATCAACCCTCGCCGGCGTCAAGCCGGAAAATCTTAAGATTGCCCTGCATCACGATCTCCTGACTATCAAGGGAACTCGTTCGGCCGGAGCGGAAATAAACGAAAAAGACTATCTATATCGCGAATGCTATTGGGGATCGTTCTCGCGCTCAATCATCTTACCGACTGAAGTCGATAGCAAGCGCGTCGAAGCTGAGCTAGAAAATGGCGTCCTGACTATCTCCCTCTATAAGGTCTCCCCGAACAAGATTGAAGTCAAAATCAAAGATTAATTTTCTATTTTAAACCAATCTTATATATGAAGGCTGCTCACAAAAATACCGCGATCATCGCCGCGTCGGTCTTATCCTTATTAATCGTCTTTCTGGCGATTAATTATTTTATTTGGCAGAATAATTACCGCGGCCGCTTCTACCCGGGAGAACGGATTGGTAATATATCTCTCAGCGGCCAGACGAGAGAAGAGGCGAATAAGGCTATGGCCGAGCGCCTTCAAGCCATTAATCAGGCCGGACTATCCTTTGAATACAACCAGCAATCGAAAAAATTAGATCTCGACGTCATTTCTTTTGATTCCGATCTAGTCCGTCCGACTTTGAGTTTTGATTCTGAAGCTCTCTTAGCTACAATATTCAAGGCTGACGACAGAAATAGTTTTATAGATTATCTACTTTCTCTATTTACTAGTCAGACCCGCAAAACTTATACTCCCTCTTATTCCTTAGACGAAGAAGCAATCCGGTCTTTCCTGGGCGACAACTTTAAAGACTTGAATATCGAGCCGATGAACGCTTATTTTTCTTTAGCCGATAATAATCAAAAAATAGAAATCACTGCTAATCAAGAAAGGCCGGGCAAAGGCATAGACTACGATAAAGTTTTCAGTGATGTCCGCAATAGTCTGGCTAACCTTGAACCACCCGTCATCACGATCAGGACCGTGTCCCTCTACCCGGAAATAAAACGAGCCGACCTGATTGATTTAGAGGATGAAGCTCAAAAAATAATCAGCCACGGAGAGCTGACTATCAGCTTTAACGAATCAGATAATTCCAGCTCAACCATAAAATATTGGAAGATAAGGCCAAATAGACTCGCGACCTGGATAAGCCTAACAAAAACCTTAGACAGCGCCGCCGTCTCTTTAGATCAAGAAAAAATCAAAGCTTATATTACAGCCGAAATAGCGCCGGACGTTAATAAAGAAGCGATTTTGCCGCGCTTTGAAGTTAAGAATGGAAAAGTTTCCAGCTGGCAGACCGGCGAAAACGGCCGAGAGATTGATCTAGAGGCCAGCGCTCAAGCCATAACCAGAAATCTTCTGAGCGGACAGACTGAGACCGGCCTGATAATTAAAGAGGTGGCGGAACAGAATATCAAAGCAGACAACAATCTCCAGATAAAAGAATTGCTCGGCACGGGTTATTCTAAATTTGCCGGCTCGCCGACGAATCGGCGTAAAAATATCAAAACCGGCGCCGACGCTCTGCACGGAATCCTGATCAAACCGAACGAAGAATTCTCTTTGATAAAAACTTTAGGCGCAATCGATGCCAGCACTGGTTATCTGCCGGAATTGGTTATCAAAGGAAATAAGACCGTGCCTGAGTTCGGCGGCGGCTTATGCCAGATCGGAACGACCGTCTTCCGAGCGGCCCTGAGTTCCGGCCTACCGATAACTATGCGCCAAAACCATTCTTATCGCGTCTCTTATTACGAGCCGGCCGGAATGGACGCGACTATCTATGATCCAAAGCCGGACTTACGCTTCGTCAACGATACCGGCAACTATATTTTAATCCAAGCACGCATAGTTAAAGACGATTTGTATTTCGATTTCTGGGGGACCAAGGACGGACGCGTCGCCACTACAACTTACCCGACAATCTATAATATAGTTAAGCCGGCGCCGACTAAATTGGTCGAGACGACCACGCTCAAGCCGGGAGAGAAAAAATGTACCGAAAGCTCTCATAACGGCGCCGACGCTTTCTTCGACTATAAAGTCATCTACCCGGAAGGTTCAACGACGACTCCAATACAAGAAAGAAGATTTTCATCTCATTATGTTCCTTGGCAGGCCGTCTGTTTGATTGGCATTGCGGCTTCTTCAACTCCGGCGGTAGCTAGCTCAACTCCTGTTACAGGAAGTTCGACTCCGGCGGTTAGTAGTTCGTCTGCCGCCGTCTCGAACTAAGCAGATCTAAAATCGAATCCCACCCTCTCCGCAGATTAAAATTTGAAAATAGTTCTAACATTGGAACTATTTTTTTGTAGAAAAAAAGCAAAAATAGTATTAACTAATCATATCTACTAAACAGGGCCTACTTGATTAATCTGCTATTTACTGCTATTATCTGCTATAAGGTGTATATCATCAATTATAAGCAATTTTATGACCGATAATACTCTAAAATTTGATAATCGTATCAAGAATCCGGAACCGCACATTGTGGCTCTTTTGGCTGAAATTGACGGTATTCGGGGTGAGTTTAAATCTGGTTTGCGGATGACACCTCAGGCGATAACTAGTCTGAAAAAATCAACTTTGATTACTTCGGCCGGCGCTTCGACTCGTATTGAAGGATCGAAACTAAACGACGATAAAGTCCAGAAGATCATGCGGGGCTTAGCGGTTTCTAGATTTGCCGATCGAGATTCCCAAGAAGTGCAGGGATATCTTGAGACCTTACAAAACGTTTTCGATAGTTATCAAGCTCTACCGCTTAGAGAGGGCACGATTAAATCATTACATAACGAACTGCTTAAATATTCTACCAAAGACGAGCAGCAACGTGGTGAGTATAAAAAAAAAGAAAATGCCGTCGGCGTGGTGGGTCCAGACGGACAGGTAGCTAAAATAATATTTGAGACGACTCCGGCTTATCTGGCGCCGATAGAAATGCAGGCGCTCGTCGAGTGGACGGCGGAAGCGTTTGAAAAGAATCGTTTTCATCCCTTGCTCATTATCGCCAACTTTGTTATTGAATTTTTAAAAATTCATGTCTTCGAGGACGGTAATGGACGTCTTTCTCGCGTGCTAACCAATCTTCTTTTGCTCCGTAACGGCTACCAGTTTATTCAGTATATTTCGCATGAGCAATTAGTAGAAAAACGAAAAGATGAATATTATATTGCTCTGCGTAAATCGCAAGAAACTTTTAAGACTGATCTTGACACTATTTCTCCTTGGTTAAATTTTTTCCTGACCGTTATAAAAGAACAGGCGACCATGGCCTTAGTTTATCTGGAAGAAGAAAAAGCTGAAGACACTCTCTCGCCTAAACAGTATAAAGTTTGGCATTATATCTCCGGTGTCGGTGAGGCTAGCCCAAGCGATATAGTGAAAGCGACCAGCGTACTTATGCCAACCGTTCGTCAAGCATTGGCTCGCTTAATACAACTAAGAAAAATAAAACCAATCGGCCGAGGACGTGGGACTAGATATGTTAAGATATAAAAATATGTTTTCAAAGAAAAGTATCAACTCTATTCCAATCGAAGAAACCGCTCACTCCACGGGTTCTCGAAAAATGATTGCTGGTAAGTCAGATGTACCATCACCGTACTTTGAGGCCTTTACTTATGGCTATCTGCCAGCCAATGAAAAGTGGGAATTACATCAGCATGAAGACATCACTGAAATATGTATTGTAATTAAAGGCGCTGGCGTTGTCAGAGATCAGCAAAATAATGAAGAAATATTTGAATCAGGTGATAGATTAATATTCCCAGCAAATACATTTCATGAAATTGAAAATATCTCACAAGGCACCGCTGAGTTTTATTTTATTAGGTTGAAATCAAGGTAATATAATATTAGCGTAAATAATTATAGAACATGAAATTAACAGAATCAACAAAAAAAGATTTAACCGGAGAACAGATAAACACTCTCAGGGCTTCTGTGGGTTGGTGTACCAAAAAAGATGAAAAAAAATGGCGTGAAGTTTTAGATAAATCATCTTTTGTTTATAGTGTATTTGATAAGGGCAAACTAGTTGGCATGGGCAGAATTGTAGAAGATGGGGTAATGTGCATGTTTTATGATATCGTCGTACATAAAGATTATCAGGGCACAGGAGTAGGAAAAAGAATAATGAATAACTTATTAACCTTCACGAAAGATAAAAAATATAGCTCAATCAGCCTATTTGCCGATCCGAACAATAAAGATTTTTTAATACCTTTCTATAACAAGTTTGGTTTTGAACTTTTTGAAACCGGCATGAGACTTAAAAAATAAACAATATGAAAAAGATTATTTTTCTGAGCGCAATGCCCTGCTTAGCAATAAGCGGTTGCAGCCTGCCAAAAAATAACCAAGCTAATAACGTAAAGAGTCCTAATGATGGAAGCGGTCTCCGAGAGGAGCAGGTTTTAGAAGCGACTAGTACAGAAGAGCCGTCTTTATCCACTACAACAAAAACTTGTGAAAAGTGTATATTATATTCTTCTCCGGCTCCCGGTTGGTGCAAAGATGGAACCATCGTTCCGCCATTAAGAGATGAGTGCGGTTGCCTGGGACACCCGACTTGCATTTCAAAAGATTAGACAAGCAATTCAACCTCTCCACAAATTAAAAAATAAGGCTCTTCGGCCTTATTTTTTGTTATCCCCAAATTTTATTCAATATTATTTTACGATCGCGCCCTCAATCGTTTTATTGCCCTCATCTTTCTTTCCTTTCTTCCGGAAAGTGACCAGTTGCTGCAAGACGGTTACCAGGGTTAAGACGAACCAATAAAGGGTTAGACCGCCCGGCAGAGAGATGCCGATAAAGATAGTTATCGCCGGCATGAAATATAGCATCTGCTTATTCATAATCGCCGCCATATTCTCATCCTTGGCGCCTGCTGTTTTAACTTCCGGCTTCTTGGTGATCATCATCTTGGCTTGCCAGAACTGAGCTAGTCCGGCTAAAACCGCCAAGACTATATTCGGCTTGCCTAAATCTAAAAATCCGAACGAGATAAGATTAATCGTTTCCGGCTTAATAATAAAAGAATAGACGTACTCCAGTTTATTATTCACTCCGTCCTGAAAAACCCGATAGACCGCGAATAGGAACGGAAGCTGAATCAAAAGCGGCAAGCAAGAAGAGAAGGGATTAACCTTATTTTCCTTATACAGATCCATGGTCGCTTTACTTAATTCCGTCTTGTCAGTATATTTCTTCTTCAGCTCATCTATCTTAGGCTGCAAGTCCTGAAGAGATTTCTGAGATTTAATCGAGGAGCGCCCCAAAGGCCAAAGCAAAGCTTTTAAAATAATGGTCAAGAAAACGATTGCTAAACCAAAATCGTGAAAAGAGACCGTATTATACAGATAAACCAAAAGGTTCAAGATCGGTTGATAAAAAATAGTCGTAAAAATATTGGCCATAGGATTGTTTAATTAATTATGTCTGCCTTATTAGTTTACCACAAATCTATTTAACCGGGTCATTGCCACCCTTGTTCCAGGGATTACAGCGCAAGATGCGCCAGCTAGTCATCAACCCTCCTTTTATAATACCGTATTTTTCAATGGCTTCAACCCCATACTGGGAACAGGTGGGATTGAATCGACAGAATCCATGAGGATAGGCCGCTTTCAATGGTCCGTGATCAAAAGAAAGAGTCCTCTGATAAAACTTTATAGCTCTGACCGCTAATCGGCGCGGAAACTGAGTGATAAATTCGTACATAAATATTTAGTATTAGCTTATTTATATAATTTTAATTTTTTTAAACCAGAAATAATACTTTCTTTGATTTCTTCAAAGTTTTTCTCTAATATTTGCTGAAAAACTATAATAACTATATCCTTGCCATTTTTTAAAATAGGCAACTCTTTCTGAATAATCTCTCTAGTCTGGCGCTTAACCTTATTCCTTATCACGGCTTTTTTGCTAACTTTAGTGCTAACTAACACTCCTAAACGAATAGCTTCTAGGCTATTGTCAGCCGCCTTAATACCGAAAAGTTTTGTATAAAAAGATTGACCGGTCTTAAAAGCTCGGTCAAACTCTTTATCTTTGGTTATTCTATTGCTTTTCTTTAACATCGGGCGTGTTAATAACGCTTATTTGGTTAATTTCTTGCGGCCCTTGTCGCGGCGGCGCTTCAAGACATCCCGGCCATCCTTAGTGCTCATTCTTTCGATGAAGCCATGTTTTGTTTTAGCCCGTTTCTTATTAGGCTGATAAGTCCTTTTCGGCATAAGATCAAATTTAATTTATTATTCTCCTTTAAGATAACACTTTTATTTGCTAGAGTCAATAAAGGCTTAAAAATCTTTTCTTGAAAGTTATCCCCCGATTATCAACATATCGTAAACAGAAGGCAAACTTGTGGTAAACTAGTTTATCTAATATAATAAAGCTGATATAAATCTGTAATAAATATCCGCGAACGGGATACTAACCACTACTATGACTAGTGAACAAATTTGGCAAGCCGTCTTAGGAGAAATAGAATTAAGCTTATCCAGAGCTAATTTTGTTACTTGGTTTAAAGATACTTTTATATCTTCTTTCGAAAATGATCGCATCATCGTCTGCGTCCCTAATGCCTTCGTTAAGAAATGGTTAGAAGAAAAATATCATAAAAATATTCTCAGCGCTTTAGAAAGCGTCACTAAACAGAAAATCCAGGAGATTATCTATAAGATAGAACTGCGACGCGGCCCTGTTCCGATATTGCTCGTCGATAGGCCGGAAGAGAATGAAGGCGAGAACAGCTCAGCCAATCATCCGGAAAAGAAAAATACACCAGCCGGCCATAACAATCCGAATGGTCCAGCGCCGGTAAGCAACTCCGTCAATCAGCACGGCCTTAATCCGCGCTATGTCTTTGAAAACTTCATCGTCGGCCGCGGCAACGAACTCGCACACGCTGCTTGTCTGGCAGTCGTTGATAATCTAGGCAAATCTTATAATCCTTTATTCATCTATGGCGGCGTCGGCTTAGGCAAAACCCACCTTCTTCAGGCTATCGGCAACGCTGTCGCCAAGAATACCAATAAGAAAATCCTCTACGCTACCAGCGAAAAATTTACCAATAATTATATTCAGGCCGTAAAGAGCGGCAAAGCCAAAGAATTTAAAAACCTCTACCGCAATGTCGATCTATTTCTAGTAGACGATGTCCAGTTCATGGGTGGGAAAGACGGAACTCAAGAAGAATTCTTCCATACCTTTAACGAGCTGCAACAGAATGATAAGCAGATTGTGCTTACCTCTGATCGTCCGCCGAAATCAATCCCGGCGATTGAGAGCCGCCTGATTTCCCGTTTTGAGTCGGGCATGGTCGCCGATGTCGGCAAACCAGATATAGAAACTAAAATCGCGATATTAGAAAGGAAGGCTATCGAGAAGGGCTGCCCCCTAGACCGGGAAATTCTGGCCTATATTGCTGAACATGTCCAAAATAATATCCGTGAGCTAGAAGGCGCCCTGATAAAAGTCATCGCTTCTCACCAATTCAAAGGATTAACCCCGAATCTGAAGAGCGTCAAAGAGATTTTGGGCGACTACGTCTCTAATATCAAGGTCAAATCATTGACACCCAAAGAAATCGTCGAGGCCGCGGCCAAATTTTATAATACGACCTACAAGGACCTGATCGGCAAAAGCCGCAAAAAGGAATTAGTCTGGCCCAGACAGATCGCCATCTTCCTTATCAGGGAAGATATCGGCACGTCTTACCCCAGTATCGGCAACGAACTCGGCGGACGCGACCACACTACGGCCATGCATTCTTATACTAAAATCCACCACGAAGTTATCGAGCTTGGCAATGAGAAGATTAAACAGGAATTAAATTCTATCCGACAACTCTTCAATTCCTCTTATTAGCGCGCTAATTTCTGTGGAATAGTCTGTTAACAACTTGTTAGATTCTTGGTGAAAAAAATTTGTATCTTGTGAACAAATACCGATACCTAAAAGTTATTCGCAAGAAGTAAAAAAGAATAAACAACCAGGCCCAATCTTTGTCCCCAAGAAAATTAACTAAAAGGCTAACGAAAAAACAAGAAATCAAGTAAACTTAAAGTTATCCACGCCCTTATTACTATTATTAGTTTAATATATATAAATTAATAATATAATAACCATTAAACATATGCGCTTAGTCTGCAAGCAGGAAAACTTAAAAAGAGGATTGAATATAGTCGGACACGTAACCGCTAAAAACATCAATCTACCCATCCTCAACAATATCCTGATAAAAGCTGAAGGTGGGAATATTGAGCTGATTAGTACTAACCTGGAAATAGGCGTAGTTCACCAGCTTCGGGGAAAGATAGAGACCGATGGCCAATTTACAGTCGACTCCAAACTAATTACGGAATATGTCAACTTATTAAATGGTAGCGAGAACGTCAAATTAGAAGAAAAAGAGGGGGAACTAAAGTTAGAGTGCGGCAGTTATAAGACCAAGATAAAAGGAGAATTAGCTAAAGAATTTCCGTTGATACCAGTCATTCCTAAAGACGGCTACTTCAGCTGCCAGATTAATGATTTTAAGAAAGCTCTTAATAGCGTTATATTCGCCGTATCTAATAGCGAGAATAGGGTGGAATTGACCGGCGTGCTCTTTTCGTTCTTGAAAGAGAAATTGAGTTTAGCCGCGACCGATAGTTACCGCTTGGCGGAAAGCGAAATCGACGTAGTTAATAGCGGAGCTAAGGACGATGTTAAAGTCATAGTCCCGGCCAAGACCGCCCAGGAATTTCTCAGGATACTTAATAGTATTGATATGAGTTCCTTGGAGTCAGAGGCTGATGTCAGAATTTATATAGCGGATAATCAGATATTGTTTACGGTCGATTCCGTAGATCTTATTTCCCGGCTTATTAATGGCCACTACCCGGACTATAAGCAGATCATTCCGACGCAAAGTCAGACAAAAGTGATAGTTGAAAGACAGGAATTAATGAGAGCGGTCAAAGCCTCAGCGCTTTTTTCAAAGACCGGGATAAACGATGTTACTCTCAAGTTTTCTAAGAACAAAATTATCGTTTCCGCTTTTTCGGGAGCGAGCGGAGAAAGCCAAGTAGAAGTAGAAGCAACCGTCGAAGGGGGAGAAAATGAGATAACTATAAATTATCGCTATCTGGTAGATGGCTTGAATAATATCGGCGGCGACTTGGTCAAGATTGGAATTTTGAATAGTAATACTCCTTGCGTTTTGCGGGCGGAAAAAGATGACGGCTATTTATATATCATTATGCCGATAAGACAATAATTTAAAAATAAGGACAGATTTAAAAACAGCCCCCGAGAGGGCTGTTTTTGTTATTTCATCTTCACTTCTATTTCGTTGCTCTTGATCGTGTCGCCGTTCCAGTCATTCAGCTGGGCATAAAGAAGATAGGTTCCGGCCGGCGGCGGAGTTTCCCAGAGCATGTCTATTACGGAAGAGGGATTATTTATATCCTTGAGATTAGTCAGATTGCCGTTAGCGCTATTTTTCACGAAGACATTGATAGAGGCCGTTCTTTCTGGTCGAGATATTTCTAATTTTAGCGGCAGAGGAAACGAGCTTGAGTCGAGACTAGCGCCTGAGGATGGGCCACTTATCTTTATCGAGCCCTTGCTAACACTGACCGGATTGTTTTTGATGCTAAGATTGAAATTGACTGACGCCTCGCCGCAATTTTCTAAGCTGTCGCAGACAACCGCTTTTAGAGCATGATAGCCATTATTCAAGAAATTGACAGATTGGCTGAGGGGCGCGATTCCGGCGACGGTCTGCCAAAGATTTCCATTAAGATAATATTCTATGCGGCTGATATTATTAGCCGCTGTTACTTCTACTTGGACATCAAGATTGTTCGAGGAAATAGATTGATTAGCGAGCGGAGAGATTATTTTTATTACTGGCCGATTAGCGGAAATAACCGAATCTGACGCTACTGGCGTCGAGGTGGCATTCTTTTCTGCCCATTTTTTAACAGCGTTTTCCCAAAGATTAAACTGCGGGTCTTTCGCTGGATCATTGGGAACTGGGCCGAGCGGGTCGTTTTTGTCTACATAATATAAAATATTATGATAGGCCGGGCCAATTCGTTCCCCGATTAACTCAAATGGCGTCGAACTGCTGGCTGGCAGCCCGGTGGTTATATCAACAGGAAAAGTTTCAGTCGGAATAGCCCCGTCTAATATTGGTTTTCCGGTTTTGAAATCATCCGGAACCTTAAAGGTTTCAGCCGGGGTATTTCCTAAGACCTTAGCCATGAAATCGTGCCAAATCGGAGCGGCCAGAACGCTGCCGTCAGCCTTACCCTTCATCGCTTTATTATCGCTATTGCCGACCCAGACGCCAGCGACGAGCGACGGAGTATAGCCGATTGTCCAGGCGTCATGAAAATCATTAGTAGTCCCGGTTTTAGCGGCGACCGGACGATCGCCGAGGGTAAGAAAGTTCTTAGCGCCAAAGACATAAGTTCTAGCTGCATTATCGGATAAAATACTGTTTATCATCCTGACTACTTTTGAATTCATCACCTTTTTTTCGGACGGTTGATATTCTTCCAAGATATTTCCATTCTTGTCCTCGACTTTCAGGATGCTAACTATCGGGCTGATTTGCCCGTCACGAGCGAAGGCGCTATAAGCGTTAACATGTTCCAGAAGCTTCACTTCCGCGCCGCCTAGGACCAAGGAGAGGCCGAAGCGGCTGCGCGGGTAGAGAGTCGAATAGCCCAGATTCTCCGCCAAGTCGATGACGTTGTTGATGTCGGCTAAATAAATCGCTTTTACGGCCGGGATATTTAACGATCCGGCTAAGGCCTGTCTGATCGTGACCGGCCCTAATTCCTTGCCGCTGTAATCATGAGGAGTATAGGGGTTAGATGGGTCAGTTGAAAAATTAGTAACGACGTCGTAGAGGATAGTGTCCGGCGTATAACCTTTATCAAATAAAGCGGCATAAACTATCGGCTTCATCGAAGAGCCAGGCTGACGCGGACGAGTCGCTACGTTAACTTGTCCATCAATAGAGTCGTCGAAATAATCGCGGCTGCCGACCATGGCTAAAATTTGTCCGGTCTTCGGATCAATAGCAACTAGGGCGGCGTTGTTAGCACCATATTTTTCCGGATAGTCTTTGGTTTGGTTGGCAATCGCTTCTTCAGCGGCCTGCTGCTTGTACAGATCAAGCGTCGTGTAGATTTTCAATCCTTCCTGTTCCACCATCTTTTCTCCATATCTATCAGCCAGGATATCTTTGATATACATGACAAAATGCGGCGCCGTGATATTCGTTTCTGGTCCTTTGAATTTTATTTCTTGGGCTTTGGCGGTATCACGCTCAGATTCGGAAATATATCCCTGTTCCGCCATCAGATTCAAGACGTAATCCTTTCTGCCTAGAAGTAAATCTTTGTTTGGGCCATAAGGGGAATAGCGGCTGGGAACCTGAACGATAGCCGCGAGAATCGCGGCTTCTGCCAGGGAAACATCTTTAACGTCCTTGCCGAAATATTTTTGGCTGGCCGCCTCGACGCCATAAGCATTTGATCCGTAAGGAATCTCATTGAGATACATCTGGAGAATCTCATCCTTAGAAAATTTCTGCTCCAGACGATATGATAAAATCAGTTCTTTAATTTTGCGAGTAATCGTTTTCTCATTAGTGAGAACGGCGTTCTTGATGAATTGCTGAGTCAGAGTCGAGCCGCCGGCGCTGCGATTGAAAATTACGTTAGTTATAGCCGTCCTAACCATCGACCAGACGCTGAAGCCGCCATGGTTATAGAAGTTTTTATCTTCTATGGCAACCGTTGCCTGCTTCACATAGTCTGGAATATCTTTTAGGGCTACTAAAGTTCTTCTTTGGTCGCCGCTGATCTCATAAAGGATATTTTCGCCGGCGCGGTCATAAATCTTGGTGCTTTGAGCGACCTCTCTGGTCATCAGTTGATTCGGGTTAGGCAGGTTGCGGGAGACAATAAATACGTAAATAATAGCGAATATTATACAAAAAAGAACAAAAAGCAAAACAGGCTTGATAAATCTGCGGAGGTTGATTCTTTTTTTCCTATTATTAGATGATTTTTGGCTAGAATAGGAGCGCTCATCTCTCCAATCCGAAGCTCGTTTTTTTAGTTGTGGTATTGGCATAATAAGTGTATAATTATAGGGTAATTATAACATAGACTGGGGATAATGGATAAGGGACTTGATTTATTTTGAATAATGTGTTATTATATAACCATAAGAATTAAACATTAATCTTATATTTATGAATAATGAAATGCTTACAAATGTCAACGAGGTCAAAGAGGTTAAGAAAGAGGTGCCCGAAGTAGCAGAGGAAAAGAAGATTCTTTCTGCCGAAGAGCTTACTATCGGAAACGCGAAGGTTGAGGAAATCAAGAAAACCGACGCTGAACAGCTGGCTGTCGCCACTGAAGAGTTAAGAGGTTTTAATAAAGAACAGGGAGAGGAAAAGAATATCCTTTCCGCCGAAGAGCTAATATCTTTAGCCAGCCAGAAATTGGATGAGATGCAAAAGCTGGTAGACAGCAAAAAGGGATTTCTTCGAAGAACTTTTATTAATGGCGATAAAGATTATACTAATGCAGAAGGAGCTATTATTCAAGCTCGGAAAAAAATAGCCAGCGGCAAGCTTCCGGACATGATTATGGTAAAAAATAGTACTATGAAGTTTGCTCTTGACGTTGATGTAAGCATGTTTCCTACCGAGAAGGGGAGAAACCAAAGTATCGGTAATTCACCGGCGAATCTATAATTTTGAAAATGTTGAATGTTTTAAAAACCCCGCTTTGAAAAGCGGGGTTTTTGTTTTATAATGAAGACGGCAGATAATCCATAAAAATATGATTACTAGCTTAGCTAATAAGACGATCAAAGACGCAGCCGCTTTGAAAAAATCTGGAGAGAGAAAGGAAAGCGGGTTGATTCTGATTGACGGTTTAAGAGAAATAGAAATGGCACTGCGCGCGCAAGTCGAAATAATATCCCTGTTCTATTGCCCAGAATTAATACTTGATAAAATAGGGGTTCTCGATAAGATAAGCCTCGACAAGCGGATAGAAGTTTCGGAAATAATTTTAAAGAAGATCTGTTATAAAGAGAATCCTGAAGGTTTTCTGGCGATAGCAAAACCGAAAGATAAAAAATTATCAGATCTGAAGCTCGGCGATGAAGCATTGATAGTCGTCTTAGAGAACGTCGAGAAGCCCGGGAACCTCGGAGGAATAATTAGGACGGCTTATGCGGCCGGAGTCGGAGCGATAATTCTCAATAGTAATCAGACCGATATTTACAACCCGAATGTTATCAGAGCTAGCGAAGGGCATGTCTTCACTCAGAATATCATCAGCTCTTCTGTCGCAGAGACTATTAAATGGTTGAAGCATAATAAGATTAAGAGTTTTGGCGCAGCGACAATCGGGGCTAAGATATATACAGAGATAGATTTGAGCGGCCGAGCCGCGATTATTTTAGGCTCAGAAGCTGAAGGGCTGAGCACACAATGGCTCGAGGAAGCGGATCAGTTGATAAAGATTCCGATGAAAGCCGGTATCGATTCTCTAAATGTTTCAGTTTCTGCCGCCATTATAATCTATGAGGCTTTGCGGCAGAGGAAAGCGGCATTTGACAATAAGTAATATTTTTATTAATATTAACCTAAATTATCTTCCAGGATAATTTATTTATTTGCGCCCGTAGTTCAGCGGATAGAACGGGAGCCTTCTAAGCTCTAGACGAGGGTTCGACTCCCCCCGGGCGTACGTTTCAGAAAAAAAGAAACACACATGGTGCCCATGGTGTAGTGGTAACACAGCAGGTTGTGGTCCTGTTATTTCGGGTCCGATTCCCGATGGGCACCCAGATAAAGAATCGCTCTAAAGGCGATTTTTTGTTATACTAGGGACAAGGTGAATGATAGAGCCGGTGGGTAATGCTATTAAAATATAAATATGAAAAGATTAGTCATGATATTAATTATTTTGATTTTAATATTTTTGTTATTACTATCAATGGGCCTGCTCTCTAGATATAATCTTGGCCCAGAAGAAATACTTCTAAAATTATTTGGCTCGAGATAGCATCAAAGGCCTTTTTTTGTATGGTATAATCTAATTATGATAATAGATCATCAGCCCGAGCCTCTCGTTGCTTATATTAGCATGGAGATCGCTCTGGAAAACAAAATTAAAACTTATGCCGGCGGTCTTGGTGTCCTAGCTGGAGATATTTTGCGTTCCGCCGTCAGCTTAAAATTTCCCATGGTCGGAGTGACACTTTTTAATCGCGATGGTTATTTTAAGCAGTCTATCGGAAAAGATGGGGAACAGAAAGAACTTCCAGACAAATCTGATTTTTTGCTTTTAAAGAAGATGCCGCAGACCGTTATGGTTAATATTGGCAAGGAGAAAGTTCTGGTTGGCGCTTGGCGTTATCGGATTAAAGACGAAAGCGGTTTTTGCGTTCCGGTTTATTTTTTAGATACGGACTTTCCGGAAAACACTAAAATTAACCGTGAGTTAAGCGGATCTCTATACGGCGGCAACGAAGAGTATCGCTTGAAGCAGGAAATAATCTTGGGCCGCGGCGCTATCAAGATGTTGGAAGCTATCGGCCATCAGAAGATCGAAAAGATTCATCTGAACGAAGGGCATGGCGCTTTAGCGGCCATAGAATTGTTTCTGAATTCTAAACAGAGAAAAGAAAAAGACAAACTTAAGGAGGTGAGAAATAAATGCGTCTTCACGACCCATACGCCGATACCGAAAGCGCAAGACATATTTTCTTTGCCGTATTTGCTAAGTTTCCAATCCGATTTTCCGGGGTATCTGCCTGACTTAGTAAAAGATAATGCGATCAATCTGACGAAGACCGGGCTTTATTTTTCAGGGTTTGCCAATGCGGTTTCGAAGGCGCACCAGCAGACGGCCAGAAACATATATAAGAATAACAATCTTCAGGCGATAACGAATGGAATTGATTCCTTATTTTGGACGGCGCCGGAATTCAAGATTCTTTATGATAAGAATATTCCAGGCTGGAGGGCGGATAATTCTTTATTAAAAAAAGCGGAGAGCTTATCACCGCTAGATATCTGGACAACGCATCAGCAAGCCAAGAAGCGTTTGATCGGGCAGCTTAATGAGAAATATAAAGCTGGTCTGGATAGCGATGTTTTCACTATTGCCTTCGCTCGCCGCTTCGCGACCTATAAGCGGCCAGAGTTTATTTTTAAAGATTTAGGTCGGCTATTAAAAATTAATCAGGAAAGACGGTTCCAGTTGATTTACGCTGGCAAGGCTCATCCTAGCGACATGGAAGGGCGGGAGATGATTAAAAAAATAAATTTATTGGCTAAAGGATTGAATCAAAATATTAAGATATTTTTTTGGGAAGACTATGATCTTGGTAAGGCGCGTCTTTTGACAGCCGGAGCCGACCTCTGGCTTAATACCCCCTTGCCGCCGAACGAAGCATCGGGTACGAGCGGCATGAAGGCGGCGCATAATGGCGTTCCGCAGGCGAGCACTTTAGACGGTTGGTGGGGCGAGGGCTACAAGAAAAATAAAACTGGCTGGCTGATAAAGGAAAAGCAAGGCGGAGATATCTATGATTTATTAGAAAAGGAGATCCTGCCGCTCTATTATGATTTTCCGGAAAAATGGCGTCGGTTGATGATTTCCGTAATCAGCCGCAATGCCTCATACTTCAATGCGCAGAGAGTCTTGAAGGAATATATAAAACGAGCCTATAAATTAAAATGAAAAAGGACCAAAATTTGGTCCTTTTTTTAATTCTTTTTTTCGACTCCTATCATTAGAGTCGCCCTGGTTCCTTCTCCGAGTTTGCTCTCAAAGGAGATTTTTCCTCCATGTCGCTCCGCCATTTCTTGGCAGAATTTGAGACCTAATCCCGTGCCTTTTTCATTGTGCGTGCCCGGAGTAGAATAATTTATTCCGAACATTTTTTTAAGGCTCTTCGGGGCGATTCCGACTCCTGTGTCAGTCACAGAAACTAGTAATGAGTTTCCATTTAAAAAATGTGACACGGAAATCTTTCCTTTCGGATTAGTGAACTTCAAGGAATTAGAGACAAGATTCCTGATGATTGTGCCGATGATATTAGCGTTGCCGTAAATAATCGTTCCTTCGGGCACTTTGTTAATAAGATCAATTTTTTTCTTTTTAGCCTCTATTTTCAGGACACCGGTAATTTCATCAATGATTTTCTTGAGATCGCAATCGGCCATAGCTATGGCAGATTGGCTGACTCGTGTCCGCGACCAACTTAATAGATTTTCTGCCAAGCTATAGACATTGATAGCTTGCTCATGCATTGTCTGCAGACACTCTTTTTGTTTGGCGGCTGGCAAATTGTAATCATCGGACGTCAATAATTCGGTGAGACCAATAAGAGAGTTAAAGGGGCCGATAAGGTCATGGGATAGGATAGAAAACATCTTATCCCTTTCCAGAATAGTCCTTTTAAGGGTTTTGTTTCCCGATTCCAATTTTTTAATCTTTCTTCTAAGCTTGTTCAATTCATCAGAAGTTTCCATGGCTGATATTATTATTTTTTAAGGTGCTTTTATTGTTCCAGGAATATTAACAGGTTTTTACTAATTTAGCAATAGCCGATATTTCCGAATCAAGAGAAAAGAGTTATAATACCGATATAAATAATCTTTAAATCTATGCCAAAAAAACAACAAGCCAAGTCTTCAAAGAAACAAACAAAATCATCGGGCGCGGCCCACGACCAATTCAAGGTCTACGGCCATGAAGTCCTGAAGAAAGTGAAGGAGCTTATCAAAGAAGGCAATATCCGCCGCATCATCATCAAGAACGAGAAGGGCAAAGTCATGGTAGAGATTCCGATGACTTTCGCGGTTGTCGGCACTGTCTTCGCACCGGTCCTAGCGGCCATCGGAGCCTTAGCGGCCGTCTTGAATAAATGCACTATCGAAGTGGAAAGAAAGTAATTTTCAGCGAAGAATAATCATTACTATATGTGCGGTATCATCGGATACTTAGGGAATAGGCCGGCTAAGCCTATCCTGATTGAAGGTTTAAAAAAATTAGAATACCGGGGCTATGATAGCGCTGGTATTTGCATTTTAGAAAGCGACAGCTTTTCCGTCGATAAGAAGATCGGTCCGGTCGCGGGCTTAGCTAAGAGCATTGAAAAACTGGAAACTAAAGGATTTTTAGGAATAGCGCATACGCGCTGGGCGACGCATGGCGCGCCGAGCGAAAAAAATGCTCACCCGCATTTTGATTGCCGCGAAGATATCGCGGTCGTTCATAACGGTATCATCGAAAATTATCAATCATTGAAAAAAGTTCTGATTGCCGAGGGTCATAAGTTCCGCTCAGAAACCGATTCGGAGGTCTTGGCGCACTTAATCGAGAAATTTTATCAAGGCAATCTGGAAGAGGCGGTCGTCAAAGCGCTCAATCTCGTCGAAGGATCCTACGGCTTAGTGGCTCTCAGTCGGCGCGAGAATAAGTTGGTAGCCGCGCGCCAGAGCTCGCCGCTCATTGTTGGCATCGGCGATAAGGAAACTTTTGTCGCCTCTGATATTCCGGCCATACTCAAGCACACTAAGAAAGTAATTTACTTGAAAGATAAGGATATCGCCATCATTACCGCCAAGGGCTGCAAGATTAAGAAACAAGATGGCCAAGCGGTCGATCGCGAAATTGAGGAGGTAAAGATGAATATCGCTCAAATCGAGAAGGGCGGCTATAAGCATTTCATGCTCAAGGAAATCTTTGAGCAGCCGACGAGCTTATCTCAGGTTCTGAGCGGACGCATCAAGAATGGCCGGATAAAATTATCAATCACCGCCGACCTTAAGAAAATTAAAAGAATAATTATTGTCGCCTGTGGCACGAGCTGGCATTCGGCGCTGATCGGAAAATACCTGATTGAAGAGATTGCGCGTATTCCTGTTGAAGTCGATTATGCTTCAGAGTTCAGATATCGTCATCCGCTCGTCAGTTCAGGCGACCTACTTATCGCTATTTCTCAGTCCGGCGAGACGGCCGATACGCTAGCCGCCTTAAGAGAGGCTAAGAGCGCCGGTGCGCAGACACTAGGCATCGTCAATGTCGTCGGTTCGACCATGACGCGCGAAGTCGATTCGGGCATCTATCTGCATGCCGGTCCGGAAATCGGCGTCGCCAGCACTAAAGCTTTTACTTCTCAGGTAGTCGCGATAATCTTATTGGCTTTATATCTGAAACAAGAAGCTGGTAATAAACTAGAACCGAAAATATTGAACGATTTGAAGAATCTTCCGGAAACGATTAGAGAAGCTTTAAAAGTAGAAAGAGAGGTGAAGAAGATAGCTAAGAAATTTAAAGACAAGACAAATTTCTTATATTTAGGCCGCGGCGTTAATTTCCCGGTCGCGCTAGAGGGCGCTCTGAAGCTGAAAGAGATTTCTTATATCCATGCGGAAGGTTACCCGGCTGCAGAAATTAAGCACGGACCAATCGCGCTAGTTGATGATAAGATGCCGGTCGTCTTTATCGCGACGAAAAATGATCTGACGGAAAAGATAATCAGCAATATGCAAGAAATCAAGGCGCGCGGCGGCAAGATCATCGCTATCGTTGATCGCGATTATGAAGATATCGAGCGCTTGGCCGATCATCTTTTGAAAGTCCCCGCCGCTAATCGCTTATTGGCGCCGATAGTGAATATTATTCCGCTTCAGCTTTTGTCCTATTATATTGCTAATGGCAAAGGCATAAACGTTGATAAGCCGCGCAACTTGGCCAAATCGGTGACAGTTGAATAAAAAAGACTTCGGATTCCTCGAAGTCTTTTTTTATGGCTTATTCTTTTTTAATTATTGCATTAGCGCCAATATCTCATCGCGCCTTTTTTCCATCGTCGCTTGATCGACGGCTTCAAGATTAAGGCGGACTTTCGGTTCGGTATTAGAACCACGGACATTGAACCAGAAATCAGGGTACTCTATCGTTATTCCGTCCAAGTAACTTATCTGCCCCTCGGCATATTTAGCTGAGATATTATCAAAGACTGATTTCTTGTCGCCGACGACGCGGTTGATTTCGCCGGAATTAAAATATTTATTAAAGGGGGCGACATAAGCGGCTATGCCTTGCGGGGCGGATGAAACGAGCGTGAGAAGTTTCAGGACGATGACGCTCGGATATTCGAAACAGCCGGCTTCGCCGCGCAGATAGAAATGACCGGAAGATTCTCCGGCAAAGAAAATATCCTCTTTGAGCATTTGCTCTTTGATTAAGGAATGTCCGACGCGAGTCATCACGGGAACGCCGCCGTTTTCTTTTATTAGGTCAATAGTGATGCGGCCGGGCCTGACGTCATAGCCGATTCTGGCTCCTGGTTTTATTTCCAAGAATAATTTAGCTAAGAGCCCGCGGATGATAGCCTGGTTGATTACTTGGCCTTCATTATCAATAAAGAACATACGGTCGCCATCGCCGTCGATCGCGATGCCTAAGTCTGCTTTTTTTGCTTTTACTTCGGCTTGCAGCTGAACGAGATTTTCTTCCTTAATCGGGTCAGCTTCATGCGCCGGGAAAGAGCCATCGAGAGAAAAATTCATCGGGATCAATTCGCAGGGAAGCTTGGCAAATAAAGCGTTGATATAGGTAGCGCCCATGCCATTAGCCGTGTCGACTACGACTTTAAGCGGTTTGATTTTTGAATTATCGGCAAAAGAAAGAGCATAAGCGATTTCATCCGTTAAAGCCCCGTCATTCTTGAGTATTTCTCCACGAGTCTCCGCTGGTAGAAAATGATTTTCTAAGACTTTGTCTTTCAGATAATCGATTCCGGTTTCGCCGCTGATCGGTACGCCCTTCGCGCGCACTAATTTAAAGCCGTTCCATTCTTTCGGATTATGCGAAGCGGAAACGGTTATGCCGCCGTCATAGCCGTAGTGGCCGACAGCGAAATACATCGTCGGAGTAGAGATCGTGCCTAGATCAACAACATCAGCGCCAGCTTCGGTAATTCCTCGGATTAGGCTGTCTTTTAATCCAGGCGAAGATAGCCGCATATCAGCAGCGACAGCAATCTTCAATTTTTTTCCTGGCGTATAGTCAGGGTCATTTTTTCTCAACTCTACGTAAGCTACGCCCAAGAGGCGGCCGAGCTCATTATCAAAATCCTGGCCGTAGATGCCGCGGATGTCGTAAGCCTTAAAGACTTCCGGATTTATTGGTAGCATAAAACCAAAGTCCGCCTAAGCCGAGCCAAGCGGCCATCAAGCCGAATACCCAGCCGGCAAAGGGGATAGAAAATAAGAGCCAAAGGATGATCACGCCCGGCACTAGAGACCAAGTCAGAGATAAATCCTCTTTCTTTAATATTTTTTTAATAAGTAAGTTTCCTAAGAATATAGCCGTCAGTACTTTAGCGACATAGGCCGCAATCAGCCAGAGAGCGGCTAAGATGAGCGCTAGCGGGATGCCGATGACTGTAATCATTAAGACCAGGACGATCGGGGGAAGAACGAAGAAGATTATTACTCCCGGAATAAGAATGCGCGCCTTCTTTTCTTCAATCAAACCGATAATTTTTTGAATGCAGTTCTGGCAGATAGTCGTCATGACCAATCCGACGGCGATAGCCGCGAAGATAGCGAAGAGGCGTCCCCAAACCCAGGGCCAGAAAAGATTATCAGTCTTTACTGCCGGAGTTTCCTGTTTAACATTGCCGGCGACGCTAGCATCGTTAGAAATATCAGCCGCCTGATCGGAAGTATAGTTGATATCGCCATTGATTATCGCTCCGGATGCGATTGTCAGCTTATTAGCCGCCTTGCCAGATAATTTTAGATCGACATTCTTGCCGATTTTTCCGGTTATCAGGGCCTGTCCAGCATAGCCGCCGAGGCCGCCATCGATAGTTCCTCTGGAAAATAAGATTGATCCGGCGACATAAGCATCCCAGCCTATTCGAGAGTCCGGCCCTAAGATGATATTAGCTCCGAAAGCATTAACATTGCGAGCGACCGGACCATTGATGGTGATATTGCTGCCGGCGACGCGGATATTGCCTCCGACCTCTCCGTTGACCGTGATATCTTGGCCGGCGGCGATGATATCTCCTTCGACTCGGCCGTTGACGGTAATAGATTGAGCGACTGCAACCAGATCGCCGCTGATATTGCCATCGACAGTGATTGAGGTCCCGGCGGCATAGAGGTTGCCGCTGACAATTTCTTCTTTAGGAATCAGGATAGCCTCTCCGGTTTTGGTTCCGGCCGCCTTAAGAGCGGTCAAAGGCAGTAATAGCAAGGCAAGAAACAATAAAATTTTGGTAGTTTTCTTAATCATAGCGATATTGTTAAATTTTAAAAAATGTTATAGTATAAGATGTTCCACCCGTCTTAGAATAGTTCAATTATAGCCCAAATATATGGGGGAAGCAATAAAAGACTTGCTCCTGAATCATGCCTCTTCTTTCAAAGATAGAGAAGGTTTGGAAGCTGGGAAAAGAATAATCTGTAAGCAATATAGCTTAGCAGCCATACCGAACTCCGATATTCTGAAAGAGTATCGTCTTTTGCTGTCTAAAAAAGAAATTTCTCCGATAGAATCCTTAGAAAAGATTCTGCGCAAGCGCGCTATTCGGACGTTATCAGGGATAGCGCCAGTCGCTGTCCTAACTAAACCATATCCCTGTCCGGGTTCATGCGCTTATTGCCCGCACGAAAAAGACGTTCCGGCGAGCTACCTATCTAATGAACCGGCCGTGATGCGCGCTATCCGCTGTGATTATGATCCCTATAAGCAGGTCGCCTTGCGCTTGAAAGCGTTAGAAAGCAACGGGCATGAGCCGACTAAGATTGAATTAATCGTTATCGGCGGAACCTGGAGCTATCTGCCGACGAAATATAAATACTGGTATGTTGTGAATTGTTTTCGGGCGGCTAATGATTATGAGAAGTTAAAAAAAATGGTCTTCAAGCGGCCGGAAGGAGAAAAGAAATTTGATACCGGTTTAAAAGCGCCATATGCGAAAGGACTATCTTTAACAGATTTAAAGAAAGCGCTTATCAAGGAACAGGCTAAGAATGAAAAAGCAGAATATCGTTTCATCGGATTAACTCTAGAAACGCGGCCGGATTATATTGATGAGAAGGAAGTGCGCGAAATGCGAACTTTGGGCGCGACTCGCATTGAAATCGGCGTGCAGGCGGTTGATGATAAGATTCTGAAATTGAATAAGCGTGGGCATGGCGTCAAAGAGATTGCCGAAGCGACCAAGCTGCTCAAAGAATACGGATTCAAGGTTACGTATCATCTCATGCCGGCTTTGCCGGGGGCGACGCCGAAAAAAGATTTAGAATTATTCAAGAAATTATTCAGCGACGAGCGCTTCCAGCCCGATCAGATAAAATTTTATCCGACCGTGGTGACAGCCGGCAGCTTATTATATCGCTGGTATAAACAGGGAAAATATAAGCCTTATTCTGATAAGCAATTGCAGGAATTAATTGTCGATTGCAAAGCCGCTGTCCCGCCGTATGTCCGCATTATCAGATTAATCCGTGATATTCCGGGCGAGTCAATTATCGCTGGCAATAAGATTACGAATTTGCGCCAGATCATGAAAGACCGGGGCGTGAAATGCAATTGCATCCGCTGCCGCGAAGCTAAGGAACAAGTGATCGAATTGAATTATAAGATTAGGACTATAAAATATCCGTCTTCGGGCGGAATCGAATATTTTATCAGCGCCGAAAGTTTTGATACTCGGACTTTATATGGCTTTTGCCGTTTACGGATAGATAAGAACAGTCCAGTCGCTCCGGCCATCATCAGAGAGCTCCATGTTTATGGAGTATTAGTTTCTGTCGGCGGCGATAAAAAGGTCCAGCATAGCGGCTTAGGGAAATTATTAATGAAAGAAGCCGAGGGTCTAGCCGCTAAAGGAGGAGCGGCTAAGATAGCTGTCATTTCGGGGGTTGGGGTTAGGGGATATTATAAAAAACTGGGATATAAGGAGAAAGATAGCTATATGGTTAAAAAAATTAGCTAATATATCACACAAAAATTTTTTGATTTTTTGTTGTAAATATGCTATTATTGTCATGTTATGCTGATTACTAAAAATATTACAACCTGGTCTAGCTTTATTGCCCCTTCTATTAAACTCTGATAACCAAGGGGCTGTTTAGTTATTCTAAAGCACCCTTGGGGTGTTTTTTATTAACTAAATCAATCCCTTTTATGTCTTCAGAAAAAATTAATTTTAAGATAGTTATTGCGCTGACCCTGTATCTAGTTTCACTTTTTGCCGCCAATACGTTGGGCTTAAAAATAATGCCTTTTATCTTTGGAACGCATTTATCAGTGGCCGTTTTTTTCTTTCCCTTCGTATTTTTAACAACTGATGTTATCGGGCAAGTTTATGGAAAGAAAATGGCGAAAAATTTTGTGCTGGCCGGGTTTCTCAGCATCTGTCTATTCATGGTTTATTCTCTTATTTCTCTATTCGTTCCCTGGGCTCAGAATGGTCTGAAGTTTAAGGATAGTTTTAACACGATTTTTGGTATCTCATTAAGAATGTCGCTAGCTTCACTTTTAGCCTATCTGATTGCCGAATATCAAGACGTGGCGGCCTTTTTCTTCTTTAAGAAAAAATTAAGCAATAAAGCTTTTTGGCTACAGTCCAATCTATCTAATCTCTGGTCTCAGCTTTTAGACACGGCTATTTTTATGATGGTGGCTTTCGCGGGCATATATTCCGCCAAAACCATTCTGCTCATCGGGCTTCCTTGGTGGTTATATAAAGTCGGCATGGGGCTCATCTATACGCCCCTATCTTATTTAGGTATTTATCTTCTAAAATATGAAAATAAAAACATTTAAAACTTCTATCTTTAAGCCGAACGAAAATTTATTATCTTTCATCTCTGGGTATCTGCCGCATATTCCTGATAACAGTATTTTGGTAGTGACCTCTAAGATCGTCGCCTTATCTGAAGGGCGATTTATTGCTGACGCGGATGAAACAACCAAAGAGAGGGTAATTAAGCAAGAAAGTGACATAGTTCTAAAGAC
The DNA here is from genome assembly GCA_041661685.1 of Patescibacteria group bacterium. Lineage (GTDB taxonomy): Bacteria > Patescibacteriota > Patescibacteriia > Patescibacteriales > UBA12465 > UBA12465. The sequence goes on from JBAZTY010000004.1 coordinate 48,603, forward strand.
TAAATATGTCTGTTTGACGATTAAGGATGGGATGGCCATGGCCAATGCTGGCGTTGACGAGAGCAATGGTAATGGTTCAATAATATTATTACCAAAAGATAGTTTTAAAGCGGCGGCCAAGATTAGAAGCTATTTTAAAAAGAAATACCGCCTTAATAATTTTGGCGTTATTATTACGGACAGCCGCTGTCTGCCTCTGCGCGCTGGGATTACTGGCGTCGCCTTGGGTTACGCCGGCTTCAGGGGTCTTAAAAAATATCAAGGAGCTTTGGATATATTTGGCCGGCCTTTTAAATATTCTCGCGTTGATGTAGCCGACAGTCTGGCGACAGCAGCCGTTCTTTGTATGGGGGAAGGAAACGAAAGGCAACCGCTCGCGCTCATTAATAACGTCTCTGTGGATTATGTTGAAAGAGTCAATAAAAGTGAGCTAAAAATTGATATAAAAGAAGATATGTACGGGCCTTTATTCAGGAAAATTAAATAATATTCTGTTTTTGACAAAAGAGGCTAGCTAAACTAAGATTAAACTATAATAAAAATCATATGAAATACGACCATTTGCAGGGCCAAGACCCGGCTGTCTGGGAAATAATCGAGAAGGAAGAGAGGCGCCAGAACGAAGAAATTGAGCTGATTGCTTCGGAAAATTACGTTTCTCCAGCCGTGCTCGAAGCTATGGCGACAGTTTTGACCAATAAATATAGCGAGGGCTATGTGGGCCATCGTTATTATGGCGGCAACTTAATCGTCGACGAGATTGAGACTTTAGCGATTGAGCGAGCGAAGAAATTATTTGATGCCGAGCACGTTAACGTCCAGCCTTTGTCCGGTTCTCCGGCTAATGCCGCGGTCTATATGGCCTTTTTAAATCCAGGCGACAAGGTTTTGGGTTTGAAGCTTGATCATGGCGGCCATCTTTCGCACGGGCATAAGGTTAATTTTTCTGGACGCTTATATAATTTCGTTCAATATGGAGTTGACCCGAAAACTGGAGTAATTAATATGGACGAAGTCAGGGAAATCGCTTTGCGCGAACGGCCGAAAATGATTGTCGCCGGCTTTAGCGCCTATTCCCGAGAAATAGATTGGCAGAAATTTCAGGATATTGCTGATGAGATTGGGGCTTTTACCTTCGCGGATATTGCTCATATTGCCGGCTTAATCGCCGCTAAGCAGATTAAGAACCCCGTGCCGATATTCGACGTCGTGTCGACGACGACTCACAAGACTTTAAGAGGTCCGCGCGGCGCCATGATTATGTGCAAGGAAAAATATGCCAAGCAGGTTAATAGCGCTGTTTTTCCGGGCATGCAGGGCGGTCCTCATGACCATATTACGGCCGCTAAAGCGGTCGCTTTCGGCGAAGCCCTAAAGCCGGAATTCGCGGAATATGCGAAGCAGATTATTTTAAATGCCCAAGCGATGGCCAAAGAATTTATAGCGCTTGGTTATCGGATAATTTCCGGAGGGACGGATAATCATCTAATGGTCATTGATTTAACCAGTAAAGGCACGGTCGGCAAAGAAGCGGAGAAAGCGCTAGAGAAAATCGGAGTTTCCGTGTCGCGTTCGACTATTCCGGATGATCCGAATCCGCCGATGAATCCATCGGGAATCAGAGTCGGAACTCCAGCGGTCACGACCAGAGGCATGAAGGAAGCGGAGATGAAATTGATCGTCAGTTATATTGATGAAGCCCTGATGAATAAGGAGAATGATGAAAAATTAAATGATCTCAAGGAAAAGGTTAAGGCCTTATGCGCTAAATTCCCGATTCCTACTAAATAAAATATGGTTACGCTTATTGATGGCCAGCAAATTGCTGAAAAAGTTAAGGACGAAATAACTAAAGGAATTTTTGCTCTAAGGGGAGTAAGACCTAATTTAGCTATTGTTTTGGTAGGTGAACGCTCTGATTCTCAGCTCTATGTTTCTTTAAAAGAAAGAGAGGGCGTAAAAGTCGGAGTCGATACGCATACCTATAGATTGCCGGAAAATATTTCCGAACAGGAATTATTAGACATCATCGGCTTCTTGAATAAGGATGCTTCTATCGACGGCATCTTGGTTCAATTGCCTTTGCCGGAAAAGCTAGATACTGATAAAGTGATTGCCGCGATTGATCCGCTCAAGGATGTCGATGGTTTCCACCCGCTTCATCCGGATTATATAATTTCTCCGGTCTTAGCTTCAATCCTGGCCTGCTTGGAAGATATAAAACTAGCTGTCGCAGGGAAGACGGCTTGCGTCTTGTATAATTCGGAAGTTTTTGGACAAAGTATCAAGGATATTTTAGAAAAGAAGGGGATGACAGTCAGTCTGAAAAATAATTCCGAACAAGCGGACGTCTTGGTAACAGCGCTCGGCGAACCGCATAAGATAAAGAAGGGAATGATAAGAGATGGCGCGGTCATCATTGATATTGGCATTACTAAGAAAGATGGTAAGGTCTTGGGCGATGTCGACTATGAAGACGTGAAAGATAAGGCGGGATATATAACGCCGGTTCCCGGCGGTATCGGCCCGATGACTATTGCCTTCTTATTTAAAAATGTTTGGGAAATATTTCAGAGGAAAGACAAGAAAACCGAAAAAGCAGAAGCGTAAATAAAAAAAGACCACTTTTGAGAAAAGCGGTCAGAAAACTTTTTAGCTGAAGAATTAATCCTCCTCATCTAGAATGGCTAAATTGCTAAAGGATTCTTCAATGTCTTGTTCGACTTGTTTGTTTATCAAAGTTATGGCAACAGCTCCGAAGAAGACCCCCATGATATAAAAGCAAACTAAGCTGAGGGGATCGATTGGATCGCCGCCAAGGGTTTTTCCGTTGAGAGTCATCTTGGTAGCTATGCTGGCTAAAACAAGGATCGAAATTGATAATACGCTGAAAAGAACGATTAACTGTTTCATTTGTCTGATTTATTTGGTATGAGATAATTATATAACATTTATATAAAACTGTCAATAGTAAGGGCATAATTTACCTAATATTTGAATAATGGTTGCTAAGAAGAAACAACAGATAAGAGAGCTTTTAAAGATTCATTTCGGCTATGAATCTTTTTTGCCTGGGCAGGAAAAGGCCATCGATAATATCCTGGCCGGTCAAGATACGCTCGTCGTCTTGCCAACCGGCGGCGGGAAGTCTTTGATATATCAGTTGCCCGCTTTGGTTTTAGAGGGGGTAACTATCGTTATCTCGCCGCTCATCGCTTTAATGAAGGATCAAGTCGACTCCTTGGAGCGCGTCGGCATTCCGGCGACTTTCATTAATTCTTCTATCTCGCCGGATGAAACCGAGAGGCGCTTAGCTAAAATCAGGAACGGCTATTACAAGATCATCTATATCGCTCCGGAGCGTTTTTATAATCAAGCCTTTCTCACCGAACTCAAGAAAATTAAGGTTTCTTTATTCGCGATTGACGAAGCGCATTGCATCAGCCAATGGGGTCATGATTTTCGTCCCAGCTATATGCGCCTTAAAGATGCGATCAAATTCGTGGGTTCACCGACCGTCGTCGCTCTGACAGCGACCGCAACGCCAGAAGTGCGCGATGACATCATCAAGCAATTAAATATGTCGGACGAAGATACGGTTATTACCGGCTTCGCGCGCCCGAATCTGCAATTTGCAGTTGTGCCGACGGCGAACGGACAAAAGATGGAGCATATTGTTAATCTTTTAACGACAAATTCAGAAATGGGTTCCGGTATAATTTATGTCGGTACTAGATCTAAAGCGGATGAATTAGTAGAAGCTCTGACGGAAAATGATATTAAGGCTGTAGTTTATCACGCCGGCATGGATACGAATAGCCGCGATTGGGTTCAAGATCAATTCATGAAAGGCCAGGCGCAAGTCGTTGTCGCGACGAACGCTTTCGGGTTGGGAATAAATAAGAAAGACATCCGTTTTGTTATCCATCACGACTTGCCGGGAACAGTTGAAGCTTATTATCAAGAGGCCGGTCGCGCCGGACGTGATGGTAAGCCGAGTTTCTGCTTATTATTTTATCATCAACAGGATCGCTATCTGCGCGAGTTTTTTATTAAGGGTGACAATCCCAGCCCAGAAATGATTATTGAAATCTATGATTTTCTGGTGCGCCGCGCCGGTTTAGAAGTAGACGCGCAAGCATCTATCTTGATAACGTATGCCGAAATTGCTCAGAGTCTATCGGAATCAGTCCCGGAAATGGCCATTGGCACAGCTTTGAAAATATTAGAAAAAGAGGGCTATCTCTCGCGGCCGAACGAGAAGACTTCTAACTCATTCTTGAAAGCCAAGAAAGATTGGGCAGAAATCGCCGCTTCTTTAAGCCATCGCGCTAAGAGCCAGTTAGAGATAGTTAATAGTTTGGGCTTGAAATATCATGATGAACTTATCGCCGGCTGGGAATTTAATCCCGAAGAAGTGTCCGTCGTTCTGAAAGTGAAAAAGGATTCATTGCTTCGCGCCGTCAAGAAATTAGCCGAGAAAGACCTGGTCGAATACAAGCCGCCTTTTAGAGGTACGGAAATAAAGATCTTAAAAATCGTCGAGCCGGAAGATATTAATCTCGATTTCAAGGCGTTGAAAGCGAAATCCGAGCGAGCCTATGAAAAGCTTAACGAGATGGAAAATTATGTCTATCATCTTGGCTGTCGTCAGGCTTATATATTAAATTATTTCGGCGATCGGAAATCCGAGCCTTGCGGCCAATGCGACAGCTGTTTGAAATTGAAGAGAAACAAGGATCGGGGCCAGGAAGATTATCGCCATAAGACATACTTAGATTAATTATGAATAAGGATCAGGCGGAAAATATTTTAAATCTAGTGAAACGCAATTATAATGAGATTGCCGCTAGCTTTGATGCGACTAGAAAGAAAGAAATTTGGCCGATCATGCGGGAATTCGCGGCTGACGTGAAAAACGGCGACCATGTTCTTGATGCTGGTTGCGGCAATGGACGATTATTAGAAGCTTTAAAAGACAAAAAAATAAAATATTTAGGGATAGACAATAGCGCCGAACTCATTAAATCGGCGCAGCAGAATTACCCTTCTTATGAATTTAGAGAGGTGGATATTCTTGACCTTAATGACCTGCCGGAAAATGATTTTGATCATATCTTCTGTCTCGCCGTACTGCAGCATATTCCCAGCCAAGAATTGCGAGTTAAATTCTTGAAAAACCTGGCCGCCAAACTGAAGCCGGCAGGCAGACTGGTCATCAGTACTTGGAATCTTGGGCGCTTGCCGAAATATCGCCGGCTGATACTTAAAAATTATTGGTTGAAACTGACTGGCCGCTATCAGCTTGAAGCTCGCGACCTAATTTTTCCCTGGAAGGATTCTTCCGGTCAGAACGTCAGTGATCGTTATTATCATGCTTTTACGGTCTCGGAAATCAAGCGCCTGAGCACCGCCGCCGGGCTGCAGATCAAGGAACTTAGGCGGGATAAATATAATATTTGGGTGCGTTTTTAGCCAAATTTCTGGTTTTATCAGGAGGGGTATTGACACCCCCGGGGGGTATGCTATAATAAAGTATATAAGTAGAATTCAGGAGAAATTATGAAAACCCCGGAAGGTAGATTGAACAATATTATTGGGCAGCTCAATGGAGCTAAAAAGATGCTGGCCGATAAGGATCGCGATTGTTTCGCGTTAGTCATCCAGCTCAAGGCCGCCCGCTCCGCCATTTCTTCGCTGATGGAGAAGCTGGTCGGAGAAGAGTTCGATTATTGCTTATTGAATTCCAAAAAATACGGTAAAGACAAGATAGAAAAAATATTCAAAGAAATAATTAATAAATAATTAATAAATAATCAAAAGTAACTAAAAACAAAAATATGTCTAACGTTCTTAATTTGACAAAAGGCAATTTTGCCGCCGAAGCGCTTAGTGGTCCGCTGCCGGTCCTAGTAGATTTCTGGGCTCCTTGGTGCATGCCTTGCCGCATGATGGCCCCAATCTTAGATGAGCTGTCTAAAGAGATGGAAGGAAAATTGAAGATCGCTAAGGTCGATACGGAAAATCCGGAAAATCAGTCTTTAGCCATGGAATACCAGATCCAAAGCATCCCGAACATGAAATTATTCAAGGGCGGGAAGATGATCGGCGAATTTATCGGCCTAAGAAACAAAGAATCCTTAAAGAAAGAAATTGAAAATTTATTATAAATAAAATTTGGCGCTCTTTCAGGGCGCCAGTTTTTTTAATCATTTCTCATATGAGTATTTTTGAAGACAATAATCGACGTTTAGCCGATATCAGAGAATTAGAAGGAATAAGCGAAGCCGAAATGGCGCCGCTCAGCCAGCCGGTACAGACGAAATATACAGAACTGGATGTAAACGGCCAGAAATATCCGGCCTGGCGCATTGTTTATAATCGCGCGATCGGTCCGGGCAAAGGTGGAATCAGATTTCACCCCGATGTTAATGAAGATGAAGTCAAGTCTTTAGCTTTCTGGATGGCGCTAAAGAATTCACTGGCCGATATTCCTTACGGCGGCGCTAAAGGCGGAGTCAGATTTAATCCGAAGGACGCCAGTCCGGAGGAGCTTCAGGCAATCAGTCGCGCTTATGTTCAAGCTTTTCATGAATATCTCGGCGAGAATAAAGACGTGCCGGCGCCGGATGTCTACACGAACGGGCAGATTATGGCTTGGATGCTGGATGAGTTTGAGAAAATTAATGGCCGCCATGAACCGGGGATGATCACGGGCAAGCCGCTAGAAATCGGCGGTTTGGCCTTGAGAGGCGATGCCACCGCGCAAGGCGGATATTTAGTCGTTAAGGAGATGGCCGGAGAATTCTTGAAAGGGCGCGCGCATGAAAAAGTGACCATCGTTATCCAGGGCTTCGGCAATGCGGGCCTGTTCATGACGGAGAAATTATTTAATGACGGCTATAAGATCATCGCTGTTTCCGACAGCCAAGGCGCTATCTATAATGAAGGCGGCTTGAATATTCCGGAATTGATAAAATTAAAGAATGGCGGCCAGTCGGTCGGAACTTATGCCGGCGGCAGCCAGATGACTAATGCTGAGCTCTTGGAATTAAAAACCGATATCTTAGTCTTAGCGGCTCTAGAAAATCAGATTACAAAAGATAATGCGGCGCGCGTTAAAGCGGATTATCTAGTTGAACTCGCGAACGGACCGGTTAGCTATGAGGCCGATCAGATTTTAAAAGACGCTGGCAAGATTATTGTTCCAGATATTTTAGCGAATTCCGGCGGCGTTATCGTCAGTTATTTCGAATGGGCGCAGAATAAGACGGGTAGCATTTTGGATGAAGAATATCTGCGTAATTTATTAGAAAAGAAGATGAAAGCGAATTGGCAGAGAGTCTATAGCAAATATTTAGAGAAGGGAAAGAAGATAACTTTGCGCCAGGCGGCCTATATCTTAGCCATTAAAAAGATATTAGCGGCGGCGAAGTGGCGCGGCTAGGAGAGACTCTATATTGAAAAAGAAAAAAAGATGAAAATAAAAAAAGACGGGGTTAAACCCCGTCTTTTAATTAATTTCAAGTCTACGGCTATTATCTGTTTTGGTTACTCACAGCCGGCAGTAGTAGAACCGGCAGCGGCTGTTCCGGAACCGAAACCGGCGGCAGGGGAAGTGCTGGACAAAGCAGTCTGGCATTCTTTCGGCTGGTTATTGAAAGCGCTGCAGATAGTCTTTAATAGGGAAGCGGAATCACGGGCGCTGGAAATCTCCTGGCCGTTAATGATCAAAGTTGGAGAACCGCCGACGTTATACTTATCGTTAGCGGCTTTATCAACATCGAAGCCAGGATAACTGCCCTGATAGCCGATATTGTTGGTGAAGTTACTGGTTACCTTGAAGCTCTGATCGGTCTTGGAAACGCAAGCAGCGAGTTTAGTCTTGTCGACCTTAGCGGAAGTAAGACAAGCGTCGGAAGAGCTAGATTCTAAGAAGCAAGCCAGGTAAGAATTTAATTTGCTGGTCTGTTCTTTCTGGATGCAGTATTGGGTCAGGTTTTCATTCAGTTCCTTCTGGCCATGCATGGCATAGCTGCAGAAATCTAAAGTAAAATCGATCTTATTGCCTAAAGCGGCCAGGACGGGCAGGATGCCTTTTTCGATCTGGGTGCCGTAAGGGCAATAGCTCATGACGAATAATTCGACCGTTGGCTTATCGCTTTTCACGGAAACAGTCGCGGCCGGAGCGGAATTAGCGGCCGTGTTATTACCGGTAGCGGCGGCAGCGGCTTGCTGAGCAGTCTCTTCAATATTCAAAGCTTGCGGGAAGAATAATTTTCCGTCTTTAGTGATATAAGATTCGACGACATCGCTGACGATATCAATCTTTAATTTATAGAGTCCATATTCGGTAGTAACTTCTTTGATCGTCGCCTTGCTGCCGCTCTGCATCAAATAAGTGTTGACGAAAGTTTCGGCCTTGGCCTGAATTTCTTCAGGCTTCAAGTTCTTAGTTCCCGGTTGGCGGAAAGAGAAGAAGCCGATGACAACGAGGACAATCACGAGGATGATCGGCAGGACTATCCTCATAAAAACTTCTTTGGCGAAGATTTTTCTTATGATTTTTTTCATAATTTTTTTTATGATTATTTTATTATTATCGTTTATTATTATTCTATTATAGTAAAAATAGGCGCGGCCGTCAAAGCGAGCGGGTAGTAGCCTTAATTGCGAGGCATGGCGGCCTGCAAGGCGGCCGGCAGTTCGATCCGGAAGTCCTTAGTTTCACCCTTCAGATCATGAAAATTCAAGTGATCAGCGACCAGGAAGACCCGTCCGAGGTTTAATTTCTTATTCTTAGCCTCGGTCTTTTTAGTATAATAGAGGCCGTCGCCGACGAGCGGATGGCCGTAGGCGAAGAAATGGACTCTGATTTGATGAGTGCGGCCGGTCTTGATACTGACGCGGAGCAAGGTATAGTTGACGAATCTTTTTAGGACTTCGAATTCGGTAATAGCGACGCGCGATTTCATCCAGCTGTCGATATTGCCTTGATCGCGGTCTTTTGGATGGCGTCGGCGCAACAAATCTTCCGAGCCGGACGGTAAAGCGGCCATCTTATAGCCTTCTTGAGAACGGGTAATCGGAAAATTGATCGTGTCGACATCATGGGAAACTTTTCCATGGACAAGCGCGATGTATTCCTTATTGACTTCGCGCTCCTTGAATTGGTTCTTGAGATTTTCAAAGCTAGCCTGAGTCTTGGCGATAACCATCAAGCCGCTCACTTCCTTATCAAGGCGATGAACTAGGCCGGGACGAATCGGATCGTCGCCGACATCCTTGATTTTCTTATAATTAGCAATCAGCCAATCGGCTAAAGTCGGCTCTTTTAGATTTCCGCCCGCATGCACAGCTAAACCGGCCGGTTTATTGATAACCAGATATTCCGGGGTTTCCGCGATAATTTCCGGAACTAGTTCCGGCGCCAGGACTTCTTTAGCTTTCGTCATATATGTTAAAAGTTAGTGTTATTATAGGTCGGGCCGCCGCTCTTTTTCTGGCGGCTGAAGATAGTTTCCAGATCGGCGCGCTTTATTCCGCCCATGAAGAAGAGAGCGATGAAATAAACGGCTATAGCGGCGAAAAGAGCTAGGAGCAAGCCCTTTGTGCCAGATTGACTCAGAGGGGCTAGCCAGTACAGGCAGAGTCCCATAATAGCTGCGCTAGCTAAGGATTTCAAGCTTAGGACAAGATTGGGGCGGAAGCGGCTATACTTAAATACGCAAACGGCGGCAAAAATTGCGATGAGGGTCTCGCTATAGATAGTTACGGCCGCGGCTCCGAAATATGAGTATCTAGGAATCAAGACGAGATAAGCAATCAAGGCGGTTAGGCTCGTGAAGATATAATAACCGATCATCTTTTTTTGCTTGTCGAGCGCGATAACGGCATGAGAGAACATTGTGCCTAAGAAGATAGCCGCGACTGCGAAGATGAGGATTTGCAATATCAAGCCCGAAGCGGCGAATTCTTCGCCGGCGACGGCTGTCATGATCGGGCGTCCCAGAAATTGCGCGCCGACGATAAGCGGGATAGCGACGAGGGCCATGAAGTCGAAAGATTTCTGGAGCACGCGTTTGAAATAATCATGGGCTTTATCCGACCAAGCCGTCGTGAGTATCGGCAAGACTAAGCCGGCAAACATAAACGGTATCGTTGTCAGCACATCGATTATCTTATAAGTCGCGCCGTATAAGCCGACAACATCCGCCCCGCGGAATAAAGATAAGAAGAGGGTATCGGCGCGCAGATAGATAAGATTGAGTACTATCGTGATGGCAAAAGGCCAGGATTTAGAAAAGATATGTTTCCAGACAGCGCGGTCGAACTCCGGTTTGATGAAAGCGAATTTTACGGCCAAGAGATAATGGCCGAGGAAGCTGACGGCGGCGGAAACGACTGTGGCCCACAAGATTCCATTCAAGCCGTAACCGAATTTCTTAGCCAGAACAATGCCAATAATGAGCGCGACGCGGCTAAGTACTTCAGCGATAGCGTCGCGGCCCATGCTCAGGCGTTTTTGGAAGAGCCCGATCAAGACCTGGTTCAGAGCTGGAAAGATGAAAGAAGCGAGAGCAATCAGAACCCCGGCTTTGACGACGGTGCTATAAGGAAACAATGAAACCGTCAGGGGCGCGAGCAGAAGGATAGCGATTATAGAAATTAGGCGCACGCCGAAGATATTGTTTAAGATTTTATTCTCATCGGCGCCGTGGACGCTAATCATCTGAACGGTAACAAGCGTCAGACCGAAATCGGCAATGACGGCAAAAAAAGTCAGGAAGGTCAGAACGGTCGTATATTCGCCGAAACCGGTCCGGCCGAGATAGCGGGTGATGAAGGCTAAAGCTAAAAGACCCAAGACTGTCGAAACAGCCTTGCCGGCGATTTGGATTATGGTATTATGGGCAATCTTTTTCGCTAAGCTCATTTTCTTGTCTTTTAAGCGTTATTTTTATATAATATTAAAGTCTAGATTAATTATATCATATTTACCATATCTTTATGAAAGTAGCTAAAAAACAAGTCCTAGCTTTTGTTTTTTTAGTCGTCATCAGCCTTATCGCCGTTTCCTTTGTTTCACCGGCGCACGCTGATCAAAGTCTTGTAACCAGTCAGATCGGTTTGAATGAAGCTGGGGATGTTTATGGCAGTCGCACGCCGACAGACATCCGCACTACCATCGCCCGGATAATCAATGTCGTTTTAGGCTTTCTGGGAGTGATTTTCGTCGTTTTGACTATTGTCGCCGGTTTCCAATATATGACTGCCGCTGGGAATGAAGAGAAGACCAAACAGGCGCTTGGTCTGATTAAGAATGCGGTTATCGGCCTGGTTATCGTTCTGATGTCTTGGATGCTCACGAGATTCATCGTTAGACAGATGAGCCGAGCGACTAATGGCGCGGTCGACTATACGACTTATACCCCTTATACTCCATAATCGGATTTTTCCTGGATTGACAATATTTTGATTTGTGGTATTATTGTCATTAGAAAGCTAGTTGTTTACCACAATTAGCTTTTTCTCTTATCAACTTAATTTAACCTCTAATATATGTCAGAAATAAGTAGCGCTATCAAGCAGCTATGCGAAGAAAAAAATTTAGATTATCAGGCGGTCATTTCGGCCGTCGAGTTGGCCCTAGCCGCCGCTTACCGTAAGGATTATGGCGAGCGCAATCAGAACATCCGCGTTAAATTCGATCCGAACACCGGCACTTCGGAAATTTTCGACGTGAAGACGGTCGTCGATAACCTGCCGGAAGCCGAAGAAGCGGAGATGCTTCAGAATCTATATAATCCGAATTTAAAAGAATTGAGCAAGGAAGAATTCCGTAATGATTTCAGGAATGATTTCCGCCACGAGATTAAGACCGAAGAAGCTTTGACCGAAGATGGCAAGAAAAAATTCAATCCGAAGACCGATATCCAGGTCAAGGAAGCAGGCATCTTGAAGCATGATGCGAAGATTGGCGACGAGATCATCACTGATTTGCCGGTTCCGGACAGTTACGGCCGCATGGCCGCGCAGACCGCTAAGCAGGTCATTATCCAGAAATTCAGAGAGATGGAGCGCGATACTATTTTCGGTGAATTTAAGAGCAAGGAAAAAGAAGTCGTTTCCGGCATCGTCCAGCGCCGCGAGGGCCGCTTCGTCTTTGTCGATCTCGGCAAAGCGATCGGCGTTTTGCCGGCCGAAGAACAGATTTACGGTGAGCACTATAATCCGAATGATCGTGTTAAAGTATTTATAAAAGAAGTGCGTGAAGGCCATAAGGGCCCGGAAATCGTCTTGTCCCGCCGCTCTGAAGAAATTTTGCGTAAGATTTTCTATTTAGAAATTCCGGAAGTTGCTAACGGCTTAGTGGAAATAAAAGCCGTTGCGCGTGAAGCTGGCTCTCGTTCTAAGGTCGCTATCTGGACAGAGGCGGAGAATGTTGATCCGGTCGGTTCCTGCGTCGGTCAGCGCGGCTCTCGCGTTCAGACAATTATCAGCGAACTAGGCGGCGAGAAAATTGATATCATCGAATATAGCGAAGACGATGCTAAATTCATCGCTAACGCTCTCGCTCCGGCCAAAGTCATCTCAATCGATCTTGATCAAGTTGAACATAAGGCGGTTGTTAAAGTCAGTTCTGATAAGTTATCCTTAGCTATCGGCAAGGCTGGACAGAATGTCCGCTTAGCCGCCCGCTTAACTGGCTGGAAGATTGATATTATTGAAGCGACTGAAGACGGCGAGAAGAAAGTCTTGGCCGTTGATGAGAATAGCGAGGAATTGACTGAAGCTAATGAAATAATTAAGGGAGCGGAGGCTAGCGAAGTCGAGGCTGAAGTCCAAGATATCATTGAAGAAGCTGCAGAGGGCGAAGCTAAGGCGACTAAAGCTGTTAAAGAAAAAGCTGCTCCGAAAGCTAAAGCCAAGAAAGCCGTCAAAAAGACTAAAAAAGAATAATTATAAAAAATAAATAAACACACGTTTATGCTAACAACGTTATTCATTCTCGGGAGCGCAGTGGTCGCTCTCATCTATGGAGGAGTAGTGATCGCTTCTATCCTGCGCCTGCCGGAAGGGAACGATAAGATGAAAGAGATCGCGGCGGCTATCCAGGCCGGCGCTAAAGCTTTCTTGAATCGTCAGTATCGCGCGGTCGCAATGGTGGCCGTCGTCTTATTCTTGGTTATCGGTTTTGTTCCGGTCTTGGGCTGGATGACTGCCTCGGCCTTCATAGCTGGCGCAGCCTTATCGGCTTTGACCGGTTATGTCGGTATGTATGTGAGCGTGCGCGCTAATGTCCGCACGACAGAAGCGGCTCGCGGCGGTTTAGCTAAAGCCTTGAACGTCGCCGTTAAAGGCGGCAGCGTCACGGGCATGCTCGTTGTTGGGCTAGCTTTATTAGGTACGGCCGGATTTTATTTCTTAACTAACGATTTGCATGCGCTTATCGGTTTTGCTTTCGGAGGATCTTTGATCTCTATCTTCGCTCGCTTAGGCGGCGGCATCTATACTAAGGCCGCGGATGTGGGCGCTGATTTAGTCGGTAAAGTCGAAGCCAATATTCCAGAAGATGATCCTCGCAATCCAGCGGTCATTGCTGACAACGTCGGCGATAACGTCGGCGATTGTGCAGGTATGGCGGCTGACTTATTTGAGACTTATGCGGTTACTTCAATCGCGGCCATGGTTTTAGGCAGCTTATTATTTGCGGGTGATAAGAATATCATCCTATTCCCGCTAGTCCTTGGCGCAGTTTCCATTATTGCTTCTATTATCGGTATTTTCTTCATCCGTTTGGGTAAGAAGAAAAATATCATGCGCGCTTTATACAAAGGCTTGATCGCGGCTGGCGTCTTATCAGCTATCGCTTTTTATCCGATTACTAAATATATGATCGCGGGCGCGCTCAGCACTAAGATTTATTTGGCCGCTCTGATCGGTTTAGTCGTTACTGGCTTATTAGTCGTTATCACTGAATATTATACTTCCACTGCTTTTAATCCGGTCAAAGACATTGCGGAAGCCTCGCGCACCGGCAGCGGCACTAACGTCATCGCCGGGTTGGCGGTTTCAATGAAGTCCACAGCTATGCCGGTTATCGTTATCTGTTTAGCTATTCTCGGCGCTTATTCATTGGCTGGTTTATACGGCATCGCAGTTGCAGCTATGGCCATGTTATCGATGGCGGGCATTATCGTCACTATCGACGCTTACGGCCCGATTACTGACAACGCCGGCGGTATCGCCGAAATGGCGGAACTCGGTGATGATGTCAGAGATATCACTGACCCTCTAGACGCAGTCGGTAATACTACCAAGGCGGTTACTAAAGGCTACGCTATCGGTTCCGCCGCTTTAGCCGCTTTAGTTTTATTCGCTGATTTTACTTTTAAGATCAAAGACGCTGGCGGCAATGCTCAGTTTACGATTGATAATCCTTACGTGCTTGTCGGTCTATTCATCGGCGGCTTATTGCCATACCTTTTCGGCGCAATGGCTATGAAAGCGGTCGGACGCGCGGCCGGTTCGGTCGTTGAAGACGTTCGCGCTCAATTCAAGGAAAAGACCGGTATCATGAACGGCACGGAAAAACCGGATTACGGACGCACCGTTGATATTGTTACTAAAGCGGCTATTAAAGAAATGGTTATCCCGGCTCTTATTCCGGTTGTCGCTCCGATTATCGTCGGCTTCGGCTTTAATATATTCGGCGCAGGACGCGGACTCGAAGCTTTAGGCGGATTATTAGTCGGTTCCATCGTTACCGGCATCTTCGTCGCAGTTTCTATGACTTCCGGCGGCGGCGCCTGGGACAATGCTAAGAAATATATCGAAGCCGGTCATTTTGGCGGCAAAGGCTCTGATGCTCATAAGGCGGCGGTTACCGGAGATACGGTTGGCGATCCTTATAAGGATACTGCCGGACCGGCAATCAATCCGATGATTAAGGTTTTAAACATCGTCGCTCTTCTCATTGTCGGCTTATTACTCTAAGATAATTACTGATTGAAATTAAAAAACGCCTCCTTTTTCGGAGGCGTTTTTAGTTAAATAAAAAACCCCTTAGCTTAAGGGGTTTGTCTGTAAGATTTAAAGTTCTATTTTTAACTCTTCTATTTCTCTTTCAATCTCTTCGATGATCATGATGATGAATTCATGAAGACCGGCATTGTATTCCATAGTCATTTCTATAGCCGTGCATTCCATATGCTCAAGCTCTTCAGCCATGACTGTTTTAATAATCTCAAGCTTATCATCAGCCTTGATCATTTCTACGACCTTTTTTAAATTACTGATAAGCTCTTTTTCCTCTTCGATATTGCCGGGAGTCTTTTTTACTCTTTGTAGCAAATCGGAGAAATTAGGCACTTTTTTCTCTTCATTCATCGTCTTATCTTGGTTTACTTTTTAAACAACTTTAACTATACTTTATACTATAAACCTTTTAATAAGGCAAGAGCTTGAACATATTTATAATTTTATGTCAATTGAACAATTAAATCCTGAAACAGGAAACACTAACAAAAATCGCCTAGAGCTTGAACTCAACGGCTGCGAGGTTATTGTGGAAGAGAATGAGGTCATCGCCGGACCGGGGAAGGATAACGAGGTCGCTGAATTGATCAGAGAAACGGCGAATGCTCCAAAAGTGACTATCCGTAAGGATGGACAGCTGTTAAATTGGTCTGAATTTAAGGAATGGCGCAAGAAGGTGCAGGAGGATCCGAAATTCTTTAATGATGAAAAATATAAGAAAATCATCATAGCCTTGAACCAGAATCGTCTGTCGAGAGCCAGAATAGATCATATCGGCTCATTCATCAATATGTTGAGTGATAAGCCGCAGGCGGTTGACTGGAGGGCTCGCTACGAAAAGATAGCCGGCGGAGCGGACGACCAATCGTATATGGTCTTGTCCGAAGGCCTTAGGAACAAGATGATGGACGAGATTGATAAGCTAGCCATCGATATCTATAACTCACTCTAGAGCCCGATAATCATTCTTGCTTTTTAAGGGCAGTCTGATAGAATAAAATAGTTTTCAATACCTCATAAGCGGACCCCGAGTCCGCTTATGCTAACTTATATCATATGCAAGTCACAAAAAAAGATTTAGAAAAATCACAGGTTGAGCTCACCATTGAATTGTCTAATGAAGAGTTCGCTCCTTATATTGAAAAAGGCGCGGAAAAAGTTTCCCACGAAGTGAAGATCGAGGGTTTTCGTCCGGGCAAGGTCCCGTTCGACGTGCTTAAGCAGAAGATTGGCGAAATGACTATTCTCGAAGAAGCCGCTCATCTCGCCATCCACAAGACTATCGACGAAGCGATTGATAAGAATACCATGGGCCGCCAGCCGGTCGGCCAGCCCCAGGTCAATGTCGCCAAGCTCGCTCCGGATAATCCTTTAGAATATAAAGTAATCGTTTCCTTGATTCCGGAAATCGCCTTAGGAAAATACAAGGATTTGAATATCAAGCCGGAGGAGGCGAAGATCGAAGCTAAGGAATTAGATCGCGCTATGAATGACTTGAGAGAGATGCGCGCCACCGAAGTTATCGCCGACAGGGAAATAAAGATGGGCGATAAGGTTGTCGTTGATATCAAGATGTTTCTGGATAAAGTTCCGTTAGAAGACGGCGAGCATAAGGAATTAGGGTTGCTCTTAGGCAAGGATTATTTCGTTCCGGGTTTCGATAAAAAATTAGTCGGCGCCAAGAAAGGCGAAGTCAGGAAATTCGAGCTGCCTTATCCCGACGATCATCACCAGAAGAATCTCGCCGGCAAGATGGTCGAGTTCGAGGTTGCTATCAAGGAAGTCTATGACCGTGTTTTACCGGAATTCAATGATGAGTTCGCCGCTTTTTTCCAACTTAAGACCCTGGATGAATTAAAGAAGAATCTAGAAGAGAGCTTGCTGCACGAGAAAAAGCATCATGCTGATCTGAAGAATGAATCCGAATTGCTTACTAAGATAATCGAGGATACTAAATTCGGTGATATGCCGGAAGAGATCATCCAGAACGAGCTTAAGAGCATGCTGGCTGAATTAGAACAGAGCGTCGTCCGCCAAGGCGGTAAATTTGAAGACTATCTTTCCAGCATCAAGAAGGATAGGGCGGGATTAATGATCGAGATGGCGCCTAACGCCGTCAAGCGCATTAAGTCCGCGCTCGTTATCCGTGAATTAGCCGTCGTCGAGAAGATCGCTCCGACCGAGAAAGAAATCCACGAGAAGATCGATGAACTTAAGAAACAATATGCGGGCAATAAGGAAGTCACAAAGATGCTCGAAGAAGAGCACTATCATACCTATCTCAGTAATATCATGACTAACGAGAAAGTCATCACGAAATTAAAAGAATGGAACTATGCCACCCCTGGCACAAAATAAAAAAGCGGGATTTGATTATGAGATACTGGATAAGTATGAGGCCGGTTTAGTTCTGCATGGCCATGAGGTCAAAGCTGTACGCGCCGGCCAGGTCAGCCTGAAGGGCAGTTTCATCTCTATCCGCACTAAGAGCGGGAAAACCGAGCTTTATCTCATCGGCGCCCAAATATCCCCCTATAAGGCCGCTGGGCCCATGCCGGACTATAATCAGACCAGGGAGCGGAAATTGCTCCTGAAAAAAGAGGAAATTAACCAATTATTAGGCAAGAAGCTGAAAGAGGGCTTGACACTTATCCCCCTCAAAATATATACTAATCATAGTTTTCTGAAGCTTGAATTCGCTATCGCCCGCGGCAAGAAGAAATTCGATAAGCGCGAGGCGATTAAGAAGCGAGAAGTCGACAGGAATCTACGGTCATTGACAAAGAGGCGCTAGCGCCTCGAAACTATGATTACTGGGGATGAAAGGCATCGACAGCCGGACCTTTCTCTAAATATTCAAGACGCGCTTAGCTATCCGCGTTAAACTGACTAAAAAAACACAAATGCCAAATCGGCAAGAGCATTCACTTGGTTAACTCCGAGTTATGCTCCAGTTATGGCCTAACAAATAAAGCCATAGCCATCGGACACGGCAAGTCTTCATAGCCGTCTCTCCGGTGTCATCAACATGAAGATAGGCTTCTGCCGCTCTTTCCGGAAGGATGCCGAAACAACAGAAAGATCGTTCCAACCGCTTTTGTCCGGTTTCTGATGGTTGGAATTAAACAACAAAATCGGTCTACTCTTGTAAATGTGTTTAGATAAACCGACTGGACATGGGTTCAACTCCCATCATCTCCACGTAAATGCGCCGCGGTGGCGGAACTGGTAGACGCGCTGGACTTAAAATCCAGTTGTAGCGATACAGTGCGGGTTCGATTCCCGCCCGCGGCACCAGTGATTAGTTAGATTAAGAATATTGCGGGTATCGTATAGTGGTTATTATGCGACCTTGCCAAGGTCGAGAGACGGGTTCGATTCCCGTTACCCGCTCAAAAGAAAAAAGACAGGATTAATCCTGTCTTTTTTCTTTTCGTGTTGAGTTTTGGGAATCGAACTAGTAGCGAGCGAGATATGAGAAGGAGCGGAAGCGACGACGAGTAATCGAGCGACGATAAACGCGACCCAGGGAAGCGTTTAGCGGCTACTCTGGACAAGTGAGCTTTTCGCTTGCTGGCGAAAAGCGAGCGCGAAACCCTCCGTATCTGTTAAGGTATAAAAATAGAGTAATATTGGTATATTTTTATTATATTGACAAATATTGACATATTATGTTAAACTTTTTTGTTACATAATCGCTTTAACACCAACACTGATGTTATCGCTTTCTATCTGTCCTTTAAAATAATTAAAAACAATAACTAAATAAGAAAGGAAAATAATCATGAAAAATCTTGATGTCATCTTTGAAGGCCTAAAAAGTACCTGGTTTCCCACAAAAGAAGACAAGGCCTGGAAACAATGGGTAGATTTTCGAAATAGGGAAGAAAATGATTTAATTGGACTTTTGACTGCCGATGTTAAGGAGGGATTTAAAAGAAGAGCCCTGTTTCTTCTTCTTGTTCCTTCCTCGGATTTCAATTCTATTTATTGGAAGAATGAAGTAGGGAAGTTTTACAAAGGACCGGAATTTTTGCATTCTTTATCTCCATCTCTTCTGGGCTATGTGGCTGAGCTCGTATCCGAGTTCTGTCGTACCCTGAGTCCGATGCATTGCGAGCGCCCCAAAAATATTGTCAGTGGCGGTGGCGATATCAGAATTTTTATGCAAGTTCCAGATAAGTTTCATGACGCTTTGAGCTTCTATAATAATTGTATTCTGGAGTTACTCCCCCTTCTTTCCATTGAACAGGGCGAAAAAATATTTTCGTTGTTTCGTCTTATGGACATTTCCAGCTATTCTGGCATGGAAGATGAATCAGGCTATAACCCCTTTAGTTGGTTGTTGAGTGCTAAAGACATCGATGAGAAGTGGAAGAAAATGGCTGATGTTGAGATGCGGAAGATTGTTCAAAATGAGCTTTCTGGAAAGGTCAAATCCAGGGAAGAGTGGGAGAATGCTTTGAGCTGTTATGCTTCAGTCGTTCAGTCCCAGATTTTTAGCGGACCTAATTATTCGGTTGCTATGTTTGCGGAGCAAATGGAGTTTATCGTAGATAATTGTAAATCTAGAATGCAGCCGATAAACGATTGGCATGTTGCTAAAATATTTAATATTTTAGCGGCCGATAATTACAAGGATTTACGGTATAAAATTGCTAAATTTGTTGTGTTCGAACGTCAAGGGAAACACTCCGAATTTTCTGTCTATAACGAAGAAACGCTTCAAGCGGCGACTCAGATGATTACAGAGTTCGGTGATAACGATTCTGAACTGGCTGACAAATTAACTCAGTTGATTACTATCAACGAAGAAAAACAAACAGATAATGCAGCCAAGCTATTAAAAAAACAACAAGCGGAAGAAAAGCTATTATCCCAAATGAAGTAATTTAATTCAAAGTAGGTAAATCCCCAGATGATTTAATTATCTGGGGTTTTTATTAAACAGTATTGAGTTTCGGGAATCGAACAGGTTGGAAGCGAGACGCGAGCTGCGGCGAAAGACGCAGAGAGCGGGCGAGCGTCGGAATAATATTCGATTACCGGCCCCTCTCAAGGGCTCTTTTTATTCTCAAAAATTATGCTAGAATTAAATTGATGCGGTAGCCAAGCGGTAAGGCAAAAATTTTAAGACTAGCAGAATCATTATAAATAATTATGACTAAAATCTTCCTCACCTCTTCGGTCCACCTTGTCGCTAAGGACATCGCCAAGAAGCTCGGTGGAGCCAAGAATAAGAAGCTCCTCTATATCTATACCGCTAGTGAAAAGAAGCCTGGCGAATTATGGCAGAAAATAGACAGGCGGGCTCTTATTAAAGCAGGCTTTAAAGTTATTGACTATACTATCACCGGTAAGACCGCGGCTATTATAAAAAAAGACGTTCAGGAAAGCGAGGTTATTTATTTTGGTGGCGGAAACACCTTTTATCTATTACAACAAATCCAGCTCACTAAATCTGCCAGTATATTTCGTAGGGCTGTTGAAGCCGGTAAGATTTATATCGGTACTAGCGCTGGATCTATAGTCGCCGGACCGGATATTTATCCTTCTTATAGACTCGATGATGTTAAACAAGCCCCCAAGATTAGGGGGTATAAAGGATTGAGTATTGTTGATTTTGTTATATTCCCGCATTGGGGTAGTGAACACTTCAGAAGCCGCTATCTAAATCAGCGCCTAGCCTTTAATTATCATACTAAGAACAAGTTTATCCTCCTCAACGATTATCAGTATATGCAAGTAGAAGGAGATTGGTATCGCATGGTTGAAGTAAAACATTAATTATAAGGACGCAATAAAAATATGGACATCAACCAAATCATCATCTACATCCTAGTTTTTTTCATGGCTCTGGGCGCTTTAGATAAATGCATCGGCAATAAGTTCGGCTTAGGTGAAAAATTCGATGATGGATTCAAGATAATGGGTCCTTTGGCCATCGCCATGGTCGGGATAATTTCGTTAGCTCCAGTCTTGGCGAAATTGCTCGGCCCGGTCATCGGTCCGGTCTATTCTTTTTTTGGGGCCGATCCCGCGATGTTCGCTGGCACTCTCTTGGCCGTAGACATGGGTGGATACCAGCTCGCAGTCCAGATGGCCAAAACTGTCGATGTCGGTTTATTTTCTGGAATAATCTTAGGATCGATGATGGGGGCGACTATTGTCTTCACTATACCAGTCGCTCTCGGAATGATTAGGAAAGAAGACCACAGATTTCTGGCTATCGGCGTCTTGGCTGGATTAGCGACTATTCCGTTCGGCTGCTTGATTGGCGGGTTGCTGGCTGGCTTTTCTTTAAAGATGATTCTGATAAATCTTGTCCCAGTAGTAATTTTTGCCGCCCTGGTCATTATTGGTCTTTGGTTCTTCCAGGAAAAAATAATCAAACTTTTTCATTGGTTCAGTAAATTCATCATGATAGTAATTACGATTGGTACGGCAGCAATAATCATCGAGACCTTGACCGGCTTAGTCGTCATCCCGGGGATGGCGCCGATCTGGGACGGAATAAGGATAGTCGGGTATGGAGCTATTATCTTGATGGGGGCTTTCCCGATGATTTATGTCATTACCAAAGCGCTCAAGAAGCCGCTCTTGAAGCTCGGCCACTTCTTGGGAATAAATGAGGTGGCCGCCTCCGGCATGGTCATTTCTTTATGCAATAATATACCCGCGATCAGCCTGACGAAAGATATGGACGACAAAGGGAAAGTCTTGAATTTTGCTTTCGGAGTCAGCGCCGCTTTTATTTTTGGCGAGCAGCTAGGGTTGGTAGCCAGCGTTAATCAGTCTATGATTTTTCCCATGATAATCGGCAAGCTTAGCGCCGGTATCTTAGCGGTCGCTCTGGCCTATTGGCTAGTCTCGCGGACAGATATTTTAAAAGCTAAATAGAATAATTAGTTCAATAAAAAAGCCGTTTCCCGAAAGAAGCGGCTTTTAAGTAACTTTTTATTTTTATTCTTCGTCACCATTCATGAGCTCCATCAGCGCTCCTTTGAGCATTTTTTTTACCATTAATTTTGCTAGCGGAGTGTCATTGTTGTCCATAACCCCGGCTAACGCGTCTTTCAGGTCCGTCAGGCTGAAACAGGCACAGGGCATATTCGCTTTTAGCAGATCCATATTATCTCCGGCATAGACAACCACGTTATTATTGTTGTTATGGTCACCTATTTTGCGGATAGATTCTAGCGTTTCCTCTAAAACTTCATGCTCAAGATGGGAGCTGGGAAAAACTATCTGATTGTTGTCATGAGCGATAAGTTCTTTCATTCCGCTAATCAGATATTGCATCTCTTCGGAGCCTTTCCCAAAGACAATAAAAAGTTTTTTCATGGCTTATGATTTTTTGGGTATTATTTATTTTGTTAAGTTGCTTGTTAACAGAACAATATAACATAAGGACCAATTATTGTCAATCAGTTAGAATCATTTCTTTGGTAGTGATATAATATAAGAAGCTGACAAGATAATATGATTAGTTCATTATAAGGAAACTTAAAAAGAAAGGAGCGTATTATGCAACTGCCGACAGGGTTCAGTTCTACTCTTAAGGAATTCAGACAGATGGGCTGGGAAAAACCCTATCCATATCCTGAAGATCCGAATAAGATAGTTTTCATCAACGGAAATTTGCGTTTAATATTATCCTTAGAGCCGTCGGAAAAAGTGACCGACGAAGAGGAGAGGACCGCCAAGGTTTTTAGCATCATCGAGATGAAAAACCGTTATAGCGTTCCTAACCGCGCTTAAAAAGGGGGAAAACAATCACCCCCTTACTCATTAAATACCCCTCGCCTCTAGGCAGGGTTAAGATATAAACATATGAAAATTGAAGGCAACGTGGCCGAGGCAAAAACTAATTTTCACGGTCCCGACGACATGGTCGCTATCCGTAAGAAGATCGAGGAAGATGTCGAATATGAATTGAACGGCACCGATCCGACTAAGCCGTATCGGCCCGGGACCCTCAGAGATAGTAAAGGCGATTATATAGACACTTTTTATAAGATGGTTGAAGCCAGGATGGCTGATCCGGCTGAAATAGAAAAAGTCAGAGATTATTTTGCCGCTAAGAACAGTCCTCTGGCTAATCGGAACTAGTTAAGAAATTATTCTGGTTGACTCAAAAGCAGTCTCATCCGGACTGCTTTTTGTTAAGTTTGGTAATGTTGACATTTTTTCGTATATATTGTAAATTAGAGAGTTAAAAGTACTTTAAAAATAAAGGCAATCTCAAGTATAAACCAAATAATTCTGGAAAAGATGAAAGAAATAATCAAGCCGGAGCGGATTGAAGTTTTAAAATATCTCATCCTCCACTCTAAAGATGCTCCTTGGGAAGCTAAAAATGCCTGCGTAGCTTTAATCGAAGCGAGCGCAGGCATGACCAAGTCAGTTTTTATAACTACTTATTCAGAGAAAGTAGCTTATGGTATTGAAGACATGAATTGCGCCTTCCATGGCACTCATTTGAATAAATTGATGGAGCTGATGGGGGCGGATTTCAAATTCAGCCATCATGATGGGTATTTTTCCGAACCGGGAAAATTCCAGGTCGGCCTTTGTCACGGCGAAGAATTCACTCATACTATCTGGCTTTCTCCTATCCTCTTCGATGATGCGGCTGAGAAGGTTAAGCTGGCAGAGATCAAAACTACCGAATCGCCCAAATCGCAAAAAGTCATGAGTGTCCGCGGAATGAGGATGTTCAGTGGAATTCTGCTTATTTTGGCGCTGGTGGCCGTTTTCATTATTATTTGGGAGCCGTCAAGTTCTAGAATATTTTATTTTTTGATGATTGGACTGGCTTCCGTGATTGCTATCGCGGAATTCATCTTGAATCGCCTATATAAAAAACTAAAGAGAGAACAGCCTTTTAAGTTTCTACACTGGATATGGCTTGCTGTCTCTCTGATTTATCTTTTGAGACTCTGCGGCCTGTTCTAATTTTATCCTTTTTCAAAACCATCTCCCCGGAGGTGGTTTTTTATATTCTCGGACTTTTATGGTAAAATATAGCTGTATAGAAAATATATGAAAAAGGGCCTCATTTTAATCGTTCTCCTCTTAGTCGCCGCTGCCGGAATCTTTTATCTTTTTTCCCGGAACAGCCGGTCCTTCTCGACTTCTTCCGATATTGATCAATTAGAAGAGCAAGCTAATTACAATTCTTCTCTCAATAATATGCTAACTATCACTTCCGTTTTCTCTAACGGCGGTCAGATTCCTGATACTTATGGCTGCCATGGTTCGGATGTTAATCCGCCGCTTAATTTTTCCGGCGTACCTACTGGGGCGCAGAGCCTAGCTCTTATCGTCGATGACCCTGATGCCCCGAGCGGTGATTGGGTTCATTGGCTGATTTTTAATATCGACCCCAAGATTCAGGGAATCACCGAAGATAGCGTTCCGGCCGGCGCCATTCTCGGAATGACTAGTTCCGGCAAGGCGGAGTACGGCGGCCCTTGCCCGCCTAGCGGCACGCATCACTATCATTTCAAGCTCTATGTCCTAGACACGATTTTAGATCTTTCAGCGTCCGCCAAGAAAAGCAGCCTTTTATCGGCCATGAAAGGACATATCATTTCTCAAGCGGAATTAGTCGGTACTTATAGTCAATAAACTAATAAAAACATATGCCAAATTTTGAGCATTACCATGCCGGTGAATCTAAAGACGAAGCTGAACGTCTGTATGGAAATGATATCAGCCTTAAAAAATTCTCGGGCCGGCCATATATAGCTGACGCCGCCGAGCTTTCCGAAAATACCGGATTATATGGAGAATCTGATGAGTTGAGCGCTGAGGAAAAAATTTATGATAAGCTCGATCATGGAGTTAAAAGCGATGGCGCTTTGTTAATTCTTGCCAAGATTTGTGATGATTATCTTAATGATAAAACGGAATTGCCGGCCGATGTCACTGAAGCCGAAGCCAGAGAATTAGCTTTAATTTATCGCGATTCTTTGACTGATAAGAAGAATAGGGCGGACGAAAAGGAGGCAAATTTATCCAAATCGTTTATAAAGCATACAGAAGTAGTCGATCTTAAGCGTGGCCAAATAGCTAAAGCTACTCCTGATTCTAATGAGAAGGTGAAGCTAGATCGAAGAAGCCAAGAGCAGCACGTAGCCAGAAGGATGGAAAAGGCTCTTTGATTATTGACATATTTATTATATCGTGGTAAAATTTAGTATTACTTTTAAAATTTAATGTTCACTAAATAGCTAAGAAATGGCACAGAAAAAAATTATTGCTATATCCGAAGCTGATTTTGAAAGATTCGGATGCTCGGCTTGCGGCGGGAAAGAAGGTATTGATTTGAACTCCAGCACCCTAGGAAGAATGCGCGAATGTCCTTGCGGAGTTAAGACCATAATTCTGTCAGATGGAGTAAAATCTTCCCCTATTTCTACGCCCGGCGGAGTACATTTTCCTTCGCTGAGCAAGCACCCCCTGGACGGAAAGAGCTAGATTTAAGCGCAAGCCCGGCAAAAAATGTCGGGCTTTTGTATTATTGACGCGTGCATATTTTAGTGGTATATTAATTCATTACGTTCGTTAAATCTAGGAAAGATGGACAAGATTAAGGAAGGGGGAATTTATACCAGAGATGAGCTGGAAGCACGGGGATTAAGAGAAGTTGGTCCGTTTGGGAATGGGATTATATTTTTAGATGGATTAACACGGCGATTACTGTGGGATCCAGGCAGCCACAAGATCACGCTAGTCTTCAATGATGAAAAGAGATATGCCACTCATTGAAGTCTGACAAAAAGAGCAAACTGAAGGGGTAGCGTCTATCGTTATCCCTTTTCTATTTACTAAATCGGCTAAATTGAGTATTATTAAGGTAGAGTACGGACAGCTTAAATATTATAAAGTATGCCAATAAAATTATTTAGTAGGCAAGCACCAAGCGGCCGAGTCCTGGTCGTCGAGGATGATTCGATGCTGTCGATGGTTATGGCAGAAAGTTTTAAGGCGGAAAAGTTCAAAGTTTCGGTTGTAGCTGATGGTTCTAAGGTTCTGGGTGAAGTTTCCCGGTTTTCTCCGGATATTATAATATTAGATCTGATTCTCCCCGGGCTTGATGGTTTTGCGGTCTTGAAGCAGCTTAAGGGCGATACTAAGACCGAAAAGATACCCGTCGTCGTCGTTTCTAATCTTGGCCAAGCTAGCGACGTCAAAGCCGTCAAAGCTTTGGGCGCTGATCAATATTTCCTGAAAGCTAATACCAAGATAGATATCATTGTGGATTACGTGAAAGATAAATTAAAAAAATAATATGGCTAAGACCAAAAAGATGATTATGATGATCGTCGAGGATGACGAAGTGCTGCTTCGCGCTCTGTATTTGGTTCTGCACGAAGATGATTACACGGTTACGACGGCGTCTGACGGCGACACCGGCCTAAAGATGGCTGAGCGTATCAAGCCGGACATCATTCTTCTTGATTTGCTATTGCCGAAGATGAATGGTTTTGATTTTCTCAGATATATCAAAGCCGACCCCGCTCTTAAGAATATTCCGGTCGTCGTTCTGTCTAATTTGGGAGATCAGGAGAGCATCTCGAAAGCCAAAGGGTTAGGCGCCCTTGATTATTTCGTGAAGTCCGGGACCGACCTAGCTGATCTTAGGGTCAAGATTGCTGATATATTGAAAGTTTGATTTAAAGAATTGACACCTTAGAGGTGTCAATTTTGTTTTAAAAAATTAAAGAAGCTCTCTCGAAGCTCAAACATATTTTGTTTGAGTTTTTTTAATTCAATAATCGAAAGCGAGTATGAAGAACAGTTGGCTGAATATAGTTCTGCGCCTGACTAATCGTATCTATAGCCGGAAGCAGCTCGTTATCGGACAAACTGGCATGAGGGCGGTCGCTAATATCTTTGGCTTGATTGTTATGGAGATGGCGCTCAGCCTTATTTCTTTGCCGCTCTATTTAGCTCTTAGTCCGGAGAAAGTCATGGCTTATTTTGCCGAGAAAGGCAGCTACGCCAAGGTTAATTTTGATTATAGCCTGCGCCGTATCCTGACGGTTACCGGCGTAGGGGTAGTGGCTTTCATCTGGGCGTTTAAATTGGTGTTGATTCTTGCCTTTCCGTTAGTTCATGGACCATTGCAGCTTTATTCAGTCTCGGACCTGCAGCCAGTCGATGCCTTGAGCGAGAGTCTGATAACTGCCGAGACTGGCATCCAGACGGCGCGCATAGTCAATTCAATGCCGAAGCCGCAGTTAGCAGAGGTCCGGAAAGCTAAAGGCGGCAATTATTCTTTCGTCGGTCAGGGACAGCCTCATTCAACAGTTGTTTTGTTGTTGACAGATATTTCCACTGCCGTCTATACGGCCGTAGTCGACAAGAATGGCGTTTGGCAGATTGATCATAGCCAGAATAATTTTAAGTTGAATGAAGGCAATCATTCGGTCGTAATTTTCAGCTACGATCCTAAATTGGGAACGAGGAGTGAGATGGCGCCAGAACAATTCTTCAAGGCCACTTCTTCTTGGCTTGACCGTTTAACTAAGAATATTGATTCTCTGGCCAATTGGCTGGTCATTATTATTATCACAGTCGGAGCCTTCCTTATCTTCTTAACGATCTAAGACATAAACATATGCCGGTTTACTTATTAAATTTATTCTTTCGTTTTTCCGGATTTACTTTTAGATTGAAACAGAAGATTGTGGCGGCGAATAATTGGCTCATCGCCATCCCCTATGCCTTTCTTCTGGTTATTTTCGAATTAGGCCTCATGATTATCAGCCTGCCTGTTTATCTTCTCGTTTCTCCCGCCAAGATTCAGGAAGAGGGTTTTATCTTTCCCAGAGCGGTCAAAGACGCTGTTCCGGCCGGGGATTATGCTTTAAGAAGGAAGATAACCCTGGCTACTCTTTTCGGCGCCGCCGGCATCTTCTTGCTTAAGATTTTATTTGTCGGCGTCGTTTCTTTTTATTTTTTCGGCGCGCAGCGCCTGTTAGCTGATACTCAGGATTGGACGTTCAGCGCGCCGAGCGATTATACCTATGACAGCGGCAGAATTGAGATTACTGGCGGCGTCGCCCAGCTTAAGAATTTGGGTGGAACCGTAACCGGCAGCAGCACTAATCCGGGATTTATCGGCAACGCCAATGGCTGGACTTATGCGGATTGGTCGCAGCCGGGTAAGACGGCCGCTAGCGGCGCATATGTTTCAACGGGCGGGACTCCGGACGGACATGTAGAAATTACTTTACGAACTACTTCAGCCACCAAGAATCAGATTATCGCCGGTTTTTATGAACAAGCTTTCGTGACTTCAGTCGCGTCTCCGGATACGGCGACCCTGAGCCTTGATTGGAATTCGATTACTTATACTTCGCCGAACGCGCCGATAACTTATCGCGTTTATGCTTTTGTCGATACGGCCAGCGGCGTGCCCTCGTCTACTAGCACTGCTGTCTGGAGCAGCGCGGAAATCAGAAGCGCTTCGGTCTGGGCTAGCAGCACGACTATAAATATTACCGGCAAGATTCCGGCTGCCGGCACCTATTATTTAAAGTTCGCCGCCTATGTCGTTCTTCCGAATAATTCTGCTAATTATAATTATGTTTCCGGTTTCGATAATGTCGCGCTTAATTGGTCTAAAGTAACGGAAAGTTATGATACAGGCAAGGCGACGACGACTCCTCTGGTTTCGCTGAGCGTGCCTAAGGCGGTTAGCTGGAATTCTTTTATAGAAACAGCGACGAAAAACGGCGGAGAAATTTATTATCAATTAACCGCTGACGATGGCGCTAATTGGCAATATTATAACGGCTCGGCTTGGGCCACAACGACTTCGATAACTGATTACAATACAGCCAGTACCACTAACGCTTATTTAAGCTATTTTGCGACTTCTTCTAATCGGATTAAATGGCGCGCCTATTTATCTAGTAACGGCACGCAGCCAGTAATTTTAGATAATGTTTCTATTGCTTATACTCAGAATCAGCGTCCGGCGGTAGCAAATTTGGCGCCGGAGCAGAATAGTAATTACGGTTATGTCCATGTTAATTATGATTTGCAGGATGCGGAGAGCGATCCGAGCGGCCTGTCGACCTATGAATACTCTTTGACCGGCGCCTTCAGCGGCGAACAAGCGGCGATGACGGCTTCGACAACTGATCCGGCGCATAGCGGAATTTCTAGCCTGACGGCCGCGCCGGCCGGCGTTGCGCATACTTTTGTCTGGGACGCGAAATCTCAATTAGGTGATACCTATTATGCCAATGTTTATGTTCGCTTGCGGCCTAATGACGGCATTGGCGATGGTGGCTACGCGACCTCGACAGCCTTCGCGGTCGACTATGCGACTTCGACTATCTCGAACGTGACAGCTGTCCAGAACTCCGGCTCGACTACCGTTGCGATCGCTTATGATCTATTCGATGATACGGTGGATAATATTTTAGTGGAGATGCAGATTTCCGGAGACGGCGGTTCGACTTGGGAAGTCGCGACGACCAGCGCTATCGGCGCGGTCGGCGCCGGGGTTAGTGCCGGCAACGGAAAAGCGATAACTTGGAATGCGGGAGCAGATTATCCTAATCAACAGAAGAGCAATCTGAGAATTAGGCTGCGCGCTAAGGATAAATTCCAGAATCAAGGCGATTACGCCAGCTCTTCCGCTTTTTCTTTAGATACGCTTGCACCGGCTATTAATATTACCGCTAATATTTTCGCT
Organism: Patescibacteria group bacterium; assembly: GCA_041661685.1. Taxonomy (GTDB): domain Bacteria; phylum Patescibacteriota; class Patescibacteriia; order Patescibacteriales; family UBA12465; genus UBA12465. The sequence continues at coordinate 78,367 of JBAZTY010000004.1, forward strand.
CAGCCGAACGCTGGTGATACGGTGGCGCTGATTGGCGGCGCGTTCGTGGAGGCTAACCCTAATAGTAATGATTTTTATATCACAATTGATAGCGGCGCTTATGGCTCATCTACGCCCGGTGATATTAATACCGCCACCCCCTCTAATCAGAACACGGCTGTCGGAGCGACTTTAGACGGCAACGATTATATTTCTCAAGTTAAGATTGTTCATGTTGATGATTATGGCTTATCGGTAATAAATGAGAATACTTCGCCGAATTTGTCTTATAAATATGTTAAGCCATACACCCCGCCGGCGCCGACTCTCAGCGATCCGGTAACGGTCCGCTTAGATTTATTGATTAATCCTTATGCCGGCGAAGCCTCTAATCTAGAATATGAAATTTTTGAAATTTCGACTGCTAAATATGTTCAAGCCGATGGCACTTTAGGAGATAATCCGGTTTGGCAGCCGCGCGGTACGGCCAGCGGAGAATGGGGAAGCGGATTAGGAGTTATTGGGAAAATCCGCGTGATTGGCCTGATTTCGCCGGTATCCTCATATAGCTTTAAAGTAAAATCGCGGAATCCGAGCGATAGCGCTCAGGCTGCTTCTTCGGAATCAGCCTGGTCGGCTGCAGCGGCTATTCCAAATACAGCTCCAGTCCTGGCTTTAAACGGACAGTCTCAGACGGCTGACGGTTCCCAGTATGTCAATATTAATTATACTGGCACCGACGGTCAGGGCGACCTTAACTATATTGCTAATTATCAGTATTCAACGGACAATTCTGCTTGGCAGGCAATGACAGAAAAGAGCGACGTCGGTTCGAACGGCGTTTCTAGCTTAATCTTTTTGCCGACCGGGAGTGATTATAAATTCTCTTGGAACTCCGGGCTAGATTTGTCCGGGGTTGAAGATTCATCGGTCTATATTCGGATGAAAGCTAATGATACTCAAATCGACGGCAATCAGGCGATTTCGTCGGTTTTTGAGATTGATAATGTGGCGCCGGTCGTGTCTGCGGTGAGCGCCGGCCAGAATGCTGGCGCTAAGACCGTGGCCATCGCTTATAATTTAGCCGATGCTAATAATTCTGCGATTCAGATAGATATTTCTGCTGATGGCGGCGCCACTTGGAATGTTGCGACTTCTTCTTTATCCGGCGCTGTTGGGCTAGGAGTCGTCCCAGGAAGCAAGACAGCTTCTTGGAACGCGAGCGCGGATTTTAACGGTCAGTATAATACGCAGATGAAAGTTCGCCTCCGCGCCCGTGATTCTTTCGGGAACCTCGGCGCTTATGTCGAATCGGCCGCTTTCGATGTGGATACTCATGCGCCAGTCCTGTCTAATATTACAGCGGCGCAAGATACGGGCGCCGATACTTTTACCTTTCATTATGACGTCACCGAAGATATCGGCAATGTTGCGATTACTTTAACGATATCCAGTGATGACGGCCTGACTTGGATTGTGCCTGTGGCCTCGGCTGCCGGCGCTGTCGGCGTGTCTATAGAGCCGGGCGCTACTAAGACTATCACTTGGAATGCGGCGGCTGATTATGACAATCAAGAAAAATCCGCTATGAGAATCAGGCTGACCGCGTCCGATAGCTTCACTAATAGCGGCAACCTAGATTCATCCGGCTTTTCTCTAGATAGCCAGGCGCCGCGAATAACTAATGTGGTCGGAGTTCAGGCCCTGGGATCGACTGATGTCTTTTTTCACTATGATCTAGCTGATGCTCATAATTCCGACATCGCTTTGGATATCTCTTCGGATAGCGGACTGTCTTGGACCGTCGCTGATACCAGCGTTACCGGCGCCGTCGGAGCGGAAGTTTCTCAAGGAGTCGGCCAGACTATTAACTGGAATGCGGCGGATGATTTCTTGGGCCATGATTTGTCAGTCATGCGCGTTCGTTTGCGCGGCACGGATATCTACAATAATGCTTCTAGCGACATTTCTTCCGCTGATTTTTCGCTTGATACGCTCGCTCCCGCCGTCAATGTCGCGGCTGATCTCTTGGCTCAGCCGAACGCCGGCGCGACCGCTGCTCTTATCGGCGGTTCATTTATCGAAACTCATCCAAATACTAATGATTTTTATGTCGCGATTGATGGCGGCATTTATAGTTCGGCTACAGCCGGTTCTTCTAATAGCGCTTCTCCGGCGGACCAGCTGACGGCTATCGGCGCGACTTTAGACGGCAACGATTATATTTCGAAAGTTAAGATTGTTCATGTCGATGATTATGGACAATCCGTGGCCAATGAAGAGGTCTCGCTAAACTCATCTTATAAATATGTTAAGCCTTACGCCCCGCCGGCGCCGGCGGTTGATAATCCCGGTATCGGCACGGTCGACGTCAGGATCGATAAGAACGCGGCGGAAACCGACGGTCTAGAATACGCGATCTTCGAAGCCTCGACCACTAAATATGTGCAAGCCGACGGCATGCTCGGTAATAGTCCGGTCTGGCAGACATTAGGAACCGGGTTAGGACAATGGGGTCAAGCTAGCGGCGTGGCCGGCATGATTAACGTTGATGGTTTAACTACGCATTCTTATCTTTATAGATTTCAAGTTAAATCTAGAAACACTAGCGACGCGGCGCACTCCGTTTCTAGCGAAAGCGCGTTATCAAGCAGCGCCTCTTCAGCTAATCAATCGCCGATGATAACTATCAATTCTGTCGGACAGACTAGCGATGGTTCGAGATATGTAACCATTAGTTACATTGGTTCAGATTTAGAAAGTGAGAATACGACTTTGGTCGCTTATCAATACTCGACTGATAATTCGACTTGGCATAGCATGACTGAAAAACTAGGCGTCGGCAGCGACGGCCAGACTGGTTTGTCTTTCGCTTATTCTGGCACGGCGCATGATTTCATGTGGGATGTCGCGGCTGATTTGGCTAATACCGAAGACAGCACTACTTATATTCGACTACAGGCTAATGACGGCACCTCCGACGGCGGTTTAGCCGCTTCTTCGGCCTTTGTTATTGATACCAAGAATCCCAGCCTCGCCTCCGTATCTGCCAGCCAGATTTCGGATTCTAATATAGTCATGATTAGTTATGATCTCTTTGACCTGTCTGACTCGGCTATTGAATTGCAGATATCTTTTGATGCTGGCGCGACCTGGACAGTCGCTACTTCAACCGCTAATGGCGATGTCGGTCTTGGCGTCGTGCCCGATAGCGGTAAGATTATTAATTGGAATCCGGGCGTCGATTACTCTGGCCAGGAAGATAATGATTTGAGAGCTAGAGTTAGGGCAGTTGATGCTTTTGGTAATTCCGGCAGTTTCGTCTCGTCCGGAAATTTCAGTGTCGATACTAAATCGCCGGTCTTTGCTAATATTTCGGCGGTGCAGAGCGCCGGTACTAATACGGTCAGGATTGCTTATGATATTAGTGACGCTAATAATTCCGAAGTGGCTCTAGATATCTCTGCTGACGGCGGAACAACTTGGTCGGTCCCCGACGCTAGCGTTACCGGCGATGTCGGCAGTGGCATCATCCCGGGAAATGATAAAGTTATCACCTGGAATGCCGGTAATGATTTTTCCGGACATGATATTTTTAATATGCGGGTACGTCTGCGCGCCGTCGACACCCATAATAATGCTACCGGCGATGTCGAGTCGGCTGATTTTTCTCTAGATACGCTCGCTCCGAGCATTTCTAACGTCACGGCCGGACAAGCTTTGAGTTCTGATAATGTCGGTTTCGGCTATAACCTAGCCGATAGCGATAATGTTTGGATTATCTTGGACATATCTGCCGATAATGGCCTGACTTGGAACGTTGCGACTTCGACTCTGGCCGGCGATGTCGGCAGTGGCATCATCCCCGGAAACAATAAGTCAATCACTTGGGATGCGGCCGTAAATTATAACGGCCATCAGAATGACGCGATGAAAGTTCGCGTTCGCGGCCTTGATAGCTTTAATAATGTGAGCGCCAATGTCGAGCTTCCGGGCTCATTCTCGCTAGATACGCTCGCTCCGGTAAAGAATGCTACGGCTGACTTGAAAGCGCAGCCTAACGCCGGCGATACGGCGGTTCTTATCGGCGGCTCATTCACGGAAGTTAATCCCAATATCAATGATTTCTTAGTGGCGATTAATGGCGGCGCTGATAGTGCTACTACGACCGGGGAAGTCGGTACGGCTGATCCAATTGATCAGAATACTGTCGTCGGCGCGATGCTGACCGGCAATGATTATGTTTCTAAAGTCAGGCTGGTTAATCTTGATGATTACGGGCATTGGGGCGTCAATGAGAATATTTCGCCGAATTCTTCTTATAAATATGTTAAGCCTTACACGCCGCCCGCGCCCATAGTCGACAATCCACAAAATAATAACGCGGATCTGGCTATCGCGGCTCATGCCGGTGAATCCGCTAGCGTCGAATATGCTGTTTATGAAGTCTCGACTGGAAAATATTTACAGGCCGATGGCAGTTTAGGCGCAGGCGCAGTCTGGAAAACTTTAGGTACGGCTAGCGGCGAGTGGGGTAATCTATCGGGCGTGGCTGGCAAGGTAAATATTATTGGTCTAGTTTCGCCGGTAGCTAGCTATAGCTTCATAACGAAATCCCGCAACCCTCGCGATGCTTCTCAGGCTGCTTCTTCAGAATCTTCATATTCTCCTGTCGCCGGAATAAGCAATACCGCTCCTCATATCATAATTACTTCCGCCAGCCAGAGTCTGAGCGGTAATTATGTAGTTATCAACTATACCGGCGCTGATGCGCAAAATGATACTAATAATCTGACGGCCTATGAGTATTCTACTAATGGCTCAACTTGGCAGGTGATGACTGAAAAATTAGGAGTTGGTTCCGATGGAACAAGCACTTTAGTCTTTAGCTCGGACGCCACCGCTTATAATTTTGCTTGGGACGTCTCTTACGATCTGCCTAATCAAGAACAGGGCGCCGTTTATGTGCGCTTATTATCATCAGATGGTCTGGTCTCCAGCAACCTGGCCGCCTCCTCGGCTTTCTATGTCGATACGAGGGGGCCGATAATCTCGAACCTATCAATGGCGCAAGCTCCGGCTTCTAATATTATTACTTTCGGGTATGACTTGAATGATTCATCCGGCGCCGACAATATTATTTCTTTAGAGATTTCTGATGATAGCGGCGCTACTTACGCGGTCGCTACTACTACTCTAGCCGGAGATATTGGATTAAGCGTCACCGCGGGCGATGACCGAACCGTAACTTGGGACGCGGGGACAGATTTCGTCGGGCAGGAAAGCAGTATTATGAAGATTAGAATAAGAGGCCTTGATCGCTATGGCAATTTGGGAAATTATGCTGTCTCTGATAATTTTACTGTCGATGCCAAAGCTCCGATTGTCAGCGGCGTCGCCGCTAGCCAAGTTTCCGGGTCTGATAATGTTTCAATCAATTACGTCTTGGATGACAATACTCCGGCCGGACATCTGGTAGAATTCTTAATTTCTAGCGACGGCGGTGCAACTTGGACAGTCGCGACGACGACCCGTAGCGGTGATATCGGTTCCGGGCAGACTGTCGGCACTAAAAATTTCGTCTGGTCAGCCGGAATTGATTTCTCCGGTCACGATTTGTCAGTTATGAGAGCGCAAGTGCGCGCTAAAGATTATTTTGGCCATCAAGGCGCTTATGCCGCTTCTGCCAATTTTTCGCTCGACACGCTCGCTCCGGTAATATTGAATATCTCCGCGCATCAGGCGCTAGGCACAACTACTGTTGCTATCGTCTATGACTTAGATGAGAACGCCGTGACTACATTAGACATCTCTTCTGACGGCGGCGCAACCTGGACGGTCGCGAAGACGTCTTTAGCCGGCGACTTAGGAGTAGTTACGGCCGGCAATGATAAATTAATTTCTTGGAATGCGAGTACGGATTTTGGCGGCCAAGAGAATTCTATTATGCGCGTCCGCCTGAATGGCCGAGATAGTTTCGGCAACCTCAGCAGTTATTATGAATCGTCTGATTTTGTCATCGACACGGCTGCTCCGCTAGGACTAATATCGCTGAATAAATTTTCCGCCACCTCCAGTTCTGCGACCTTGAATTGGCAAGCTAGCGCCGATGCTCATTTTAATCATTATGAATTATGGCACGGCGCCAATCTAGCTGACGTTAATAATCATGCCGGCAGCGCCCATCAATGGAGCGTGGCCGACGATGTTAGTCTATCTGATTCTTTGGCTATTTCCACGGTCATTGCTGGAGTTGATCTGGCTGATGATTATTATGTGAAGATTTGGGCGGTCGATGATTTTGGCAATAGCATGACCGTGCCAGCCATCAATATTTATGAAACTCCTGTTGTGCCGCCAGCTCCGACCGTGACCGTATCCGGTGCCTTGGGAGGGGCGGCAATCATAGCTGATACTTTCCCGCCCGCCAAGCCGATTTTAAATCCGCTCAATACTCCGACGCGGGATGCCTCGATAAATATTTCCGGATTAGCTGAGCCTAGATCAAAGGTTGAGCTCTATGATAACGGCGCGCTTCTGGGGACGCTGAGGAGCTTGGCTGATAATAATGGAACGTTCAGTCAGGATTTTCGATTCGTTTCTGGACACCATTCCCTGACTATTAGAGCTCTAGACAGTTCTAATAATGCCAGCGAATTTTCTGACGCTGTGGTATTGAATATTATCACTACGAGCCCGACCTTGCCGATTATACTCACACCGGCGAATGAAGCCAGCATTGTTAGCGCTACGCCGCTCATCGTCGGCGTAGCTGACGCTAATAATCGGATCGACATTAAGGTGGACAATGATCAGTTTACCGTTGCTAGCGATAGTAGCGGCGCTTGGAGCTTTATCTTGCCGAGCACCTTTGCTTTGCGTGACGGCCGGCATACGATTTCCGTGATCGCTCGCGATGCCGCCGGAAATGAAAGCGCCCCGGCAGTTTCTGTTATAACTAAGATAACTATTATTACCCCGTCTCCGATTTCGTCGCCGATTTCCGTTACTGGCCCCGGCCCATCTTCAGTTTCCAGCCCTAGCCCCGAAATAACTTCTCTGCCGTCGACCGTTTTGATCAGCCAGACGACTGAAGCAACGGAATTACCAGGCATTCCGGTACCGAAAGTTATGGCGACAGGCGCCAGCGTCGCAGCTGCCGGCGACGTCCTGAGTTTTACTGGAACATCCTTGCCTAATTTTGACGTGGTCGTCTATATCCATAGCGATCAAGCCCTGGTTTATCGAGCTCATACTGATGCCTTAGGCAATTGGCGGATAAATCATTCGCAGGCCGTTTCTGAATTAGCTCCGGGCAATCATACTATCTACGCGGTGGCGTTGGACGCCGATGCTAAGGTCAAGAGCCGGCCGAGCGCCGTTAATAATTTTACGGTTCAGAGGAATTTCTGGGTAATGGCTTTCAAATATCTAGATTGGCGGACAACCGCCGTCGCCCTAGCAATCCTGATTCTCGCTATCCTCTGGCTGTATCGCATCCGGAGCAAGAAAAAATCATAATCATCATATGGAGAAAGGTATCAAGGCAAACAAGAAGATCGGTCGAGCGAAAATGACCAAAGTTGAGAATGTTTTGTGCGCAAGCAAACATTCTTTAGCGTCTCTGATGGATTTTTCCCCGGATGCGACTTTAGCTATTGATAAGGATAAACGGGTCATCATCTGGAACCGGGCGATTGAGAAGATGAGCGGCGTCCCCGCCAGCAAGATGATCGGCCAAGGCGACTACGCTTATACGGTTCCTTTCTACGGATTTGCCCGCCCTCAACTGATGGATCTTTTTTGGCTGCCTAAGCATAAGATTGCTAAAGAGTATCCGATGCTGAAAAAGGAAGGGAAGAATCTTGTCGGCGAAGCCTTCTGTCCCGCCCTGCATCATGGCAAGGGCGCTTATATCTGGGTTAAAGGATCGCCCATCCAAGATTCTAAGGGGAAGCTCATAGGTGCGATTGAATGCATTCGTGATATTACCGATCGCAAGAAAGCCGAGCAGAAAATAGTTAGTATGAATCGCGCCTTGCGGATGCTGAGTAATTCCAACCAGGCCTTGATTCATGCCGTCGACGAGAAGAAATTATTAGAAAAAGTCTGCCGCATCATCGTTAATATCGGCGGTTATCGTTTGGCCTGGGTCGGTTTTGCCGAATCTGATAAAGCTAAAACGATCCGTCCGGTGGCTCAAGCCGGGCTCGAGTCGGGATATGTTAAATCAGTTAATCTCACCTGGGCGGATACTGTCCGCGGCCGCGATTCGAGCGGTGCCGCGATTCGTACCGGCCAGCCCAGCGTATCGAGAAATATCATGACTAATCCGGCCACGAGTCCTTGGCGGACAGAAGCTCTTAAGCGCGGACTTCAGTCTTCAATCGCCTTGCCGCTGATCGATGGAAAGCGGGTTATCGGGATGCTGGCGATATCTTCTGGCAAGCCCGATGCCTTTGGCAGAGAAGAGATAAGCTTGTTAAACGAATTCGCCGCCGACTTGTCCTTCGGAATCATGACCTTGCGCGCCCGCGCTGAAAGCCGCTTCTTAGAAAAAGAGCTGCAGATGATCTTTGATAATTCAGCTGACGGCATATTATTAGCGGAGGCAACATCCGGAAGATTCTTGCGCGCCAATCGGTCTATTTGCCGGATGCTCGGCTATCGACATGACGATATTAAGAAATTATCGGTTTCCGATATCCACCCCCAAGAGCATTTGCCTTTTATCTTGAAACAATTTGATGATCTAGCTAATGGCCGGGCGTCCGTTGCCAGTAATATTCCAATGAAGCGACGTGACGGCAGCGTCTTCTGCACCGACATCAATACTTCTATTATCAAGATTGATGGAAAAAAATATGTTTTAGGCATGTTCCGGGATATTACCAAGAGCAAGAAATATGAAGAAGCTCTGATTTTTTCAGAAACGAAGTATCGGCGTTTATTTGAGGCTGCTAAAGACGGCATCCTTATTCTTGATGCTGAGAGCGGAGAGATTAAGGAAGTCAACCCTTATCTAATTGATATGCTGGGATATAGCCGCAAGAAGTTTTTGCAGAAAAAATTATGGGAGATCGGCTTATTTAAGGATATCGTCGCTTCTAAGAAGTCGTTTGAAGAATTGAAAAGAAAAAAGTATATTCATTATGAAAATTTGCCTCTGAGAACCAAAGCGGGCCAGGCTATTCACGTGGAGTTTGTCAGCAATGTTTACTCTATCGATCATTCCGAGGTCATCCAATGCAATATTCGTGATATTTCCGCGCGCTATGATGCGGAACAAGAGATAGCTAACAACGAGGCTCGCTTCCGGGCTATCTATGAAGACAACCCGATTGCTATAGTCTTAATTAATCTTGATAATGGATTTATCGGCGGCAATCAAGCAGCCATCGGCCTCTGGGGTTATTCGGAGGCAGAATTAAGGAAGATGACTCTTAATCAAGTTGCTCATCCTAAAGAACTCCCGAAGAGCCTGGCGCAGATTAAGCGGCTGATCAAAGGGGAGCTTAATGTTTATAGGGATCATAATCGGTATATCAAAAAGGATAAGAGCGTTATCTATACTCGCGTGAATATTAGCTTGATCAAGGGCGCGAAACGCCAGCCTCTCTATTTCTTGGCCATCATTGAAGATATTACCGAGCATCACCAATGGGAAAAGGCGGTTAGAAAATCAGAAGAGAAATATAGCACGCTAGTCGAGCAATCCAGCGACGGGGTCCTGGTCATCCAGGATGGCTTGATTAAGTTCGGCAACAAGGCCATCCAGGAGATTACCGGCTATGATTTGCGATCAGTCATCGGTCGGCCGGTAGTAGATTTTATCTCCCTTAAGTATAAAAAATTAGTCGTCGACAGGTATACTCAGCGTTTAAAGGGAGCTCCCACCGCCAGTCGTTATGAATTTGAATTAATCAAAAAGAATAACGAGCCTCTCTTTGTAGAAACTAATAGCTCTTTGATAGAATTCGATAACCATCCAGCGGTCATGGCGGTTATCCGCGATATCAGCCGGGCTAAGAAGATCGAGAAGATAAAATCAGAATTCATCTCCGTCGCTTCTCATCAATTACGCACTCCTCTGACCGGCATCAAATGGCTCGGCCAGTTATTAATTGATCAGAAGGTTGGGGAATTATCCGGAAAACAGCTAGATTTCATCCGACAGATATATAATAGCAATGAACGGATGATCCGCCTGGTCAGCGATTTATTAGATGTTTCTCGCATCGAGACCGGGCATAAATTTACGATCGAAAAGCGTCTGGGCGATATCATCTCTCTGACGAATGAGGTGGTTAGTGATCAAAGGATTATTTCGCCCGAGAGCGAGATTAAAATAATATCCGACAAACCCCTTCCAGATAAGTTAGAGTTCGATTTTGATCGGGACAAGATTTATCAAGTTCTTGCCAATCTGATTAATAATGCCATTAAATATTCTGGCAAGAACAAGAAGATTATTATCAGCTTCAAACGTTTAGGCGATACCGCTCAGGTTTCTATTCAGGATTTCGGTTTTGGCATTCCCGAAAGTCAGAAGGCCCGGGTCTTTCAAAAATTTTTCCGAGCCGACAACATCTCTACTGTCTCGACTGAGGGCACTGGCCTCGGCCTCTATATAGCTAAGAGCATAGTCGAGGCTCATGGCGGCAAGATGTGGTTCGAATCGGAGCAAGACCAAGGCACGACTTTTTATTTTATTCTGCCGTTGAAGTAAACAGATGGCAGATTTAAACCGAGCGGCTGCGATATTGACAGTCGCCCATTTATTTTGTAAACTAGTATTACTAAATTAAATACTCACCTATAAGATAACCCGCGGATTTCATAGCTTCTCAAAAGAGCTAGAGGTGGCCCCGGGGCTCGAATAATATTCGGGTTAAGCAAGCTTTTTTTATTAATATTAGTATAAAAAGCAAGCTCATATATATGGAAGACAAAAAAATTGAAGAGACCAGCGAATTCGCGCAGCTGTTCGAGAAGGACACTACTCGGATTCCTCAGGTCGGCGAGATAATCAAGGGCGTAGTCGTCGCCGCTTCTAAAGCCGAGGTTAAATTAGATATCGACGGCGTTTTAATGGGCATTGTTCGCGGTCCGGAGCTTTATAATGAAGTCGAGGAATTTTCTAACCTGAAACCGGGCGACGAAATTGAAGCCGCGGTTATTGATGCGGAGAACGAGAATGGAGAATTGGAATTATCTTTCCGTCTAGTCGGCCAGGAGAAAGCTTGGGCGAAATTACATCAGGCTCTCAAAGATAAATCTACTATCAAGGTCAAGATCGTCGATGCTAATAAGGGCGGCTTACTCAGCCGTTATTGCCAGATTGATGGCTTTTTGCCAGTGTCTCAATTAGCGCCGGAGAATTATCCGCGTATTTCTGGAGGCGATAAGAGCAAGATCTTGGAGAAATTGAAATCTTTCGTCGGCCAGGAATTCGAAGTTACCGTTATCACTCTTAGCGAAGCCGATAATAAAATCATCTTCAGCGAGAAGGATGTCTGGAATAAGAAACAGAAGCCGGCTCTGGATAAATATAAGATTGGCATGGCCGTTGAAGGCCGCATTACCGCTATCACTAATTTTGGCGTTTTCGTTTCTTTCGGCGAGAACATCGAAGGCTTAATCCATATTTCAGAATTAGCTTGGCAGAGAATCGATTCTCCGAGCGAGATGTATAAGGTCAATGATAAGATCAAGGCGGAAATCATTTCTATTGATGGCGCCAAGGTTTTCTTAAGCGCGAAAAAATTATTGCGCGACCCTTGGATGGAAGCGAGCGCTAAATATCAGATCGGGCAGATCGTTCCGGGCACTATCCTGAAGGTCAATCCGTTCGGCTTATTCGTGAAGCTCGATGACGAGATTCACGGGCTAGCTCATGTCAGCCAATTGAATCTGGATAGCAAGGATAAGATCACTGATTTATTCCAGTCCAATGAGGTTAAGGATTTTGAAATCGTCAGCATTTCTCCGAGCGAGCATCGCTTAGGTTTAAAGCTGGCCGACGCTGGATCCAAGACTAAGAAAGTTAAGAAGGTTGAAGATAAAGCTGAGGAAGCCGAAGGGAAATCCGAGAAGCCGGCTAAGGCTAAGAAAGTAAAGGAAGAGAAGGAAGAAAAAGAAGATAAGAAAGAAAAGCCAGAAAAGAAGACTAAGACCGTTAAGAAAGCCAAATAATAAGCATAAAAATGCCCGGTAAAACGGGCGTTTTTATATTGCCAAAAACACCTTTTCCGTATAAAATGAGAGTAGATAAATCTGCCTATTAATTTTAAACACCATGAAAAAACTCATCAAGAATTTCTTATTATTCTTTATCATCTTTCTAGTCGTGGCCGGCCTCTTCAGTTCGTTCGCCAGCCGCGGCGCCGCTAAGCCGGAAGTGGTCGGGATCGAAGCGCTTATCAGTCAGATAAATTCTGATTCAGTTTCTGAGCTGGTTGTTTCTGGCGATAAGATCAATGTGACCCTGAAAGATAATAAGATTGAGAGCGTCATGAAAGAGCCATCAGAATCCCTTTCAACTTTATTGAATAATCTCAAGGTCGATCCGGCGAAGATGGCGAACATCAAGATATCTGTTAAGGAAGCGAGCGGCTGGGATTATTGGTTAGCCAATATCCTGCCGATCGTTTTACCGCTTCTGCTCGTCGGCGCTTTCTTATTCTTCATGTTGCGCGGCGTTCAAGGCGCAAATTCCCGCGCGATGAGTTTTGGGCAATCAATCGGAAAAGATTTCAAGCCGGATGAGAAGCATCGCGCTACTTTCAAGGATGTTGCCGGCGCTAAGGAAGCTAAGGAAGAATTACAGGAGATAGTCGAGTTTTTGAAATTCCCGAAAAAATTTCATGAGTTAGGAGCTAAGATTCCGCGCGGCGTCTTGTTGTTAGGCGCACCCGGAACTGGTAAAACTTTATTAGCCCGTTCTGTCGCCGGTGAAGCGCAAGTTCCTTTCTTTCATATGTCCGGTTCGGAATTCGTCGAAATGTTCGTCGGTGTCGGCGCTTCCCGCGTTCGCTCCTTATTCGATAAAGCTAAGAAGAATGCGCCTTGCATATTATTTATCGATGAGATTGATGCGGTCGGACGCAAGCGCGGTTCTGGCATGGGCGGCAGCCATGATGAAAGAGAACAGACCTTGAATCAAATCTTGGTAGAGATGGATGGCTTCGAAGCAACTCAGAATATCATCGTGATCGCCGCGACCAATCGTCCGGATGTGCTTGACCCGGCCTTATTAAGACCGGGGCGCTTTGATCGCCGCGTCATGATCGATCTGCCTGACCTGAAAGATCGCGAAGCGATATTGAAAGTTCATTCTCAGAAGAAGCCCTTAGCTAAAGACGCTAGCCTGAAGACTATCGCGGAAAGGACGGCTGGGTTTTCCGGCGCCGATCTCGCTAATATCTTGAATGAAGCGGCTATCCTCGCAGCGCGCAATAACCAGAAGGAAATAAGAAATGAAGACCTGTTCGAGGCGATCGAGAAAGTCATGATCGGCCCGGAACGCAAGAGCCGGGTTATTACTGACAATGAAAAGAAGATTACGGCTTATCATGAAGCTGGCCATGCGCTCGTCGCGCACTTTTTGCCTGACGCCGATCCGGTCCATAAAGTTTCCATCATCGCCCGCGGCAGCGCTGGCGGCTATACCCTCAAAGTTCCGTCTGAAGATCGTCATATGCACGCTAAATCAGAATTCATTTCCGAGATTGCCGTCCTATTAGCCGGTCATCTGGTAGAGAAGACTATCTTCGGCGAAGTGACAACCGGAGCGACCTCTGATTTGCGCCGCGCCACCGCGGTCGCCCGCAGCTTGGTGACTGATTATGGTATGAGCGACCATCTCGGGCCGCGCACTTACGGCGAAAAGGAAGAGATGATCTTCTTAGGCCGCGAAATTCATGAACAGCGCGATTATAGTGAAAAAGTCGCCGAAAGGATTGATGAAGAGATCTCTAGCTTCATCAAGCAAGGTGAAGAGAAGGCCGCGGCCATCATCAGGCAAGAGAAGGGACAGTTAGAAAAGATCGTCGCCGTCTTGCTAGAGAAGGAGACTATCGAGAAAGACGAATTTGAGGCGATTGTCGGACCGAAACCGGCGCTTTAATTTGACTAATGCTGGTTTTAAGTTATACTGAAAATAGCTATAATTTATAAAAATAAAGTAAAAACATATGGCCAATCCTAAGAAACAGAAGACTCATGCCGCTACTCATAAAGGTCGCGCGCATCTAGCCCTGAAGAAAGTCGTGCTTAACAAGTGTCCGAAATGCGGCAAGGCCGTCAAGCCTCACACCGCTTGCGCTCTTTGTGGTACTTATAAAGGCAGAGAAGTTCGTCAGATTAAGATTAAAGCAGCTTCTCCTAAGAAGAAATAATTATGTCTAACCGGCATTTAGCTCGGACTATCGCCCTGCAGACTTTGTTTGCTTGGGATTTTAATGGTCAGAAAGATGGGGATATAGAACGGCTGATAGTCGATAATTTTGCTAATTTTGCCCCTAATTTTGATGATGGCGGCTTTGTCAGGAGTCTAGTAATCGGCGTCAGGGATAATCTCGAAGAAATCAATCGCCTGATCGTCAAATATGCGACTGAATGGCCGTTAGATCAGATTACGACTATCGATCGTAATATTTTGCGCTTAGGCATCTATGAGCTGCTTCATTCTCCAATCCCGCCGCGGGTAGCGATTAATGAAGCTATTGAAGTCGCCAAGAGCTTTGGCGGCGACGCTTCCGGAAAGTTCGTCAACGGCGTGCTCGGCGCCTTATATAACGATGAACCAGAAATCCAGAAGAGAGATAATAAGGAAGAAGCGGAAGCAGCCAAGAAAGAAGATAAGAAAGAAGAGGCGGCTAAATAAGCGTCTGTTTGTTAATATGACTAATATCGATCTAACAAAATTGCAGAAAAGACTGGGCGTCAAGTTTAAGACGGACAGCCTTTTAAAGCAGGCCTTGGTCCATCGCTCTTATCTTAATGAACATCCTGACTTCAAGATGGGACATAACGAACGCTTGGAGTTTTTGGGCGATGCGGTTTTAGAAATCGTCGTGACTGAGTATCTCTATCTTAATTTTGAAGATACTCCGGAAGGGGACCTGACTAATTGGCGCGCCTCGCTCGTTAACGCGAAGATGCTTTATGAAGTTGCGACTGAACTTAACATTGAAGAATGCCTGTATCTGTCTAAAGGAGAATCGCGCGATAAGAATAAGAAATCGCGGCAGTTTATTCTCGCCAACGCCGTCGAAGCGATTATTGGCGCTATGTATCTTGATCAAGGTATAGAACCCGCCAAGAAATTCATCATGAAGAACGTCGTGTCTAAGCTTGATGATATTTTGAGAAATCAGACTTATCTCGATCCTAAATCTACTTTTCAAGAAAAGGCCCAAGAGCATAAAGGGATTACGCCGCATTATGAGATTCTTGATGAACAGGGGCCTGACCACGCCAAAATATTTACTGTCGGCTTATATCTTAATGAAGAGATGGTCGCTTCGGGCAAAGGCTCTTCTAAGCAAGAAGCCCAGGTTGATGCCGCCGCTAACGGCCTGAAGAAAATGGGCTGGTAACTACGTTAGATTCGTTATCTATAATGTTTGTCTATGGATATCAATAATCTTTTTAAATTGGCCGCCGCCAAGAAGGCGTCGGACATCCATCTGTTGTACGGCCAAGCTCCCGTCTTAAGGATAGACGGCGAGCTTTTTGATATTAATGAGGCCGCGGCTGGCGAGAAGTTCGCTCCGCTCACAGCCCTAGACTTGGAATCATTCTTGGATGCCATGCTGACCAAGGAACAGAAGGCCCGGTTTTTGGATAAACGGGACTTAGATATGGGTTATCAGGTTGAGAATTATCGTTATCGCGTCAATTTCGCCTTCGAGAAGAATAATGTCAATATTGTCGCCCGCATCATCGATGAAAGCCAGCCGACCTTAAAAGAACTCGGCATGCCGGCCGTTGTCGAAGATCTGATGAAGCTGGCGCAGGGTTTCATCCTCGTTACCGGACCGACCGGCTGCGGCAAGTCCACGACTTTAGCGGCCATGGTCAATCATATTAATGCGACGCGCCGCGCCAATATCATAACCCTGGAAGATCCGATCGAATTTATGTTTAAGCCGGACAAAAGCATTATTTCTCAGCGCCAGTTAGGCACAGATATGCTTACCTTCGCCAGCGGCTTGAAGCATGTGCTCCGTCAGGATCCGAACGTCATCATGGTCGGAGAGATGCGCGACCCAGAAACAATAGCTATGGCCGTGACCCTGGCTGAGACCGGGCATCTGGTCTTAGCGACTCTCCATACCTATAGCGCCGCTCAGACCATAGACCGTATCATCGATAGCTTCCCCCCTTATCAGCAGAGCCAGATAAAATCGCAATTGTCCTCAGTTTTAACGGCAGTGATTTCGCAGCGTTTGTTGCCGCGCGTCAGCGGCGGGCGAGTGGCGGCGAGAGAAATTCTGCTCAATAACGAAGCAGTCGCGAATCTGATTCGGGAAGGGAAAATCGCTCAGATAAGATCGACGATTGAAACGAATTCCTCTATCGGCATGATTACGCTCGACCGCCATATCAAGGAATTATATCAAGCTGGAGAAATTACTAGGGAGATTGCCGTCAATCAGATGGAAGACCCGCGCTCGCTGGATAATTAAATTCGATAGACAATAGATAATATTTTAGATAAGAAAAAAGAGCTAGATGATTCTAGCTCTTTTGTTTGGTGATTCTTAATTTTTAATTTTTAATATTTTTTCTTCTTGGCGTTGATTTCATTTTTTAGATCAAATCCGATTTGTTGGAGTCTTTTTAGTATCTCCGAATGTTCGATGTCTGCATCGAAAGCCCAGTCGTGAATCTTTTTTCTTAAGACATCGTATAAGGTCAAGGCATTAAGGTCTGCTTTTTTCTGCATCGCCTCTTCGAAAGCAGGCAGCGCGCTTTTTTCCAATAAGGCTATCTTTGGCTGGCATTTTAGCCTGATTTCGAGAGCATGGACTAAAAAAAGGTTGTCGGTTTTCTTAATAAGATCAAGAAATTCCTTTTTCTTCTTGTCATTAACCGGAAGATGCTTATGAAACACGTCTTCGATGATTTCGTCGATAAACTTATCTAGGGCGCCAATCTGCCGTTGATGGACGTTTGTTGTACATATTTGAGCTTCAGGGTCTTCAAGGGCTAGGGTCACCTCGGCCACGAATTTATTGACTTCTATCTCATAAGCTTCCTCATGAGTCTGTGGCCTTAAATTTTTATCGGCTCTTTTTTTTAGGTACTCTTTTACCATGCTTTTTTCCATGATCGATAAGTTTTTAGGGTTTAATTGTTTTTTTTATTAATGTTAAATGTTTAATTTAAGCCAGTTAGGCTGCCTTTTCAAAATACGAGTCCCAAATGTCAATTTCTCTTGGTTCTTCGCCGGGGTCGGAGCGATGGAAAGCATTATCGACAATATCTTTGCCGAATTTTTCACGAATCGTATCCGTTAATCCTTGGATAATCTCTACCGCATTTTCGCCTTCGAAAATAATGATGAAGAAATGCCCGGATAGCATATGCTGGATAACTTCTTCTAGGGCGTCGCGACCGTAGGCCTCAAATGATTTAGTTGGCGTTTCTCCTTTCTCTTGGAGACGTTGAGATATTTTTTTCCCAACTTTTACGAACCAATCCAGATCTTTGTTGTAATGTTTTTCCAATTGTTCCCTGGAGACTGAAAAGATCTTTTTGATTTTCTTTATTCTCAGACCGGTCGCTAGGATGATTTTAATAATCGCCATAGTGTATCCGCGTCTGACTGCGCCGGGTTTGATCATCACAAAAGTTTCATACCCGCGCTTGAATACAAAGGGAGTATCAAGTACTTTCTTCTTGTCCATTTCTGATTAGTTTTTAAGTTGTGAAAGAATAGTATACCGTCTCTATTTTCATTAAAATCAACTGATTTTAATCTTTGAATGATAGAACGAAAAAATACTTTTGTCAATGGTCTAATAAACCACAATTTTTAGGGGATTTTTAGGTATTTTATCTAGGGTTTTGCCCCCTTGACATTATTTTTAGAAAGGCTATAATTGTTAACAGTTTTAAAAGGGCATAAAAAGCCGAAAATAATATGCGTAAATTGGTAAGAAACCATGTTAAACAGCGATTCTAGATGATCAGCTATTTTGCGATTATTTAGAACCGCCGAAAGCGGTTTTTTTGCGCCCTCGGACCTTAACAATTCATGTTAGAGTAAAGACATCAAATATAAAGTAAGATTGGTGTTCTGATCCCTTAGTCTCAAATTTTTCGTCCGAGACCGAGGGGCTGTATCGGAATGCCAAAAGACACGCTTTTTTAGCTTTGTAAATAAAAGCGTGGGAAAATCTCAATAAGAGTATACGGTGGATGCCTTGACATAAGAAGACGATGAAGGACGTAGCAGCCTGCGATAAGCTGCGGTTAGGTGGCAAGCAACCTTTGACCCGCAGATCTCCGAATGGGGAAACCCCCTCTCTTGAAGAGAGAGGAAGCTCAGCCTTTTAGGCGAGCTGGAACACCCGGCGAACTGAAACATCTTAGTAGCTGGAGGAAAATAAAATAAAAATCATTCCCTGAGTAGTGGCGAGCGAAAGGGGAGGAGTCTAAACCGAAATAACTGAGAAACGAGCTTGGTTCGCCAAGTTTGTTTCAGAAGGTTCTGGAACCATATGTTTTATCGGTGTTGCAAGATATTAGCGCTTGTTGCCAGAGCAACGGGGCGAAGTAAAAAAAGACATTTCTTAATTGAACGAGCTGGAAAGCTCGGCCAGAGACGGTGATAGCCCGGTAAGTGAAAAGAAATGACTCTTCGTGGCTAGTGTTCTTAAGTAGGGCGGGACTCGTGAAATCCCGTTTGAAGCCAGGTCGACTATGACCTAAGACTAAATACTTCTTATGATCGATAGTGAACAAGTACCGTGAGGGAAAGGTGAAAAGCATCCC
>JBAZTY010000005.1:0-4611 GCA_041661685.1 Patescibacteria group bacterium
AACAGGCATAGTCGCTGGCCTCCTCGCCAACGAATTTAGCGTCTGCTTCGGAAAGGTCGATATCATCCGTAATGTCCGGCTGGCCGTCGTCATTAAGGTCTCCGTCGCTATCGCCGTAGATTAGATAAGCGGCGCCGGACCAAATACCTCCAGTATCATTAGCATGTGCGCCGATAATTATATCATCATAGCCGTCTCCATTAACATCTCCGGTATATGAAATTCTACCGGCCATATCACCAGCCGCCTCGGCGATAAATTTGGCGTCTGCTTCGGATAGGTTGATATCATTAGAAATGTCCGGCTGGCCGTCGTCATTAAGGTCTCCGTCGCTATCGCCGTAGATTAGATAAGCGGCGCCCCTCTGGCCATCATACTGTATTGCACCAATTAATATATCATCATAACCGTCATTATTTACGTCGCCGGCAGAAGAAACAAGAGCAGCAGAATTATAATCTGATTCGCCCTTAAATTTGGCGTCTGCTTCGGATAGGTTGATATCATTAGAAATGTCCGGCTGGCCGTCGTCATTAAGGTCTCCGTCGCTATCGCCGTAGATTAGATAAACTGCGCCGGCGGA
Source organism: Patescibacteria group bacterium (assembly GCA_041661685.1). Lineage (GTDB taxonomy): Bacteria > Patescibacteriota > Patescibacteriia > Patescibacteriales > UBA12465 > UBA12465. The sequence continues at coordinate 584 of JBAZTY010000005.1, forward strand.
ATCACTCTCACCATAATCATAATATGTGCTCATTAATACATCATCATAACCATCACCATTAACATCTCCGGCAGATGACATGTAATTACCAGCCTCATCCCATTCTGCTTCGCCAATAAACTTATCCAGTAATGATATGCTATATTCATCTTGCGCGAAAGTGGCTAAAGGAAACGCTAACAGTAAAAATAATAATACTTTCTTCATAATTATATTTCTCTTAAATTTATTTTTTTAGTTAACAAATATTTATTAATAATTTTATTATTCTTGCTTCTTAAGAGAATTGTATTATGATTTCTTTTTGTTTTGGCGGGTTTTATTTTCTTATTAATAAGCGAGGCGGCTATTTTTTTACCCAGCTTTTCTTGAGTTAATAATATTTTAACAAGAGATAGTTTCACTTTACCTTTCTTATTCTTGGCAGTCACTACAGCCCATTTCTTGTTTCTTAGAGTATAGGTTTTTAGAGAATTAGTAGGAAAGCTTTTTTTAGAAAGAGTTTTTCTTGATAAAACAGTTAAAGTATTAACATTTATTAAAGCCAGCTTTTTAGCTTTAGGATGAAGAGCTAGATAATAATTATCTTGATATTGCTGCAATGTTGCAGGATCTGTTCCGGAATAATTAAAGACATCTATTACTGAAGTATCATTGTTTACGTAAATAATAGTGATATCGCCGTTATCCCCCGCAATAATAGTGGATATGTCTTTAACGGCATCGTTGGTATCAGTATTATCGGCGACATAACCAGCTGGAGGAGCAGAAGAACAAATAGAAGTGGTAACCGAAGCATTGCCTAGGCCATCGCCGTCTAAATCTTGATAGTAGGTTTGATTCTTATAAACAGTAGCATCGGAATCATTGCAATCTGTGCCGGATAGTAATCCGGTATCGCCAGCAGCGCCATCGCCGTCTTCATCAATATAGAGATACCCAAGATACGCGGCACCGGCATCCGTGTTGCTCCCATCATTATTATAGCTGGCTCCTATGAGGAGTTCGTCGAATTCGTCATTATTAATATCTCCAGCATTGGCCACGGCATTGCCGGCGTTGTCAAAAGCGCCTTCACCGTTAAATCGTATAATGTCCGATGACGATAAAAGATTACTGGATAATTCCGTAGCAGATCCAAAAATTAAATAAATAGCGCCTGTATTTGTATCCTCGCCCGTGGCGCCCACTACAAAATCATCATAACCATCGTTGTTTACATCTCCCGCTCCTGATAAAGAGATTCCCGCATTACCGCTCGTTTCTTCGCCGCTAAATTTTACTGCCGTAGATAAAGACGAATCGATAAAAATATCGGCTTGGCCATAGATGAGATAAGCCGCGCCGCTATCGGAAAAACTGCTATTATTGCTGGCGGCCCCAATTAAAAAATCCGCATAACCATCGTGATTAACATCCCCCGCGGCTGATACAGCCATACCACTGTAGTCTTCGTCGGCTTCTCCAGAAAACTGTACGGCCGTGGATAAAGAGGCATTAATTAAATGAACAGCTTGACCGTAGATTAAATAGGTAGCCCCGGCTTCGGTATAAATATCGCTATTTTCATACGCACCTATTAAAAAATCATCATAACCATCGTTGTTCACGTCTCCGGCAGAAGAGACGGCATATCCGGCAAAATCAAAATCTCCTTCTCCGGTGAATTGTACACCGGTTGATAAAGAGGCGCTGGTAAGCAAGCTGGCTTGTCCATAAATTAAATAGGCGGCGCCGGCATTCATAGGGCCATTATTAAAGGCACCCACTAAGATATCGTCGTAACCGTCAGCGTTTACGTCTCCGGCTGAAGCAACATCGCAACCGGCTAATTCACCGTCTTCCGTACCGGAAAATTTTACTGCCGTTGTCAAAGAAGCGCTGGTAAGCAAGCCGGCTTGACCATAGATTAAATAAGCGGCTCCGGCATTGGCGGGATCATTCCCGTCCGCGCCGATTAATATATCGTCGTAACCGTCGTTGTTTACGTCTCCGGCTGACGTTAGCTTGGATCCCGCCCAATCGTACGAAGCCTCTCCGGAAAATTTCACGGCTGTTGATAATGATGCCCCTGATAATTCATCTGCGGATCCATAAATTAAATAGGCCGCCGCGGCTGCCGTATTATTATATAAAGATCCTACTAAAAAATCAGCGTAGCCATCATTGTTTACGTCTCCAGCGGGTTGAACATCGTTGCCAGACTGATCATAAGCCGCTTCTCCGGCATACTTCTCAAATAAAGATAAGCTGTATTCTTCTTGAGCAAAGGTGGCTAGCGGGAAAGTTAAAAGAAAAAATAATAATAATTTTTTCATAATTATATTTCTTTTAATACTATCTTTTTAGTTAACAAATATTTATTTAATATTTTATTATTCTTACTTCTAAGCAAGATAGTATTTTTATTTCTTTTCGTTTTGGCGGGTTTTATTTTCTTGTTAACAAGCGAGGTAGCTAATTTTTTACCCAGTTTTTCTTGAGTTATTAATATTTTAACAAGAGATAGTTTTACTTTGCCTTTTTTATTCTTGGCAGTAACCACAGCCCATTTCTTGTTTCTTAGAGTATAAGTTTTTAAAGAATTGGTGGGAAAGCTTTTTTTGGAAAGAGTTTTTCTTGATAAAACAGTTAAGGTGTTAATATTTATTAAAGCTAATTTCTTGGCTTTAGGGTGCAGGGCTAAATAATAATTATCTTGATATTGTTTTAAGGTTAGATCATCTGTTCCTGTGTAGCTAAAAACATCTATTACTGAAGTATCATTATTCACATAAGTAATAGTGATATCGCCGTTATCCCCTGCGGTTATGGTAGATATGTCTTTGATAGTGTCATCAGTATCATTGCCATTGGTGACATATCCGGCCGGTGGCACAGAAGCGCATACTGAGGTGGTAACTAAAGCGTTGCCAAGACCGTCGCCGTCTAAGTCTTGATAATAGGTTTGATCGGCATGAACCGTGTTGTCCGTATCGCTGCAATCCGAACTGTTAACGGCATAGCCCGCGGGAGCGGTAGATGAACAGAATAAACCAACCGTGGTTGATCCATAACCGTCGCCATCAGCATCCACATAATAAGTTTGATTGGAGGCCATAGTGTTATCGCTATCATTGCAGTCGGTGCCGTCTAAAAGGCCATCGGTGCCAGCGACTCCATCGTGATCGGCGTCAATATATAGGTAACCAAGATAGGCCGCGCCGTTATCATTAACACCATTAAAAGATGCACCAATTAAAATATCATCGAAACTGTCATTATTAATATCTCCGGCGGAGGAAACGGCAATACCGGCCCAGTCGTCTTCTGCTTCGCCAGTAAATTCAATGGCTTCAGATAAATTGATATCACCGGTATAATTACTAGCTTGGCCGTAAATTAGATAAGCCGCGCCGGCGGAACTACCTCCATCATTATTTGTGTTAGCGCCTATTATTATGTCATGATATCCGTCGTTGTTCACGTCGCCGGCGGATGAAGCAGACGAACCAGCATGATCGCCGGCCGCTTCGCCGAGAAATTTTGCGTCGGCGGATGTAGCCAAATCTATACTGCCGGCATAATCAGCGGCTTGACCGTAAATTAAATAAACGGCGCCAGCATCAGAGCCTCCCTCATCATCATACTGATCTCTGAATATTATCTCATCATAACTATCGTTGTTTACATCTCCGGCAAAATAAGTATAAACAAATCCCGTGCTGATAAAATTAGCAGCTGCCTCAGAAAGGTCGATATCATCCGTAATGTCCGGCTGGCCGTCGTCATTGAGGTCTCCGTCGCTATCGCCGTAGATTAGATAAGACGATCCCGCACTACCAATTAAAATATCATCATAGCCGTCATTATTAACATCACCAGAGGTGGTAACGGAGATACCGGCATAGTCGCTGGCCTCTTCGCCAACGAATTTAGCGTCTGCTTCGGAAAGGTCGATATCATCCGTAATGTCCGGCTGGCCGTCGTCATTAAGGTCTCCGTCGCTATCGCCGTAGATTAGATAAGCGGCGCCGGACCAAATACCT